>NZ_JAKREY010000010.1:0-186394 GCF_022348265.1 Alteromonas sp. Cnat3-28
CGAATTCGGGAAGCGCTAGATGTGGCTATTGAAAGAGAACAGAAAACCTAATGACAATGCATAACAAAGTGCTGCACACGGACAAATTTTCCGCTGCGCTCCAAATTCGCCGGTGAGCACGGCGTTATGCGCCAAAGCGTACAGGATTTACATCCATACTTTTATGAAGGATTCTTGTGATCAGAATTTCCTGACTGCCTGTTTGTTTATAGAAAATAACATGGCTACCTTGAGGGAATTTTCTGTATCCATCCCTTATTTCATCGCAGCTTTTACCAATATCAGGATTTTCAGACAACATCCAAAATGAATCGTCGAATTGTTTAAGATATACATTACGCTGTTCTCGGCCCCATTTCCGTTGCGTAAACAATGCAATATCTTTTAGATCTGATTTTGCTAGTACGGTTAACTTAAATGGTTTCACTCTTTTAATTCACCGTCTAGTTCTGATATCAGGTGCTCAAGGTCGTATTCAGTCTCGCCGCTTTCTTCACCTGCTACAAGTAATTGACGCAGAGTGTTTAATTTGGTTTCCTGTGTTTCTAGCAAGCGAAGAGCTGAACGAATCACCTCACTTGCTGAACCATACCGACCAGTTTGAATTTGGCTAGCAATAAAGCCATCAAAATGGTCTCCAAGGGTAATGCTGGTGTTTTTAGCCATCTGATTTCTCCAAGTACCAATATATACCTAATTATGGTACTTGCGCGTTGTAAGTCAATAGCGCATAACACATATGAGCCTCCGGGCCGTCAATGAAAAAAGATAGTCCCTTGACCACTATTTCAAGATCAATACCGTTGCCTTTTTAGAACTCGTTTACTTCGTCTGTCATGGCTGATGTTAGGCAAATTGCCTACGTCAAACACATGTAGAGCTGCGCCGGTCACCGGCTCTTATTGTTGCGCTTTTCAATTCCTTTTGACTGGCAACGGCACTAGACATTCATCGGTTAACCTTCCTCTGTCCTATTCAAAGCTAAGTGGCTGTATTGACCAGTTAGTATCAGGTTCAGAGAAGGTGTAAGCAAATTCGTATAAAGCTAGAGATGCGCAACAGTGGCATGTCTAATCAAACGCAGCAGGTTATGACTTGTTGGTATACTTATCGATGCTGCTTGATGCAGAGTACTGTGCGATAAGTTGATACTCGTTGTTTAACCAGTTAGACGTTGCAGCTCATGCCACTGTGCGACTTACCCGTTTAAAAAACGTTCTTCATCGAATACCTGCTGGTTCTTCAACATAAAGTAAGCACATCGCCCGATTTTATGAGCGAGTGCAGATAAGGCCTTCGCCTTGCTCATTCTCTTTTGTAGCTTGGCTAAATATCGTTTGGCGTTGTCATTACCTTTGAGGTACAACACCGCTGCTTCACTGAATGCCCACTTCAGGTGTGCGTTGCCAATCTTATTCCCCTGCGTACCGCGTGTTTTACCGGCCGACTCAGCTTTGCATTTCACTAACCGTGAATACGAGGCAAACTTCTGAACTGATGAAAACCGCTTAATATCGCCAACTTCATACAAAATGGTCAGGGCTAAAATTTTTCCGATACCTGGAAACGACTTAAGGATATGTAAATCTGTTGCACGGTGTGTTTGTGCCTGAGTCTTTACATAATGTTCAATTTTGTAGAGCTCACTCACCATTGTTTCGATTATATTTAGATTTAAATCCATGCTCTTTTGCACAGCTTCGTCTGGAAAAAAGTGGCGCATCTTTTCTCTATCAGGTGAGTTTCTTAAATCTAACCGCGTTTCTAATGCGGGCAAGTTGTACTGGCTAACTGTGCTGGCAACGTGCGCTTTCAGCTGTGCGCTCATCCTCATTATGTGGGTTCTACGGCGAAGCGCATCACGAATTGAGCGGTGCTCTTTTGAATAGGCATGTGCTAACGGGAAATTGCCACCACGCATGAGCTTGGCAATCTTAAGTGCATCAATCTTATCATTTTTGGTTTTACCGGCATGAATGGCTTTCATGTAAAGCGCATGGCCAAGAATAAAATCAATATTGTGCTCTTCACAAAAGTCAGACACCCAATACCAACAGTGCATACATTCCACACCAACAACAATATTGCCCAGATAAGGTTTTAGAAGCGCTAACAGTTTGTCGGGTGAATCATCGATTTTTTCGTGAACGAGAATATTGTTTTCATTATCAATAATGCAGACATAGAGCAGTCTTGTGTGAAGATCGATTCCACAATAGTACGGATGTGTATTAGTATAAAAGTTCATTGAGTTTTCTCCCTTGGTTTGGTCGCCTATTAGGATAAACTCAGTTTATGCTGATAGGGAGGAGACTCAATGATTATCAAGCCAATGAGCACGTTCGCTGCGACGTTAGCTACAGAACTTTGTAGATCAGTTAAGGTCGAAGTTTGAGACAGCAAAATACGTTAAAAGGAATTACCATGAACAAAAAAGCTTTTTTTATTGGCTCAGCCACTTTGCTATCTTCACTGTTAGCCTTTCAATCATTCAGTAACCCAGCTCCCTTAAATTCAGTCCAAAAATGCGCATCTCTACTCCCAAGCGGCTACAACTTTTCCATGACCATAAATGCTAAGATAGATACGACAGCTGACAAACCAGTAGTGTCAGGCATTCTAGATTTAACAGACGGTACCGAAATACTCCCCCCTGAATTAAGTGCGAAAGTAGAGCCTTTCAAACAATGCGTAGTAAAGCTGATGAAATAGACAACATGGCTCAGGTAACCACAAGCCATGTGCTTTCAAAATAGATGTTGGCCTTACAAATCAGCCAAGTACGTCTCACGACTGCATCTTCCCTAGGGAAGGCACAATGTTAAGTCGTTATTTACCTTTGGAAACTATCTAACGGGATATTTATGAAAAGCAAAGATGTAAAGGTAAAAGTCAGAATAGCCAAGTTATTGCTTTCATTTTGCTTTGTAGCCTGGGGAGTCACTTGGGTTTATGCATTTATTGCAGATGAATGGGGGGCTAATCGCAGGATTTTTTAAAGGCTTAGTACTTGGTGGCTGTCTCGCTGTCATTCCCGCTTCATATGCGATTTATTCCTTAACACAAACTAAGTTACCAACATTCAAAATAGTACTCGGTATATCACTAACTTGGTTGTTAATTGTATGCAGTTTATATTTGGTTTAACAGGCCGTAATCTACCAAGTTTCTTTCACAGGATTGTGAGTAGCCAAATCAATCTAAGAGGGATTTATGCAGACCCCGCTAATTATTGTTATTCCAGTAGTTGTTGTTTTGCTGATTATTGGAATTCTAAAGCTCAAACCGTTGTTCAGTTATATGGCAATTTTTGGCTTAGGAGTACTGTCTTCATTCGTAGTGGAGTTCTTTTTTTGCTCTGGCCTGCAAACACAGTGTGAAGCAGATGCGTTAAATATGGTGGGCTTTTTCTTCCATTCTTTTTATGTAATAGCAATTTGTTCAGTTTTTTACGCTATTATGCCTCACGCTTCAAAACAAAAATCGCAGTAAATGTCTTAACAAAAAGACGATTAAGACTATAGTGTGTAATTCAGAAAATTTGATTCTATAGGCTGTAGTTCAAGTAAATAAAAAATAATTCGTTGAAACCAATGGATATTGAAACGAGTAGAGGTTAGATGTCTACATTCGGTGAACTTGGTGCAGCCCTTGTAATTAAAAACCAAAAGATAAGGAGTTCTTTTAATATGAGTTTTTGGCAAATCATTATTTTTATCGTGCTTTTCAGCCTTACACTTCTACCAGCGTTAATTGCCTTAACATCCAAAAAAGCTAGAGGCATACACAAGTTAGCATGGGGGGCCATTTCCCTTTTCTTTTCGTGGTTGGGTTTTTTAATCTATTACTTCTTTGCAATTAGAGGTATGAGCAAGCAAAGTACATAACGATTCGTTGTTACGCTCCACTTTAATATGCCCTTTATTAGACGTTATACGGTGATAGGAATTTAGATAACATGAAGATTAAATTGATAGTAATCTTGTCAATATGCGTAATCTCAACAGGGTGCGCTTCAACTTCTGATAGGGCTGCAAGAGACTTTCTTGATGGGGCTAGTGCCAGTGCTGAAAAAAGACAGCGAGAAGAATCTGCTAACCGATACAGCAAAAAGCGTGACCATAAAAACGATGCTATAGAAGATACGGTGTCTGGAGCACTTACCGCGCTTTTTAGAGGTTTGTTTAGCTCTGAAAGCGACGATAACTAGTGAAAGATAGTTTCCTAGCATGGCGTGCGAGTAGCGCTCTAATGCCCTTTTCAAAGGGCATTGTTTGCTCACCATCAGTATTTCAAAAGAGGTCTGCCCGTTGGAATTAAAAACCATTGGTTTGTTTGTTATTACTGCACTTGCTGAAATTGTTGGGTGCTATCTGCCCTACTTATGGTTGAAAGAAGATAAGTCCATATGGTTGTTAGTACCAGCGGCTATATCGCTCGCGCTTTTTGCTTGGCTGTTATCACTGCACCCGACCGCTGCCGGGCGCGTATACGCGGCTTACGGTGGTGTTTACATTTTCATGGCTATTATGTGGCTTTGGCTTATTGATGGAGTGAAGCCAACGTTATGGGACTTGGTGGGCACCTTTGTCGCTTTGATTGGTATGGCGATAATTATGTTCGCACCAAGAAGTCACGGATAAGAGTCTTGCTTGCAATAAATATCGAAGAAAACGCGATGAAGATTACCTTTATTCCAAGTACGAACCTACCAAGGGCTGCTGAGTTTACCTTTAATAACATGCGCGATTATTACGCTCAGTTTGCGCCTGATTGGGACGCCGAAAAAGTGCTTGGGGTTACCGCAGAGCTCATTAATTACGACATTCAAGTAGACAGCGAAACGGTGGGGGTTATGCGCCTTCAATACGACGGTAATACCTGTATATTGCGCGACCTTCAGGTCATACCCAGCGCACAGAACAAAGGCATAGGTAGTGCTGCCATTGAAGAAGCAGAAAGACTAGCGTTAGGGGCCAATACTAACTCGCTTGACTTACGAGTATTCAAAGTTAGCCCTGCCGTTTCGCTTTATAAAAAAGTAGGATTTGTCATAAAAAGTGAAGACGACCGCTTTTATAACATGACAAAACCCTTAAGCACTTAACAAACAGGCTTGTACCGCCGTCTATTCAGAATATACCTAAAGGCCAAAGCACATGAAGATTATTATTGATGACCTCACCGGAGGAGAAGTGCTAGCGCTTTTAGAAGAGCATTTGTCTGATATGTATGCTACATCACCACCCGAGAGCGTACATGCATTAGATGTTGAAGCACTAAAAGCTTCGAACATTACTTTTTTTAGTGGCTGGAAGCAGCAACAACTTGCGGGCTGCGTCGCTATTAAAACCCTTGATACACATAGCGCCGAGCTAAAATCTATGCGCACCGCCAAACCGTTCAGAGGTTGCGGTGTAGCGTCTCAGTTATTACTTTTTGCCCTAGAACATGCGAAAATGAAGGGGTTTAGTTCGGTAAGTTTAGAAACGGGAACGCAAGACTACTTTTTAGCGGCCAGAACCCTATACAAAAAGTTTGGCTTTGTTGATTGCGGTCCATTTGGCAGTTACTCAATCGATCCCAACAGCCACTTTATGACCCGAGCGCTTTAATTTAGTACTTTAAGAGAATTCCACATGTCGTTACCTCCTTGCCCGCATTGCCAATCAGAATATGTATACGAAGATCAGCCTCTACTTATTTGCCCTGAATGTGGACACGAGTGGAACCCGAACGAGGTAGAAGAGGAAGTCTCAGCAAAAGACTTCAACGGAACACCGTTAGTAGCCGGCGACAAAATTACGTTAGCAAAAGATTTGAAGGTAAAAGGCAGTTCATTGGTACTTAAAATTGGTACCAAAGCCGTTATCCGTCATGTGAAAGATGCCAAAGACCACCAGCTAGATTGTAAAGTAGATGGTGCTGGCGAAATGATGCTAACTGCACAATTTGTTAAAAAGGCATAGACGGCATTTATTGAAAAGCTGTTACTCCTCTCGGCGCGCTTGCCTTGTTGTTTAGCAAGCGCGCTAGCTATCCCCTGCTATTTCCTGTTAAAAGTTTGCGACTTCGTTGGTAATGGTTTCAGTAAGCAAGCTAATCGCTTTCGATGACACTTTCTGAGGGTTAACTAAACAAACACCCACATGCCCAAGCTCGGGTAAACTTTCTGAATTAGATAAAACGTGTAGCCCAGACGGCACCGAACTTTTTGCAAGAACGGTTATGCCCAGCCCTTCGTTAATGGCCGTTTGTATGCCGTTTAAGTCAGCAATGGTGTACACCACCTGCCACGGTTTTTTGATGGCCGATAAAAGATTGGTTGCTCGCTTGCGGTAAATACACGGCGACGGTGCAGCAATAATAGGCAGTTTAGCAGGCACGCTATTTACAAAGCGCTGACTCCCCACCCATACCAATTGATCTGAAATGATGTAGCCGTCTTGCTGAGGATCAGGTGTTTCTTGTAGCGAAAGAATTAAATCGAACTGGCTTTTAAGCGGCTCACTAATTAAGTCTTTACTTAGCGCACAATGCACCTCTAGCGATATTTCCGGATAGGTTTGCGTGAACCGTCGAATAATTTTAGGCATAAGCGTTGTACTAAATTCGCTGGGAATGCCTAACCGAATATTTCCCGTAACCTGCGGCTTGCCGAATTCGGCCATAGCCTGATCGTTAAGAGCCACTATCTTTTCACCATACGACAATAAGCGACTACCAGCGCCAGTCAGTGCCAAGCGGTTTTTGTCGCGGGAAAATAGCTTTTCCCCAATCATTTCTTCTAGTTTTTTTATCTGTAAGCTAATGGCAGGCTGTGTGCGCTGAAGCTGCTCCGCACATTGTGTGTAGCTACCCGTCTGTGCAATAAGCACGAACGAACGCAGAAAATCTATCGATAAGTTTTTCATTACTTTGCTGTACACCTCTCTATTAGCTTTGCCTGCTGTTTTGCCTTACTGATGCCAAACTTGCTCACAAGGCCATTTAATAAAGTTATAATGCCATATTTTTTATTAATTTTATTTATTCTTTTTACACTCCTAGTATCAGATACAAAATAATGACATTTAGGAGCCAGCATGAACCCACTTAACCAGCACCTTCACGAACAAGACCCAGATATCGCAGCATTTATTGCGCAAGAAAACGAACGCCAAGAACATCACATTGAACTGATTGCATCGGAAAACTACACCAGTAAAGCCGTTATGCAGGCGCAAGGTAGTCAGCTAACTAATAAGTATGCCGAAGGCTATCCGGGCAAGCGCTATTACGGTGGCTGCGAGGCGGTGGACAAAGTAGAACAGCTTGCCATCGACAGAGCTAAAGCGCTGTTTGAGGCAGATTATGTGAATGTGCAGCCTCACTCTGGCTCTCAAGCGAATACCGCAGTCTTTATGGCGTTGTTAAACCCTGGCGATACCATACTTGGGTTGAGCCTTGATCACGGTGGGCACCTGACACACGGTGCAAAGCCTAACTTCTCGGGAAAACTATACAACGCGATTCAGTATGGCTTGAACACAGAAACTGGTGAAATTGACTATGACCAAGTAGAAGCCTTGGCTAAAGAGCACAAACCAAAAATGATTGTAGCGGGCTTTTCCGCTTACTCTCGCGTGGTCGACTGGCAGAAGTTTAGAGACATCGCTGATAGCGTGGGCGCGTATTTACTCGTAGATATGGCACATGTTGCAGGACTTGTTGCGGCCGGTGTTTATCCCTCGCCAATTAACGCGGCTCACGTGGTTACTACTACTACCCATAAAACACTGCGTGGCCCTCGTGGCGGGCTTATTATGTGTAAGTCAAACCCCGAGCTTGAAAAGAAATTCAATTCATTAATTTTCCCTGGCATTCAGGGCGGCCCACTTATGCACGTTATTGCTGCAAAAGCGGTAGCGCTTAAAGAAGCCATGACAGCAGAGTTCCGCGCTTATCAAAAGCAGGTAGTCATTAATGCACAAGCTATGGCTGATGTGTTTATGAAGCGTGGCTTTGACGTAGTATCTAATGGAACCGACAACCACATGTTCCTGCTAAGTCTTGTAAGTAAAGGAATGACGGGGAAAGAAGCCGACGCGATATTAAATAGCGTGAATATAACGGTAAATAAGAACACAGTACCCAACGACCCGCAGTCACCATTCGTTACAAGTGGTATTCGAATTGGCACACCTGCGGTCACTTCACGCAATTTTAGTGAAGAAGACTGTGTTCAATTAGCCCATTGGATTTGTGATGTGTTAACAGCACCAGAAGACAATGCAGTAGTACAGCAAGTGATAGATAAGGTGGCAACGCTAACAGCGGCTCGCCCCGTTTATACTAAGTAAAACCTAGTACTATACCGAGCGAACTCGTGCGTTGCAGGTAGCCACCATTACCCGCCACACGAGTTTGGCTCGTTCATTAAACTGCACTATTCCCACTCCCCAAGCGTCTTCCATGGCGCCTTGCCACACGCTACACGTTTCAATGGTATCGCCGTACAAGGGGGCTAACGATAAGCTAATGCGTAGCGACTCCAACCATTCCCTAAATAGCGTGTCCTGATTACCTGCTTCACGCATTTGAGAAAGCTGTAGCGAAGCTTGTTGCTTAATACCTTGAAGCCTTTTGTAGATTTCGCGAGGGTCTTCTTGCTGCCCCAAAAGATGAAGTTCGCGCTCAATGTCGTAAGCATTGTGCCAGTGGATAGTTTGCTGCGGCTCTTTTGAACAGCCCCACATTGCCGCACTCATAAGCGAAAGCAGCATGATACGCTTACCCCATAATAAAAGGGTTGAAGGAAATAGTTTTTTGCCACGCACCAAGCTGCGAACTCCTCAAACGATGTCATCTACAGTATAGATGAGTATTGCGCTGGGGCTCGCACAAGTGCGCGTAATTAAACTAATTTACTAAGGTGAAACTTGCGAAGCACCTAAAGTGCTTTGCGCTCTCGTTCCGGTAGGAAGTGACTAGCTAAACCACTTCCACCATATAAACACCATTAGAAACCCAAATAGATAGATTAGGCCTAAATAGCTAAGCAGCTTTACTATTATGTTTGGTGCCGCGTCTTGATGAAGCTTAGTTTGTGCCACAAGCTTATGGTTAAGCCAAGCAAACATTGGAGTAGTAACAAAAGCCAGCGTCATCGCAAAGCCTAACATTGCCAATAGCGCAGATTTAAAGAACAACACAATGATAAAACTCGCCACTGCCATAAACAGTAACACCGGCGCTACCAGCGTATTTCGTGCGTTTTTGTCTTTGTTAAAAAGAAGCGCTATTGCTTCGGCAACCACCCTCGCATAACCATCGTAAACGGTTAGCGCCGAACCAAATATGCACAAAAATGCAACCAGTGCGATAAGCCAATGCGCCCACTGTCCAATGGTTGATGAGTACATACTAATTAGCTGATGGGAAAAGCCGATACCGCTGGTACTTAGCTCTGTACCGCTGCCATACAAAATTAATGCACCTAAGCCCAAAAACAACAATGCGAGTAGCACCGTCACTGCATAACCTAAATTAAAATCGAAAAGGGCCGACTTTGGCGTTACGGCTTGCCCTTTGCACTGGCGCTTTAACCAAAGTGAAGTAATGGACGATATTTCAATAGGCGCAGGCATCCACCCCATTGTGACTACTAAAAAGCCTAATGTAGCGAGCGTCCAAGGCGAAGGCGGTGCCACGGCAGGTGCTGGTGAAGCAGAATAATTGCTTAGTGCCACCACGAATACGGCGACTGTCGCCACCACAAGCACACCCATTATGCCTTTGGCGATATTGTCCAATCCTTCAAAATGGCCAGCGAGTAGAATGATTAAAATAAGTGCCAAAACCACTGAAGCGGACAACGTTATGGCGATATCGAAAGGAATAAAATACGACAATAAGCTTGCAGCAAACAACAACAGCGCTGCAGCATTTACCACCGACGCAATGGTATTCAAACCCAAGGCAATGGCCAAATATCGTCGTCCCATTCCCAAGTACCCTTGCTGAAGGGTTTGTTTGGTACTGATGGTGTAGCTAACGCCCGCTCTGAAGAATGGGTATTTGAGTAAGTTAACTACCAATATAAGCAGCGCTAACTGCCAACCAAACTTCGCCCCCGCTTGAGTTGATGCTACTAAGTGACTACCGCCTACCGCCGCTGTTGCCATAAGCACACCCGGGCCGAGTAATTTTAATAGTGCAATACAACGGGCAAAAAACGATGTTTCAGCTGAATACGACAAGGCAACCTCTAAATGGGCATTTCAAAATAGCCGTTAACCATATCAGTAATATAATAAACAGAAAAGAGAGTACGCGCTCATCTGCAAGGCTTGTAGTGTAAGCAGCTGTACCCAGTTTACGCGGGCTATTTAGCCGGAGATTTTAAAAGGTATACAAAGCGCCAGTGAATAAAAAGGCGCTGTTGTCGCTGTAATCTCCACGCGCAAAACCCTCTCCTTTTTTGAGGTAGGCTCCACCTAGCACTAATCGCAACTCGGGTCGCACTTGATAACGCCAGCGAGCTTCCACTTGATGACCAATGAAACTGTCCACGTCTTGAGGTGCTTTTTGGTACCACATGGCTTTGTAACCAAGCATAATGTTGTGCGCTTTTGCTGGCTTAGACACGCTTCGAAGCCCCACTGCTTTTAGGTTTCTACGTGGCATAGCCTGATATACATCAGTAGGTCCGAAATCAAAACGTCGCACGCCGTATAAGGTATCAAAGTCAGAGATTGTGTCATCGCTTGTGTCGTTGTCGCCACTGATATAGTCAACTTCAGCTCTAAGAAAGGTGTTGTCTGTAATCTGTTTCCCGACATAACCAAATAGCATATATGCACGAACGTCTTTCTCGTCTGTATCGTTAGCAGATGCGGTTTGATAAGAAGTTCCCGTTTGCCCCACCACCTCTATATTTGTTATCAGGCCATTATTGAAAGGCTGGGTATAGTCCACACTCAATGTGTACAGATCACGGTTTTTGGTGGCAAGCACTTCACTATCGTCTTCTTTTAACCAGTAGCTTTGCAGCTTGACGTTGTTGTCTTTTGACGCAGCGTACACACCAAAGAATTTTCGTTCGCTAAAGCTTTTGTCGAACGCGCGTTCGTTCCCATCCAGACTTTCACTGTCAGTAGGAAAGCGAGATACCGGCAGCACGTACACCCCGTGTACTTGCCAATCTGCAACTCTTGCTTCCACCACAATTCCATCATAGCTATTGGTGGCATTGCGATAGGCTGTTTTGGCCAATAGCCTGCGACTGCCGTAGTCGAGCTCCATACGCCCTACCTTTACCGCAGACACTTCGTATAAGTCAGATACTCGTTCAGGTTTGTAGGTGATAAAAAACTGTGTAGGCTCCAGTGTATTAACCTGATTGGCCGTTAGCGTTGGATCGTTTTCGTCAAGAAATACTCGCGAGTCACGTATTTCGATCGTTGCCGCGAGGTTTTGATAACTTACCGTAGAATTCACGATAAAGCGTGTTGAAAGACGCTGATTACTTTGTTCTCGTGCAGCTGATGATGTTGGAAATATAGGGTTATTCAACGACTCGTAGCGCACTCTAAACGAGCCAGAGACATCAAAGGCTATTTCATCACTCGACGCATTGGCTAGCGGGCAAATAACAACGAGTATTAGCAGAAGGCATGTGCTCAACAGCGAGCGAAAACGACCACGCCCGTAAAGTCGCACAAATAAAGGGCTGCGCATTAGGAAATAACCATTACATCAGTATTATGTGCACTGAAGTATATAGATTATTTTTGTTATCGCACTGCCCTTTTAGTTTAATTTACTATGCCTTTGGCGTTTAGCCAGCGGGGCTTTTATATAGCCCCTTAGGCCTGAAACGCCAGCTAACGTCTGTCAAAATTCACTTTTTTCTGCGGATGCTGATAGTAGCCTTCTTTTAGAAGGCGTTTAAAGCGGGTCAGTTTTCCGTCCAGCGTTAACTCTTCTAACCCTTTATTAAATAGCAACAGAATAAGCTGACTGTCACTTTCGCCTTTAGGCACTAACAGATGCGTGGTTACAGTTGAGATAAACGGCTTAATGGGCATCACATCTCTGCGGTCGCCACTATCGAAATCACGCTGAAGCAAGTACCATCCTGTTAACTCATCAATGGGAAAAACGTCAATTTTACCGTCAATCAGCGCCTGTAAATTGTCTTTGTCTGTGGTACTTTCCACAACATTACTGCTGCTTTTAATGTAAGCGGCAAGTTCATCGTTGTATAAATACCCTTCTGTTACGCCCATCTTTAGGTCTTTTAAGTCGCTTAATTCAGCCCAAGTATCAGGGCCCTTTTCAGCATTAACATAAAACACCAAGCTTTCCGCACTAATAGGGTTACTGTGGAAAAACTCACTTTCCCGGGCGCGCACAAAATTGCCGTATGAAATGGCATCGTATTCGCCTTTTAGCGTTGCTTCAAGCGCTTCTTCCCAGGGTAAAGAGACAAACTCAACCACAACGCCCGTTTCTAAAAACGCATCAGCGATAATGTGATTGATATAACCGTCGTGCTGCATATCAGTTGACGTATAAGGGGCATACTCTGTGGTCGCTATTCGCAGTTTCATCCACGCATGGGCAAAACTTTGCATTGGAACTAGCGCTAGTATAAATGTCGCTATTAATAGTAATCGCATGTCAAAGTCCTGTTAGTGATTAGAAGTAAATACCAAGGTTTATGTTCAGGCGGTGGGTAGTTTCTTGTCTACCACCTAAGTCGAGTCCCACGCCCGGGCCGCCTGAGAACCACATGTTTTTGCCTTGGATACTATCTACATATACAAACAATTTATCCCAGCCAAAGCTACAGCCATTTATCCACTGCGACGAGTTTTTCCCTTCACTTCCTTCACCTTTTGCCACGCTGTACTCTGAGTAACAAGTAAGTGATTCTATGTGAGTAAACTTATAAGGCACAGAGTACACAAGGTTTGCTGAATAGGTTTTACCGTTGGCCGCGGCTAAGAACGGGAAGGTGAAAGAGGATAGTGCTATGCGATCGTCTGCTTGCCCTTCTGGTGCAGCCAAATCGTATTCATAATCGATATACTGCAGTTCGACTTTTAGGTCGCCTTGGGTATGGCGCATATGCACGGCATAGGCATTCATATCACCATCGTCCAGGGTATCCAGGTTTAAGATGTTGCCGTATTGGTAAGACACGCCAATATCGGTAGTGCCTCCGCGAATAAAGTTTGCTGTGTAGTTAGCACGTAAATTGTATTGGCCGTCTTCTTTATTTCGATATTCACCGTCGTCCGCCACGTCGAACGAATAGCGCCCAAACTCAGCGGCATCGTTGTACTCGTCGTTCATAAAATAGGCGGCTTGAAAATCCCAGTTACCCCAATCGTGGTTTATTTTCACCCCAGCATCGTAATCATCTTCGAAGCCAAGATAATAATTTACCGAGAACCAAAAGTTGTTACTGGCAAAGGGCTGCAAACCAAACGGTGTTTGGGTTATACCTGCTGTAATCTCGGTTTGCTCATCGAAATGATAAGTCAGGTCGGCGAACCTTACTGTGTCGAAGTCGGTGTTTTCGTACCATCGATATTCGGCTTTATAGCTAAATTGATCTGACTCACCCGACACGCCAAGTTTGAATGATTCAAATTCGAAACCATCTCTAAACTCGGGAATTTGCCAGTCTTGATGCCCGTAGTTAACCCTAACATGACCGCTTAAATTAAAGGGAAGTTCGTCGGCATTTGCGAAGCTTGAGGTGCACGAGGCTATTGAAACTAAAGAAAATGCGGATAGTAGCTTGTTCATTACTGTTCCTGTATTGAATTTTTGGCGGGAACCCTTTGCTAAAAAATGCCTCTAAGAAACAAGAGGGGCGTTCAAGCGCTTCGGTGTATCGCGCACCAAAATAAATCCTTCAGTACTAACAATACTGAGCAAGCCTTAAAAAAAGATCATTTGTTAAGGTCAGACTTCTGTGAAGTGAAGCGCTATGTATGCGCGGTAGATGCGGAAAGTTTTGCTGTGAACGTCAGGTCTACTCTACTAATTGGTCGCCACTTGAACAGCGAATAGGGGAATATGTGAACATAGCGTGCCAGCTTTACGACTACATCGAAATTGCCTGCATGTATGGGCTTGAAGTGAGCGTGGTATTAAAAGACGGGAATACGATAAACGGTAAAGCATTGACCACAGTTATAGATAAACGCAACGACGTGGCCACAGAGTGTATTCAAATGTCCATCGACAAAACCAAGCAAAATATTGCGCTTAATGAAATCGCTCAACTTCATGCAATAACTGACAACCCGCATTTCAGCACAGTTAGCTTTTAGGTAGTATGCGCCGCTAACTTAGCTTAACTTTCAAAGTGATCCTGATTTATGACGCAAAACCTCTCGGCCATTACTTTTTTTGTAGACGACTACGACAGTGCCGTTGAATACTTCACCACGGTTTTAAACTTTACCTTAACCGAAGACAAAGTAACCGGCGAAAACTCGCGTTTTGTTCTGGTAACCCCACCACACAGTGCTACGAGCTTGTTGTTGGCGCGAGCAAAAAATGACACAGAAATGGCACTCATTGGCAGCCAAGCCGCCGATAAAGTATTTTTAATTTTGAATACTGACGACTTCTGGCGCGACTTCAATGCCATGCAAAGCAAAGGGGTGGCATTTTTAGAAACCCCTAGGGAAGAAGTGTATGGTACGGTAGCCATCTTTAGAGATAAGTTTGGCAATAAGTGGGATTTGATCCAAACCACCTAATTGCACTTTATATAAGTGCGCCTTGTCGTTGCGATATTTTTTGCGGCAAGGTTTTAAATGAATAGTGTAAGGAAGTAGAGGAGAAGTAGCACGTGCAGGCCATGAAGCGTTCCATTATTGCTGATGTTGTTGCAATAGCGGCAATAGCACTGTTGATCACTACGACGTTTTATTGGATAGAAGCAAGGCGCGAAGTCATAATTCTCTGCGATAATTTTACGCCTGGCGTATCGAAAAAAAGTGTCGAACGCCAGCTAGATACTGCAAACTTATTGTTGTGGGATACAGAGTTTGTTGCAAATGGCAGCAAAATTGAAGCATATAGCCCTCTACACTTAGGTATTATGAAATGCAGTGTAGAGTTTAATAAGCAAGATACCGTTGTATTCTCTATTGTTGAGTAATCAAACTCCCTAGCAGCTTCCTCTACTTTTTGCGTTTTATGTGAACCAGCTTGGTGCAACGTTTACATCGACGCAACACCCTATTCACCGGTGCGCTAAAAGTCGTAAAGGCAAACTTACCTTCCGCCATTTATCGCACCGAGTTAACTTTTCATCTGGCTGTAACCTACTGTGTTGTAAACGTATAATTACGCTGTGTCTTCTTAACGCAAACTTTTTCTTATGCAAAAAACAAAACACAGTGTCATCGAGGATGTTTTCGCCCTGATAAGCGCCGGCTTGTTTGTTGCTTTTGGCGTATATTTATTTCAGTCTCAAGACTTAATGGTAGGTGGCGCGGCAGGCTTAGCGCTATTAGGTACTTATGCCGTAGATATGGACTTCGGCTTGCTATTCTTTCTGATTAACTTACCGTTTTACACCCTAGCTTGGACGCAAATTAGCAAGCGTTTCACCATTAACACCTTCATATCCGTCACCACGGTTTCTGTACTAACCGAGCAAATTCCAGCGTTTGTGGATATTAGCCACGTAAATCCATTTTTCGCGGCGGTATTTGGCGGTATTTTAATTGGTGTAGGTATGCTGATGATGTTTCGTCATAGCTCAAGCCTTGGTGGCGTTGGTATTATGGCGTTCTATTTACAACAGCGTTTCAATATTAGAGCCGGTACATTCCAGCTAACCGTAGATAGCTGTATATTACTTAGTGCTCTGTTTTTCATCGCTTGGCCTTTAGTGCTGATTTCAATTTTAGCCGCATTTTGTTTGAACATGGTTATTTCGCTTAACCATAGACCAGAGCGTTACTTCCCAGTGCAAGGCGAATCTGAATCAAAAAAGGCAAACGCTGAGTCAAACAACGCCGATACCAATCACATGGAAAAACGTGCTGAAAACAGTCTAGAACAGTGCTTAGACAGCGAGCTTCGCGCACAAAACGGCTAAATTTATTCAGCCAGTCTTTGTCATTCGGTCATAAATTTTCGCTGTTACTCCCCTCAAAAAGAGACAGCAGCGATGATTAGGGCAACAAATAAAAAGCCCGGTTAGGCACAACCTAACCGGGCTTTCTTGTATCTTTTATTTGTATTCCTAGACGCCTACAACAAACCTATTGCTTCTTCTGAACAGGTCTTGACGGTCGACTTACTACTCCACGGTTCACTCTTGGACGAGAAAACGAAGTACGCATACAAACCTCACTTATGAGTTGTTGCTCAGCACAGTTGGAGGCGAAACATTCACCGCAATCCCGCAACCAAGCCGATACAGTATAGGCTCAAAATGGGGGTAAAAGTCTCATTCTTTTAATGAATAGTGCTTTATTAAAACTTATATAAAGATTGGCCAAATTGGCACTGCTTTGAAAGTTAAAGGTATTTTACAATGCGCGGCACCCGTTGAGAAACGCGGGTCATTAATTCGTAGTCGATAGTGTCAGCATTAGCCGCAACTTCCTGAATTGGCACATTCTGCCCCCAGAGTTCAACTTCATCGCCCACCGCGACGTTGTCGATATGAGTTACATCGATTGTGATCATGTCCATAGAAACGCGGCCAGCTAAATAGGCGCGTTTACCTCTAATCATTACCGGCGTACCGTTTTTGCAGTGTCTTGGATAGCCATCGGCATAACCAATGCCAACGGTTGCAATTTTGCTGGGCTTACTTGCTACCCAGGTTTGACCATAACCAATTCCCTCGCCTGCCGGTATGGTTCGTACCGCTAATACACTGGAGCGAAGTGTCATGGCAGGGTAGATTTCAATGTCGAGATTTTGTGAGGTAGAAACGGCACCGCCATAAACCCCCACACCTAAACGGTTCCAAGCATTTCGACTTGCAGGCCAGTTTACCGTGGCGGGAGAATTAGCCACGCTGGTTGGCAAGTCCAATTTACTCGCTACTTGATTGAACGCATCGATTTGCGTGTTGGTAAAGTTATTATCTACATCGTCAGCGCACGCAAAGTGCGTAGCAATAACCGTTTGCTCGCTAAGTAAATGATTGTACTTAGCAGTAATCCCTTCGATATCGGAAAGGGCAAATCCCAACCGGTGCATTCCGCTATCCACTTTAAGCCAAATATGCGGGCGCTGCTGTTCGGGGCAGCTTTCTAACCACGTAAGCTGTTCTTCACAGTGCATAACTAATATACAGTTATGCTGAAACGCCATTTGGCACTCTTTTGCCTGATGTGCCCCTTCTAACACCACAATAGGCGCAGAAATTCCCGCGTCGCGAAGCGCAATGGCTTCTTCAATTATTGCTACGGCAAAACGCGAAGAAACATGCTGAAGAATGCGCGCTACATTTACAGCTCCATGACCATAAGCGTCGGCCTTTACTACCGCCATAGACTGACTTGAGGGCGCCAAAGCAGCAAGGGCTTTAAAATTATGTAAAAGGGCATCAGCATGAATGATAGCTTGCGTTTGTCGGCTCACAGAAAAACACGTTCCTTAAATGTTTAATGAGAAAGAATATCGAAAGCCAAAGTGTACCACGAGAAACGTATTAGCTGCGCAGGATTAATAATGAAAAACGTACCATCTAACGCAAGGTTTCTTATGGCATAAAATACCGTTATGCTTTGCGCTAGCTCATTATCACAATTTCGTTGCCCCAAGGTTTTTAATGTCTTCGCACAATTCTTCTACTTCAGAATCATCCGCCAACGCCAGTATTAAAAATACAGTCAGTACTGACAATGAAGCGGCAGGTAATAAACCCACCGTTAACGAATTAGCCCAGTCACTGAATAAAATTGTGTCCGAAGGCAGAAACCCAGACACCCTCGATATAGACACGCTAAGCACGGAAGGGATTCTTGCCCGCATTAACAACGAAGACGCGAAAGTGGCAAACGCAGTTACCTCGCAAATTCCGCAAATTGGAAAAGCGGTGGATGCTGCAACCATTAGCATTAAAAATGGTGGCAGGCTTATTTATATAGGCGCGGGGACCAGCGGCAGGCTGGGCATACTTGATGCGGTAGAGTGCCGCCCCACGTTTAGCGTGCCTGATGAACTGGTTGTTGGCGTGATAGCTGGCGGTGAAAAAGCCATTCAGCACGCCGTAGAAGGTGCAGAAGATGACGTCGACGCGGGGCGTGCTGATCTTGTAGCGCTGTCCTTAAACCACAACGACACCGTTATTGGTATTTCGGCAAGCGGTCGTACACCCTATGTAAGTGGCGCACTTGAATATGCCCGTTCGCTTGGCTGCTTTACCGGCGCTATTGCATGTAGCCCTAACGCCGCTATTTTTACCCATGCTGATGTAGCTATATGCCCAGTTGTTGGCCCTGAGGCACTTACTGGCAGTACGCGCATGAAGTCGGGTACGGCGCAAAAGCTAATTCTTAATATGATTAGCACCAGCACAATGATTAAGCTGGGGAAAACCTATCAAAACTTAATGGTAGATGTGAATGCCACTAACGAAAAACTAAAAGCCCGTGCGCTTCGCATTGTTATGCAGGCTACGGACTGCAGTGAAAATGCTGCTTTAGCTGCGCTTAGTGCGTGTAATAACAAAGCTAAAGTTGCTATTTTAATGGTATTAACGGGGCAATCTGCCGAGCAGGCCGCCGCTCAATTAGATGCTAGCGGTGGGTATTTACGTTCCGCCGTGAATAAAAGCGAATAACCACGGTAGCCTAATGCTATGAAAGTTTTAACTTCGGTCACATTGAACAAGGTTTTTAGACGCCTAACGTCGAGCGCATTCATTGCAGTAGTTTCTCTAGCACTAATTAGCTTATCGCTTAACGGCTGTGCACAGCAAAGCTTATCTACACATGTATATACAAGCGATACAGATGGCAACGCGAAGCATCCTACATTATTAGAAAAGCAGCCTGTATCAAGCACTAAGCCGTTTACTGTAGGCGCTGAACGCTATTCGAAATACCTGCCCTTGCTAGCAGGTAAACGGGTTAGTTTGGTGGTAAACCAAAGCGCGTTGGTTTCGAGCCACAGCGCATTGCCTTCTAGCACGGTTGAGCCTGAAGAGCGCGAATCGAGCAACAGCTTGGCTGCACAAAAAAATAAGATAAAGACAAGCCAGCGCAATCAGCATCTGCTTGATGCCCTTCTTCAACGCAGTGTTAATGTTGTAAGTATTATGTCGCCGGAGCACGGATTTAGAGGAGACAAAGGCGCGGGCGAAAAGGTAGATAGCAATATTGATGCTAAAACCGGTATACCTATTCACTCCCTTTACGGCGCAACCAAAAAGCCTACCCCCGACATGTTGGATGGCATCGATGTGATTGTTTTCGATATTCAGGATGTAGGCGTACGCTTTTATACCTATTTAAGCACCTTGCACTATGTGTTGGAGGCGGCCTTTGCGCGTAATATCGACGTTATCGTGTTAGATAGGCCAAATCCTAACGGCCGTTATGTTGACGGCCCAGTACTTCAATCTGAATTTTCGTCGTTCATTGGCATGCATCCTATTCCCGTCTTACACGGTATGACCTTGGGCGAACTTGCTCAAATGATTGTGGGGGAACAGTGGTTAGATATTGACGTGAGCAGTTATGACAACGCTAAGCTTACCGTTGTCCCAGTGCAGGATTATCAACGCACTGCACATTATTCATTGCCCGTAGCCCCTAGCCCTAATCTGCCAAACGATTTATCGATACTCCTTTACCCAACGCTGTGCTTTTTTGAGGGCACCGACGTGAGTATAGGTCGCGGCACTGACTTTCCCTTCCAACTTATTGGCCACCCGTTTGTTGAATTTGGTAAAACCGAGATACCGGTAAATGCAAATAGCGCAGCGCCCCACCCTAAACATGAAAATACTCTGCTAAGTGCACATGTCTTTTCTTATGCTGATCCAACGATCTTTGAAGGCTCTGACTCTAAGCAAACAACTCACAAGCGCTCACCAATTAGTGGCTTAGATATCGCTACATTGATAGATGCCTATTCTCGTTTTTCTGAATATAACAAGATGATCAGCGCCAGTGATGCCTCTGAAGAAACCTTCTTTACTCGCCCAGATTTCTTCGACAAATTAGCGGGCACTGATGCACTACGATATCAAATTCAAGCCGGTAAAACGCCTGCAGAAATTCGCCAAAGTTGGCAGAAAGATTTAAATAAATTTAGAGAAAAACGAAAGACCTATTTGCTTTACGACGACACGGATTGATCGACAGATAAACACCTTTAGCTTTGAGAATTTGAGGTATCATATCAAGGTATATGTGGAGGAAGTGTTAGCGATACTAAACTTACCAAATAACATGTAAGTAAATACTCACACCCACATAACCCCAGACCTAACAGAATCTAAAAAAGTTAGTAAAAACTAACCTTCTTCATTTTTTGTTTTTACCAAAGCTGCGAGCTGAGCTTCAGCGGTGGCTTTTTGATGTTTAAGCTCATCTCTGTTTTCGCCGTCACTCTCAGCTATTTTTGCATCAATATCGGCGATCGTCTGCATCAGCGTTTCTTTACTTTTTTCTTTTTGCTCGGCCTCTTCAGCTTTGTCAAAAATAACGTCTTCAGGAGATGCTTCTTCTTGTTTAGTGTGTCCAGGCGATTTAGCTATCATTTTCAAGCCGTCAGGTTGGGGGCGTTGATTCATAAAGCTAGGAGAGACAATTTCAATATCGGCATTATGCAAAGCGTCGAGTACGGCTTTGTGAAGTCTTGAACGCGCGCTCAGCAAACTCTTTACTTCGGTTAGTAGACCTGAAATGCGATAACTTACTGAAAAGTCGCCTAACCCAACTACTTGTACAAATGGCTCTGACAGCTGAGCATTTTCAGCTGCAACAAGTAAGTGCTTTTCAATAATGCTGTGATGAATATCGTAACCTAAGCTGATATCCACACTAACAATTGCGCCAGACGCTCTGGTCACAGAAACGGGCGAATTCACCATCAGCGTATTGGCAAAGGCAATAAGCTCTCTGCTCTCAGTCTGAATTTCCACATCGAGCAAGCCCATTTCGGTAACGCGACCGCTGTAGCCTTCTACCTTGATAAAGTCACCCACTTTAAACGGACGATTTACACGAAGTACGATCCCCGCCATCAAATTCCCTACCATGGTGGTAGAAGAAAAGGCAATCACACCTGATATAAGTACGCCGATAAGTGCAATAACCTGATTTCTAGTACTCTCACTTACAGGGAGCGTCATTGCAATTACAACAGCGCCAATGATAGTAAGTACCAACATTCCAACTTGGCGAGGTAACTTCTGCTCACTAGTAAGATGGCTCTGCTTGGCTAGCAGAAGGTAGTGCAGTGCGATGAGCGCACTTATTACCAATACAATAGCGACAAGAAGCGGAACAAAAGGGAACAACGCACTTAATACCGTATCGACTAATGAAGTTTGCGTAGCGCCTGATGTATTTGTTGTATTCACGATAACTCCTTTTAAAATGGCTTTTGAAATGGCTTTTAAAATGACTTTTGGCTTAGCTCTTTGTTCGCACTTAAATGGGCAATATCTTTGGTTTTGGTCTCTGCTTTCGCGTGGCCACCTATTTCAACGAAACAGGTGAACGTCCCTCAGCAAGCGCGCTACCAAGTAATACATCAACCAATGCATTAAGACTATAGCTCGTAACGTGCTGATTTTCTTTATCACTTTGCTGTGTAATGTTCACCGCATAACTAAATGTAGCAATAGCAACATCGGCTAGCTCTTTCACGTCATGCGCTTTGTATGGCATGCGCAGTGGAGTAAAGACCACGGTTTTATTCTGTGCTTTCGCAGCAACCATTATTTTTTTGCTAAATGCCATCACCTCAGTCTCGCTTGCGCGTCGTTTCACATGCTCAGGTAAATCGACTCCTCCTAATTCATAGTTAGCATGTAGCGGGCTAATATTACCAACCACCAGCACGTCAGCTTGTTTTAATAAATTCATTGCTAATTGGGTTTTAGGTAACGCAGTTAACGGCAAACACGCAAACTCCAGAGTCTTATTGTTGAAGTTGGGACGTGCGCGTGTAAGCGCGGCTTCAAATGCTAAACATCTTGCTGCGTCTGGCATAAGCGCCAACCAACGATTTGAAGTTATTGGCAACTCCTCCTTCCCGAAGAGTACAGACACCGACGATTTAGAAAGCGCTTTCTCAATTTGAATTCCTCTGTTTTTCAAACTGTTAGGGTTATTCATTGAAGCACTTTCTTTCGCTTCATTGAGCCACCACGACATGGGCTTGGAAATAAAACTTTGCAAAGCAAAGCGCTGTTTTGCCTTAATAATACGATTATGAGACGCTTTCAAGAAAGCGCTTTCCTGCATTCGACTTGCTGCATTATCCAAAAGTAACGCGAACTTTTTTATGTCGTCTTGGGTTCTTATGGTGAACGGCATAAGCGCAATGTCAGCACCTGCGCTGAATGCACTGACTAATGCTTCTTCATGGGAGAAAAACTGAGTAATACCTGCCATGTCTAACGCGTCAGTAACGATAAGGCCTTGATATCCTAATTGGTTGCGAAGCAAATTGCTTAGTATCTTCTTCGACAAAGTAGCAGGAACTATTTGTGACTTACCATGCTTATCAATAATTGTCGTATCGTCTAAAGACGGGTACTGAATGTGTGCACTCATTACCATTGCAGGAGGCGTTGCACTATTAATGATATTCGCAAAAGGAAGGATGTCACCCGCCATAGCTTGCGCTTTGCTATGCATTACTTGCGGCAAGCCACTGTGGCTATCTACATGGGTATCACCATGGCCTGGAAAATGTTTGATAGCACTCATTACACCTGTACTTTGCATAGCACTGACAAATGTCTGCCCGAGTGCGGCTACCTGCTCTGGATTTTCCGAAAAGCTGCGTACGTTAATAACGGGGTTCTTCGGCTCGCTATTTACATCAACCGACGGCGCAAAATTGGTGTTTATTCCCAGCGGTAAAAGCGTTTGGCCAATATGCGATGCCACACTTTGCGCAAATGCGCTGCCTCGCTGATGAAAAGTGGCGCCAATGGCCATGTTACCCGCAAACGGCGAGAGCATGTCTGAAGGCAACCTTGCTACTCTGCCCCCTTCTTGATCGACAGCAATAAATAACGGCTGACGACCTGCTTTTACCATATGCTGCTGCATGGTGTAATTGAGCGTAATTAACTGCTCGGTATTTTGAATGTTCTCTGAAAACAAAATAACACCGCCGATGTTGTGCGTACTAAGCACATTTAAAAGTGACGGTGGAATTACGGTCATGGGCGTACGGCAGCGCGAAGACGGCGTATTGTCTTCACAGAAATAGCGAAAATCCAAAATGATTTTTTGCCCGAGCATGTTTTTTACAGCGCGAATTATTTCGGCATCAGCGCTGGGCTTAGGATTATTCGAAGCGTTAGCACTTACAGATTGAGCGGTTGCGCTAGCAGTAAACAGTGAAGCACTTAATAAAATGAGTATGCCTGACAAGATAGCGCTAAGGCCCATCAATGAAGCACGTTTTTTACAAATAACTTGCTGGAATAACAATGTTTATCTAATCCTTGGTAACACGAAGCACAATACGGTACGCTAGCATAAATGAGAGAAGCATGTTCGCCAACTTTGAACTGCAATCACACATTCTCTTACGCAAATAGACATACCTATAGGGCAAGTAGAGCGTAGTAACTTATCAAAGCTCAACAAGTCCTAGGCACACATAAATTTAAGTTTGGAAAGAAGTATGGATTGGATGTCAGTCATCCCCCCTCTTGTGGCTATTGCCGTCGTCTTTTGGAAAAAAGAAGTCATACTCGCATTAGCGCTGGCTGTTTTGTGCGCGGAAGCGTTAATTTTGGTAAATGCTGATATCGCTAGCAGCTATATGGCGCCCATTAATGCCATAGAGCGCGTGGTTGATACCGCCGCGAGTCCGGGCAATACACGGGTGCTTATTTTCTCTGTACTAGTGGGTGCGTTGCTCGCATTTATACGTGACTCTGGCGGAGTAACGGCAACGGTCAACTTTCTAGTAAACAAAGGGGTAGCGAAGAGTCGCAAACAAGTTGGCGGCTTGACCATGTTCACTGGCATCGCTGTATTCATAGAATCAAACTTAAGTGTGCTCACTGCCGGCATATTCGCCCGAGGTCTGTTTGACCGTTTCGGCATGAGCCGCGCGCGCTTAGCCTACATCATCGACTCCACCAGCGCGCCCGTTTGTATTTTGATTTTATTGAACGGCTGGGGGGCATTTATACTCAGCCTGCTCGATGCATACGAGCTACCAGCTTCGTCAGCCTCAATTTTATGGGGCAGCGTATTTTTTAACTTTTACGCTATCTTCACCTTACTTATCGTGGCCTACACTATTTCCGCTGACAAAGTGCATGGCCCCATGGCTGAGGAAGAAAAAGCACTCACGCATGTAGAGGTTAACCAAACTACGGAACCTGCCACCAAGGCACGTTTTATGTTGGTACCGCTAATAATAATGGTATTAAGCATGGTTGGCTTCATGTTCTGGACAGGTAATGGCGTATTGTCTGAAGGCAGCGGGAGCAAATCTGTACTTTACGCTACGGCTCTTGCCACTGCCATTGCCTATGGTCTGCTCTTAATCCACAAGCGTTTTACCCACAAGGAAGCGGTAGAAATTGGTTTTAAAGGGATGGGTGAACTACTTCCTCTAGTAACCATAGTGTTACTGTCGTTAACCTTAGGCAATAGCCTTAAGGTGCTTGGAACGGGCGTGTTTGTCGCGGGCATAGTGGGAGAGTATCTTCCTTTAGTGCTTATTGTTCCCATGCTATTTATTGCCGGAGCGATCATGTCGTTTACCACAGGCACGTCATGGGGCACATTCGCCATCCTAATTCCTATTGGTGTGCCGTTGATTCAAAGTTTAGGGTTACCCCCTTCACTGGTCATTGGCGCTATTTTGGGGGGCGGCATATTTGGTGATCACTGTTCACCTATTTCCGACACTACTGCCGTATCTTCGCTAGCAGCAGGTACTGACGTATTAACGCACGTTAAAACTCAGTTTCCCTACGCACTATTTGCGGGCGCACTTACGCTTATTGCCTATTTTGTAGCAAGCTTGATCATGCTTGGTTAATGCCGTTGATTAAAGCTTGCTGGAAGTCAGTTGCTAATCGCAAAGGTTTAGCAATGTCTGTAACAAGGAGTTTGTAATGAAAAAGCGGATAGCTAACGTCGGGTTTATCTCGGTAATAGTGGCATTTATTTCAGTAGTGGCAGCATGTTCCCATGCGCCAAATCCCCCTGTTGATAGTGCTAGCAACAATACAGTAGGGCTTAGCCAACAGGCCGTTGCCATGCCTGACAGCTACAGTGCCGATGCTGCAATGCAGGTACTCCAAGAAGGTGGTAACGCAATTGACGCTGCTATTACGGCACAGTTTGTCTTGGCTGTTACTCTACCTGAGGCGGGCAACGTAGGCGGTGGCGGCTTTATGACAATAAAGTTTGAAGATAACACCGACTTTTTAGATTACCGTGAAATGGCACCTGAAAATGCGCATCGCGATATGTATCTTGACGAGCAAGGTGACGTAAAACCGTACGAGTCTTTGTTTGGGGCTAAAGCGTCTGGCATTCCTGGTACCGTTGCTGGTATGTGGGCCGCGCATAAAAAATACGGCACATTGGATTGGGAGCGTCTACTCGCACCAGCCGTTGATTTGGCCGAGCAAGGTTTTGTGGTTCACGAGAAGCTGGCCAATAACATTGATCACTATATTGAGCGTACCAAAGAAGCAGCTATCAATAACAACTTTAGCGAGTATTTTGCACACGCTAAAGCAGGCACTACCTTCAAACAGCCAGAGCTAGCGAAAACGCTTAAAGCGATTCAGCAACAGGGAAAGGATGGCTTTTATAAAGGCGATGTAGCAAAGCATATTGTTGATTTTATGCAGCAAAACGGCGGCCTTATTACTTATGAAGACTTACTGGCTTACAAAGCAGTGTGGCGCAAACCTCTTCACCTAAACTGGCAAGGTTATGAGCTGGTGACCGCACCTCCTCCAAGCTCTGGTGGTGTTGCCGTTGCCCAGTGGATCGGCATGCTAGAAGCCTATGACGCAACGCACGATTTGCCAGCGCAAAACAGTACTGAATACATTCACGTTATGTCAGAAATTGGTAAGCGCGTGTTTGCCGATCGCGCTGAATACATGGGCGATCCTGATTTTGTTAGTGTTCCGGTAAACGCGCTCACTGACGCTAACTATATTACTCAACGCGCAGCAGATATTCAGCCTACCAGTATTTCTGATACCCCAAGCGTTAAGCCTGGTTTAAAAGAAAGCGAAGATACAACACACTTCTCTATTATGGACAGATGGGGTAACGCTGTTGCTAATACAACGACCATCAACCTTACTTTTGGTAGCGGTGTTGTTGTAACTGGTGCTGGCTTTTTGTTGAATGATGAAATGGACGATTTTAGTGCTAAGCCTGGCGTGCCTAACTTCTTCGGCGCAGTGGGTGGTGAGGCGAATGCTATTGAACCTTACAAGCGCATGCTGTCGTCTATGACGCCAACGCTGGTCACTAAAGACGACCAAGTGGTTCTGGTAACAGGCTCTCCTGGCGGCACTACCATTATTTCGTCAGTAACTCAGTCGCTATTGAATGCCCTGCTTTACGATATGAGCGCTGAAGAAGCCGTGAACTCACCACGTTTTCATCACCAGCTATTGCCCAAAGACACCATTCGTATGCACGACGGGTTTACAGAGGCAACGGTAAATGAGCTTAAAGCAATGGGCTATACCATAGATAACCGTCGCTTTGGTGATGTACATTTAATTAAGCGTACTAAAGAGGGTGTAGAAGCCGCATCTGAAAAAAGCGGACGAGGTAAGAGCCTAGTACAACCATATTAGTACAGCCTTATCAGCACAGGGCTGTTAGCTGAGCCACATTAGTGGAGCTTTGGGGGCTCAGCGTTATTAGTTCAGCCTTGAACAAAGTACAAGCTGAAAACTACAACAACAGCGTGGCGTCGATAGGCACGTACTTAGACGCCACTTTTTGAATACTTTCAGCCGTTAATGCAGGAACACCGTACACCGTTACGGTTTTCCCTTTTGCTTTAAGGGCGTTTACAAGAATATCGAAATCGCCGTCGCCCGACACCAAAATGATCTCATCAACATCGTCGGCGTGTTCAAGTGCATCTACTGTTATACCTACATCCCAGTCACCTTTCGCCGAGCCGTCAGCACGTTGAATGAAAGGCTTTAACTTTACTTCAAATCCAATAGCACGAAGAATGTTTTGAAATTCACGCTGCTTGCTGTCACCCCTGTCTATGGCGTATGCGAAAGCATGGGCTATATCCAAGTTGTAGGTAAGTTCACGCCAAAACTGGTTGTAATTAAAGTTGCGTTTGTACGCCTGACGGCAGGTGTAATACACATTTTGTACGTCTACCAGCACTAATGCTTTATTCAAAACCACCCTCTTCTTCGGTTTACTCGGTTATTGTTTTCTGATGTTATAGCCTTTTGATAATAAAACCAAAAAACCTGATGATGAAATTTATGCGCAAAGCGCACAACTACCTAGGCTTAATACTATTTGTACAAATAGGACTATGGTTTTTAAGCGGCTTGGTTATGGCCTGGTTACCCATAGATGAAGTAAGAGGTAACCATTTAAGGAACAGGGTAACCACATCATGGCACAGCGCTTCCGTTACTCCTTCTGATATTTTGCGTAACCACAGCAGCACTGCGGTGCTATCACTCACCCATCGCATAAATGAAGTAGGCCTCGCAGAACCGGGCTCGCTCAATGCTATTCCTGTTTATCATGTCGTGGATGACAACATTGCCTATCGCTACAGCGCATTAACAGGTGAAGCTTTGCAAACCATGCAAGAAAGCGCTATTCGTAAAGCAGCAAAAGGGCAATACGCAGGTACTGGCGATATTGGTGAGACCCAGCTATTAAGCGTGTTACCTCAAGAAGTGCAAAACCTGTCTGCGCCATTATGGCAGGTAAACTTCGATGACGACCTTAATTCGCGGTTTTATATCGACCCAAACACAGGCAGTGTTCTGCGCGTACGTACCGACACATGGCGGCTGTTTGATTTTATGTGGATGCTGCACATAATGGATTATAAGGACAGAAGTAACTTTAACACGCCGTGGTTAATTGCTTTTTCGGGCAGCGCTTTTTTATTCACTCTTACAGGTGTTGCACTTTTATATAAGCGCTTCAAACCGAAAAAGAAGAAGCGCTAGCCCAGTATCAGGCAGCTCTTTGATGTACGGTAAAGAGCAACTGACACCAATTATTATGAAGCGAAAAGCTGAGAAATATCGGCGAACGCTTTGAACTCTAACGCGTTGCCGAAAGGGTCTTTGAAAAACATAGTGGCTTGTTCGCCCGGCTTTCCTTTAAAACGAATATAAGGTTCGATAACAAACTCGGTATCGGCAGCCTCTAATTTACTTGCCAGTGCTTGCCAATCGTCCATGGTTAGCACAACGCCAAAGTGCGGCACCGGCACAGCATGATCGTCTACCCCGTTATGTGAAGGCGGCGACGGCATAGCCTCTACACAGTGGGTCACTAATTGATGGCCAAAGAAGTTCCAATCTATCCACTGGGTGTCACTGCGGCCCTTTTCACAACCCAACAACTCACCGTAGAACGCTTCTGCGTCGGTTAAATTAGTGACCGGAATGGCAAGATGAAAAGGTTGAACCATGAAAACTCCTGTTATAAAAACTTCTTAAGCAACGACAGCTTAAACTTAGAAAACGGCGCATAACGGAAGAACACGTCGAGGGCGAATGAACGTTTCATTACCGTTTTAATATGGCTGAATGTATCAAAACCTGCTTGGCCATGATAGCTACCCATGCCGCTATTTCCTACGCCACCAAACGGTAACTCAGGGTTAGTCATAAACAACATAGTGTCGTTAGTACACACACTGCCTGAACTGGTTTTGCTGATTATATTATCAAGCACATCATCCTTATCACTAAATGCATAAAGTGCGAGTGGCTTAGGCCTGCTGTTCACAAACTTAATGCCCGCCTCCATGTTGTCGACAGTGATAATAGGTAGTATAGGGCCAAAGATCTCTTCTTTCATTAGCGGGCTATCTAGCGATGGCTCCAGTACAAGGGTAGGCGCCATTGCTGGACGAGATTCATCTAGCTCGCCGCCATACACCACATTGACGTTTTCAAGGTAACTTTCAAGACGCTTTAAGTGACGATGATTAACGATATTGCCGTAATCTCGTGACGATAAAGGTGCTTTGCCGTATTGCTTTTTCAGCTCTTTTTTAACCGCATCAATAAGCTTTTGCTCAAAGCCCTTTTCAACAATGACATAGTCAGGCGCAATACAAGTTTGGCCCGCATTCATCCATTTACCCCACACTAAACGGCGCGCGGTGACAGCGAGGTTTGTGTTTCTATCAACAAAACAGGGGCTTTTACCGCCAAGCTCAAGGGTTACTGGCGTTAAATGTTTGGCCGCGGCGCTCATGACAATTTTGCCCACCACTTCACCACCGGTGTAAAAAATATGGTCCCATTTGCAGGCAAGTAGCGCCGTCGCTTCATCTTTACCGCCTTCTATTACGGCAACGCATGAATTATCCATATATTGGGGGATAAGCTTAGCCACCAGCGACGAGGTTTCTTCAGCCAATTCAGAGGGTTTCAATACCGCACAGTTGCCCGCTGCAATAGAGGCGATATAAGGGGCAAGCAATAACTGAAGCGGATAATTCCACGCTCCGATAATAAGCACAGTGCCAAGCGGCTCAGGCTTGCGAAAGCTCTTACCTGGCCATGCCACAATGGGCGTTGATACTTTGCGTGGCTTTGCCCATTTATCCAAATGCTTAAGCGTATGCTTGATATCAGAAAGCAGAAACCCTTGTTCCGCTACCATGGCTTCGGTCTTACATTTGCCCAGGTCACTTTTAAGGGCCTGCAAAATGTCGTGCTGGTTGTCTTTCAGTAAAGTTTCTAATGCCTTTAACTGGCTTTTACGCCACTCCAAGGACTGGGTTTTCCCTGTATCGAAACTGTCGTTAAGCTTGTGAACAACGTCAACGAAACACACGCCAGTTTCCACTGCGTGAAGAGAAGGTCTATTTGGCATAAGAAGGCTCCGATAGCATAACGCCCACTGCAACAATTCTATGGCTCATCTTAAGATTGTTGCCGGGCAAAGCAGCGCAATAATTAACTGATACTATCTTATATTAATAGGGATGTTCGAAGACAACGCAACTAAATTGTTAATTAATGTTTAACGAGCTCGTATTTTAGGTGCAAGTGGCTGACGTTACACTTGAGAAGTGTTAACAGTTAACGTTGAAGCAATAACAAGATTATATAAAAGTAAAAGGTCGAAAAATTACAAACAAAAAAGCCCAGTGAACACTGGGCTTTTAAACATATTTAATGTGAAACTATTACGCGTCGTATGGGCTACGTAAAACGATAGTTTCGTTTCTGTCAGGGCCTGTTGAAACGATATCAACCGGCACACCTGTTAGCTTTTCAAGACGCTTAATGTAGTTTTTCGCAGCTTGTGGAAGCGCTTCAAACTCAGTTACACCAAAGGTGTTATCTGTCCAACCCGGCATTTCTTCATAAACTGGTGTCACTTTTTCGTAACCGTCAGCCGCCATAGGTGGAACGTCTTTCACGTTACCGTCTGCATCTTTATAGCCTACACAAATTTGAAGGCTTTCAAGACCGTCTAGTACGTCAAGCTTAGTTAAGCAGAAACCTGTAATAGAGTTGATTTGTACTGCGCGTTTCATCGCAACTGCATCGAACCAACCCGTGCGGCGCTTACGACCTGTGGTCGCGCCAAACTCGTGACCTTTAACACCTAAGTGTTGGCCTACTTCACATTCTAGTTCAGTAGGGAAAGGACCTGAGCCTACACGCGTAGTGTATGCTTTAACAATACCCAGTACGTAATCTAGCTTAAGTGGGCCAAAGCCAGCACCCGTTGCTACACCACCAACGGTAGTGTTTGACGACGTAACATAAGGATAAGTACCGTGATCGATGTCTAGAAGTGTACCTTGTGCACCTTCAAACATAATAGGCAAGCCAGCATTGTGTGCTTTGTCTAGTTCGTCAGTTACATCAACAACCATTGCTTTAAGAATGTCAGCAACTTCCATTGCACCTTTTAAGGTTTCGTCAAAGTCTACTGCTTCTTCGCCATAGTACTGAGTAAGCGTGAAGTTATGCACGTCTAGCACTTCTTTCAGCTTTGCTGCGAAGTCTTCTGCATTAAACAAGTCGCCAACGCGTAATCCACGACGGGCTACTTTGTCTTCATACGCTGGACCGATACCACGACCCGTTGTCCCAATTGCTTTTGCGCCGCGGGCTTTTTCGCGCGCTACGTCTAGTGCAATGTGATAAGGAAGAATAAGCGGACAAGCTTCACTAATCTTTAATCGCTCGCGCACTGGAACGCCACGCTCTTCAAGCATAGTCATTTCTTTCATTAGTGCGTCAGGGCTAAGCACAACACCGTTACCAATAATACAGGTAACATTATCGCGTAGGATGCCTGATGGGATTAAGTGAAGTACAGTTTTTTCACCGTCGATTACTAGAGTGTGACCTGCATTGTGTCCGCCTTGGTAACGAACAACATATTTTGCGCGATCAGTGAGTAGGTCTACGACCTTGCCTTTACCCTCGTCACCCCATTGAGTGCCGAGTACCACAACGTTCTTTGCCATGAATCATATGTGTAAGAAAATTAGGCGGGGATTCTACAAAATTCTAGGGCAAGGATCATCTCTTTTTCGAACAAAAATACGACTATTTTATTTTTATTTTTGAAATCACAAAGATGACCCACTGCCGCTCGAGCCTTTTTGAAATAAGGCTTGGCTTCTTATTTTTCAGCACAAACATTCTAAGACGCTAATTTTTAAAGCTTTCTAAACATTACCTGGTAAAAAAGCTGAACAGACGGTCTATCGCAGTCTGCGCTACGCCCCATTTATATAACGTTTTGCTATTATTCGCGGGCATTGGATGCTTAAAAGCTAATGAGGTATTCAAAGGGCTGAAAATATACCTCTGAATGTTGAATACGGGTTTAAGAGCACACTTTTCAGTCAACGGTAAAGTCGCGCTCCTTTTCGTACTATGTATTATGGTAAAGCGTGTGGCAGTGTTTGATGAGGTCCGTTTTCACACCGCTTCACGCCTCTTAATGCCTAGATCTGGGCGCTAACTCAACTGAAATAAAACAGCAGTAGTGCGCCTATTATCACAAGGGTTCCGCCAATTTGACGCAGTTGATTGCTGGGCTGTTGGCTTATCTGAAGTAAATAATTGCGCCATTTATTAGGAAAAAGAAGCGGCCCTATTCCTTCTATAATAAGTACCAACGCTAAAGCGGGTAGTAGCCACTCCATAAAACTATCCTTAAATAAGTGTGACGTTAATATTTACGTATGTTTAAAGCAACGACTTACGCTTTCTGATTCAGTGCGGTTAAATCAATGTACTCAGGGGTGTGGTACAGACCAAAACCAAACCGTAAGCGGTTTCCTCTAAAATCGGTAAGGATATGGTGCTCTTTAAGCGCTGAAGCAAGGGCTTTTGTTTCATCGGCACTATCTAATTCAAAGGTAAGGAAATGCCCTCGGTTTGCTTCATCACTTACTGCTAGATGTTTTTCGTTTAGCAAGGGATGGTTGCAGGTAGCAAGTTTCTCTAGAAATGTGCGCTGCATGCCCATTACGTATTCGTTAACTGTAGCGACATCAATGCCATTGTCGTCGAACATGCGAAGCACGGCTCTTAATCTGTAGAGCGCGGTAAAATCCATGGTCGCACCAGCAAAGCGCATTCCGTCTAGACTATATTGAACGCTGTCTTTGCCGCCAACCTTGCGAGGCTTATCTAGCTCGCCAAACTCTGCAAACCAGCCTGTATATGCGGGTCTTAGCTCACAGCCCACGGGTACGTGCGCAAAACATGCGCCCTCTCCTGCCTGAGCATATTTGTAACTACCGGCAAGATAAAAGGCTCGGTGGGCAATGTTCGCTATATCGGTAGGCTTTGCCATAAACCCGTGATAGCCATCAACCACAATAAGGGTATTGTCGTTAGTTACGCTATTTACGATATCTGTGACATCGTTCACCACGTATCCGGAATTAAAAAACACCTGACTAAAGAAAACCAGCTCGGGATCGTGTTCGGCGATGGCAGCCTTAAAGCGCGACGCAAACGTATCGTAGGGTTTAGTAGGTACGGTAATAAGTTCTATCGCACCCAGCTCTTGCATCCTAGCCGCTTGGCGCTGAAAACTGTGAAACTCGCTGTCTGTCGACACTACTTTATAAGGCGCAGTGCTATCGATGCAGCTCATTACGCGATAAAGCAGCTCATGGGTATTGGGCGCAAAAACGATTTGCTGTGGTGCTCCAGTGTTCAGTATGTTGCTAATGCGCTGCTGTAGCTCTGGCACCAAAGTTTGGAAGAAATATCCCCACTTTTCGTCAACATACTTAGCGCTGTCATCCCAGTAGTTGAGCATTGCATCACGCGTGCAGTCGGGCCAAAAGTAGTGGCTGTGACATGCATAATGCTGTTTACCTTTGTTCGCATTAAGAAAACCCGTATAAAAATGCTGATATGCCATGCTCTATTGCCCAATATAAAAACTGCGTAAACCCTATCAAATTTCTACCTTATTCGCATGAATCTGCGCCTGCAACAAAACATTTATTTACAAATTAAGTGTAAATTGTTTTGCCCAAATCGACGTGCTTAGTGATATTTCTTATATAAACACAACTACAGCAAATTTTAAGAACTCTGCTATACCCTATAGAGGCAAGATGTTTTTGTTAGCCGAGTTAGCAAGCTTCGTCTGTTCCACGCAGACAAACATTAAAGGTATTTTATGCGTTTTCCTAAATACGGAAATTATTCATTGGATGTCTCAGGTAACGTACTTGAGGTGTTTGCAACCGGGGCGTGGAACCTGAAAACGACAGAGTTATTTATAGAAGAAATGCATGAACTTATCGCTAAGTTCGACAATAAGCCTTGGGCTGCCCTAATGGACGGACGCCGCTGGGTGCTTTCTACGCCTGAATGCCAAACCCGTTTAGCAGAAGCAATAAAGGTGAACATTTCGCGAGGGCTTACACGCTCAGCTTACGTGCTGGATACCGGAATGGTTAGGCGGGCCCAATTAGAAAGAACCCACCCATCTAAGCACCGTGACGCTGAATCAGCTAACTACGAGCGCGATTATTTTCAAAAGTATTTCGAAGCACTTAATTGGCTGCACAAAGAGGGGTTCTCCCCTATTCTCTCGCCTAAATAAATACAGCAATCGAAGTAGAAATACACACGGTGACATTCGTCAGCATGCGTTCTCGTTCACCTGCAAGCACCAGCACGAAACTCGTACAGTCAATTTATCAAAGTCAGACTCGACTCATTGTCCCCTACGACAGCCGCTAAAATGCTGACGTTGTTAGTACAATAAGCTGTAAACTTTTCGGCGGTATTCCGACTTCAACGGGTCGCCGTCGGCAAGCGCATTCACCATATCCATCATTAGCTTTCTGGCGTCGCCAAACCCAAGTTCTTTCTTTAACACACTATAAAGAAGCTCTAGTGCATCTTGTGCTTTGTTCGCTTGCTGCAACTGTACCGCTAAATCAACTTTAAGCTGTAAGTCGTCTGGGTTCGCTTCTACCGCTGCTTGAAGCTGACGAATTTCAGGAGTGTCGGCGGCTTGTTCTGCCAATTCAATTTTTCCCGCTAAGCTCTTATAGCGAGAGTCTTGATCAACCAACTTAATTTCTTCCAATAACGCTTTGGCTGTATCGATAGATCCGGTCTCGATATAGCAATCAATAAGCATATATTTAGCGTTTACGTTATCTGGGTTAAGCGCTAGGGCTTCTTTAGCTGCGGGCAGTGCCTCTGCATAATCACCTTGCTGAATCGCTTTGCCAGCAGTGGCAAGTAGATCGTCTTCAGGATTAGGCAAATATTTAGCAAGCATTTCGCGAATTTGCTGCTCAGGTTGCACACCCGCAAAGCCGTCAACAGGCTGACCATTTTGCACCACCATCACCGTTGGTAGACTTCTAATACCAAACTGTGCAGCGACTTCTTGCTGGGCTTCGCAGTCTACTTTAGCCAGGATCAAGTGCTGGCTATATTCGCCCGCCAGCTTTTCCAAAATAGGCATAAGGTCTTTACAGGGCTCGCACCAATCTGCCCAAAAATCGATTAGCACCAGCTTATCTTGCGACGCTTCAATGATGATTTGTTGAAAGTTTTCTACCGTAATATCTACGATGGTTGCTTGGCTATTCGCAACGAGATTTTCCATAACGCAGGCCTTTAATTTCTTATATTGAGAGGAATATGGGGCAGACGGCCTGAAATTACAAGGTTAAGGTAGGCTATCTTTGGTCACCGCGCCTTACACTAGGAAGCGCCTCTTAATTCTCCACTTTGTTGGATCTGCACCAGTGAGCACGCATGTTTGCAAAAACTCATTCTCTTTTTGTCGTATTCACGACAATCTATTCCAGAATAGAATGTTAACGTAGTGTAAACCACTGCTACTAAGTCACTCTACTTCTATAAAATACATGCTTATGGCCGAGAGGGTTTTATGTCTACACAAACAAGCACTGACACGCATTTTTCTTCATTCAAAGAGTTTTACCCGTTTTATTTAAATGAACATAGAGATAGTACATGCCGCACGCTTCATTTTATCGGCTCGTGGCTGGTTCTCGGCGTTATAGCACTAGCAGTATTTATGGCTAGCTGGTCGCTACTGTGGTTTATTCCGCTAGTAGGTTACGGTTTCGCTTGGATAGGTCATTTCTTCTTTGAGAAAAATCGCCCTGCGACATTTAAACACCCGCTTTACAGCCTAATGGGCGACTGGGTCATGTTTAAAGATATTCTTGTGGGCAAAATTAGCCTTAAAGGCGAATAAAGCTCAAATGACTTAAAGGACGGCCAGCCCTCTATTAATAATGACAACTGCCATTGCTAGCGCCCTGCGTTGTTAAACGTTGCGCTTAATGTTGGATATGTAATTTTAACGGACAATCCAGCCTCTTCACCGCACGCGCTTTACATAAAAGAAACGAAAGCGATATGGTTAGAGACAACGTTCGCAGGTTGCTACATTTGCGTTAGGATTTACGCTAAGCACACGACAGCGAACATTCTACCTATCGCGCTCAGCGCAAAAAACAATAACAAAAGGAACAACTATGTTTGCGTCTCGTTTCGCCTTTCGACCAGTACGAAAAGGCTTATGTGTTACCTCGACTGCATTATCACTGTTGGTTTTAGGTATAAGTCAGGCCAATGCATTGCAGGAATCTGCCTCTGATTCGACTAGCTTAAATGCGCTGACATACGATGACACCTTTAACTTAGAATTTGTGGCCAACCCACAGTTTCTTAATAAGGATACGGTAATTTATTCTCGTCAGAGCATGGATGTCATGACTGACGGAAGACAAAGCCGACTTTGGCAAGTAAATATTAAATCCGGTGAGCATCGCCCGTTTATTGGTGTAGATGAAAACTTGTCACAGGCTACCTTATCGCCCAACGGTAAAATGGTGGCATATACAAAATCGGTCAACGGCCGCGCACAAATCCATCTCTATTACTTAGATACCATGCAGTCTGTGCGCTTGACCAATACCAGCGAAGCACCTCGTCAGTTAACCTGGTCTCATGACAGCAAAACCTTAGCCTTCACCCAGTTTACCGAAGAAAAGCAAAAGCCATTGTTTACCGGCATGCCGAGCAAGCCTAAAGGAGCAAAGTGGGCTGACCAAGGCACCTATATTGATGCGGTGCAGTATAGAGGTGACGGAAGAGGCTACTTGCGTGAAGGCTTTGACCAGATATTTGTTCTGCCTGTTGAAGGCGGTACGCCGCGTCAGTTAACAACTGGAAAATTCCCTAGCGGCGGCACCCTTTCTTTCTCTAAAGAGAATGACTGGATTTACTTCGCCACACCACAACGAGAAGACTACGCGCTGCATCCTTTGTTTAGCGACATCTATAAAGTGAATGTAAATACAGCGGCAGTTGAACAAGTTACCGATATCGAAGGGCCTGAAGGTAGACCAACTTTGAGTCCCGACGGAAAATACCTTGCATTTACTCAGCTCAACGACAGAAAGCTTTCTTATCAGAATGGCGACCTTGTGGTACTTGAGCTTGAAAGTGGCGACATCACCCGTTTAACTACGTCACTAGATAGAAGCTTAGGCAAATTTGAGTGGCGCAAAGACAGCCGAGGATTAATCTTTTCTTACCTTGATCACGGCGAAACGAAACTTGCTGCAGTGAACCTGAAAGGCGATGTGAAACCTATCGACGTTAGCATAGGTGGACAAGCTTTTGGACGCCCTTACACGTCGGGCGACTTCGCAGTTAGTGATAAAGGCGATATTGTTTACACCACGGCAAGCCGCTCTGTGCCTGGCGACCTGGCGCTTTATAAAAAAGGCAAAGACGATACACAACTTACCGATTTAAACAGCGATGCACTTGGTCATAAAACGCTGGCAGAAGTACAAGATCTTTCCGTAGTATCAAGTGTGGACGAGCTACCTCTCGACGCATGGATTGCTTTGCCACCAGGATTTGATAGCAGCAAAAAATACCCGCTAATTTTAGAAATTCATGGCGGCCCACATGCAGCCTACGGCCCTCACTTTGCCATGGAAATTCAGCTAATGGCCGCGCAAGGTTATGTGGTTGTATGGTCCAACCCAAGGGGCAGTAGCTCTTACGGTGAAGACTTTGGTAATTTGATCCACCATAACTACCCATCAGAAGATTATAACGACCTAATGGATGTGGTAGACGCGGTTGTTAAGCAAGGCTATATAGATTCAGAGAATCTGTTTATTACTGGCGGCTCAGGCGGCGGAACCCTTACCGCATGGTCCATTGGTAAAACTGACCGCTTTAGTGCAGCTGTTGTGGCGAAGCCGGTTATTAACTGGATGAGCTTTTCATTGACTGCCGACGCGTACCCGTACTTTAGCAACTACTGGATGGCAGATATGCCATGGAATATCGCGGATAAGTTATGGCAGCGTAGCCCTTTGAGCTTAGTGGGCAACGTAGTAACACCCACTATGCTGCTAACCGGTGAAGCCGATCACCGTACGCCAATTAGCGAGACAGAGCAGTATTATCAAGCGTTGAAGTTACAAGGTGTAGATGCTGCAATGGTGCGAATTCCAGGGGCTTCACACGGCATTGCAAGCCGCCCTTCTCGCTTAATACAGAAAGTAGGAAATATTGTGGCGTGGTTTGAACGCTACAAGAAGAATAACGACGGCGAATAAGTCAATACGAGACCCGATGTCCTTATAAATAAAAAAGGCGCTTACTTCATTTTACAATAACAATGAAGTGGCGCCTTTTCTCATTCTACGTCTTATACCAGAATTTGAAAGGGAACAGCCATTCCTGCATTCCCACGCTTTGCTATGAAGCTTGCCAGCGCCTTCTGAGTGAGCACTTATCTATGCGGACTGGTACTATGCTATTTGGTTAGCTTTAATACTTTGCCGTTCGGTGCATCGGTCAGTAAGTAAATGGCACCTTCTGGGCCAACTTCAACGTCGCGAATACGGGCGTGATTGTCACGAACATATTCAAACTGCTCTGCGGGCTTTCCATCTTCTACTTTTATGCGACGAAGGTGAGTAAACTTCAACGACCCCACCAGTACATCCCCGTTCCATTCTTTGAACATTTCACCTTGGTAGAACGTTAGGCCGCTTGGCGCAATTGATGGGTCCCAATACACCCAAGGCTGCTTCATGCCATCCATATGGGTTTTGTCGCTGATAATGTCGCCACTATAGTCAACACCATAGGTAATCACAGGCCAACCGTAGTTTGCACCGCGTTCAAGGATATTGATTTCATCACCACCTTTCGGGCCATGCTCCATCGCCCATACCGCACCAGTTTCAGGATGAATAGTAACGCCTTGCACGTTGCGGTGACCATAGCTGAATATTTCAGGGGCTTTGCCGTCTGTGAATGGGTTATCTTCTACTGCGCTGCCGTCACGGTTTATGCGTACAATTTTACCGAAGTGGTTATCGGTGTTCTGCGCTTCTTTCATGTACTTGTAGCGGTCGCCCATGGTGATGTACAAGTGCTTTTTAGCATCGAACGCTAAACGACAGCCAAAGTGAAAGCCGTTATCCACAATTGAGTCGGCACTAAAGATAACGTCAACATTTTCAAGGCCTGAGTCGGTAAGCTTAGCCTTTGCAACACTGCTACTGCTGCCCGGCTTGCCCTCAACCTCACTCGCTTTGCTGTAACAGAAGTAGATAGTGTTGTTGCTGGCAAAATCCGGGTCGATAGCGATGTCCAACATACCACCTTGGTTTTGCGCAACCACCTTAGGCACATTACCTAGACGTCCTGACAACTTACCGTCTTTTGATAAACGCTGAATGCCACCTTCACGTTCCGTAACTAGCAGATCGCCATTTGGCAAAAATGCCATTCCCCAAGGATGAACAAGCCCTTCAGCGAGCGTGGTTACGGTAATATCGCTGTCGGTGATTTCATGCGCTTCGCCATGTTTATGATCTCCGTGAGCTAAAGCGGATTGGCTGATCGTAAGCGCCAATACACAAGTAAGTGACTGCGCTAGCGCGCTCACAGGTTTGAATGGTACAGCTAAAATAGTTGATGGTTTCATCGCTAGGAGCCTCATTTTAAAAAGCCGTGTGCGCGTTCACACAGGATTCTTCTATTATTCTTAGTGGAAGGCAGTATACAAAAAAGGGCACAGCGCTGCTGTACCCTTTGTGATAATTTTACTTGCTTATGCGATAAAGGTGACTGGCCGATTAAGCCTATGTTAAATCACTGTCACCGCACTTATGTAGCGATTTACTTCGGTAATGTTGCACGAAGCATCCACGCAGTTTTTTCATGAACGCGCATACGATCGCCAATTAACGCTGCAGATGACTCATCGTCAGCGTCTTGTGCTAGCTTTAACGATTCACGGCAGGTTTTCACAACTTGCTCATGACCGTGAGTTAACAATCTCACCATTTCCGTCGCTTCAGGTACACCTTCCACTTCTTCAATTGAACTAAGCTCAGCGAACGACTTATATGTGCCCGGTGCAGCAACACCTAGAGTACGAATACGCTCTGCAATTTCGTCTACCGCTTCGGCAAGCTCTGTGTAATGCTCTTCAAACATTAGGTGCAATTCACGGAACTGCGGACCTTCTACGTTCCAATGAAAATTATGCGTTTGAAGGTACAAAGTGTAAGAGTCGGCCAATAACTTCTTAAGGCCTTCTGCTACTGCGTTACGATCGCTCTCAGAAATACCAATATCAATCTTGCTCATGTCACACTCCTTAACGTTAAAACCCTTTTTAGATTTACCTTCAGTCCATTCATCGGCGCTGAAAAATCTTGGTTTAAATAATATAAGTTAATAGTACTACAGAAATTTTGATTTAGATTAACGGTTTAGTTGATTGCATTCATCGCATTAATCGATGACTTTATACATTCTGCCTCAGCCACTCTATTAATGGTGGTGATGGTGGCTTTCGCCCGCTTCTTTTTTAACAGGTAGCAAAACCGGTAGTTCACTCCCATCGCTAAATGTGAGGGTTAGTGCTACTTCGCTGCCCTCTTCTAATCCTTTGGTCAGCCCCATCAACATGATATGACGGCCGCCTGATTCAAAAGAGGCCATTTCGCCCGCTTTTATTATAACGCCGTCAGTTAGCTCACGCATTTTCATCACGTCTTCCTCCATCACCGTTGTGTGGATTTGCGCTTCACTTGCTACATCGCTTGATACTGAAACAGACGTCAGTGTTTTATCGCTGTCACTATGATTATGCAAAGTAAAGTACACTGCACCGGTTTTTGCCAAAGCAAAGGTCGCTCTGGCATAACCATTCATTACCATTACTTCTGATTGCTTACTGGCGTGCTTGTGCTGCTCTTTTGGCATGTGATGGTTATCATGGTCATTGCCATGCGCGTAAATAGTCGCAGACATGCTTAAAGAAAATAAGCCAGTTACGATAACTAACGGTTTAAGTGATTTGGAAAAAAATGACATACAGTCTGCTCCGAATGAATACTCGTAAGCAAGTGTACGTAAGATTGGCATAGGAAAAAAGAAAAATGGTGCCGACTGCCGGAATCGAACTGGCGACCTACTGATTACAAGTCAGTTGCTCTACCAACTGAGCTAAGTCGGCACACTTTAAAAACCGCTGCCTAGACAGCGGATGCGTATTCTAGCGATAAACGCGTGGGTGTCAACCTTTTAATCGCGTTGCTTCACCAACTAATTTTGGGAAGTACTCAAGTGGTAAATATTTGCTCAATGCCATGAGCTTTTCACCCAAGCTTTCATAACTATTCGTGGTGACATTGATGTGTCCCATCTTGCGCTTTTCACGAACAGATTTTCCGTACCAGTGAAGATGACTACCATCGATGCTTAGCAAATCGCGCGAGAAGCTGCTGCAACCAATAATGTTGACCATAGCGCTTGGGCCAATGGCTGACGTGTCACCAAGAGGCAATCCACAGACTGCACGTAAGTGATTTTCAAACTGGCTGGTTACAGCGCCCGACTGGCTCCAGTGCCCGGAGTTATGTACACGAGGAGCAAGTTCGTTTACAAGTAGCTTGTCGCCTACTTGGAATAGTTCCACAGCCAGCACACCGACGTAGTTCATACCCTCAGCAAGTTTCACAAAAATATCGTGAGCCTGGGCCTGAAGTGCGTCATCAACGTTAGTCGCTGGTGCAACCGACACATGAAGTTGACCTTGGTGATGCAAATTTTCAGCAAGTGGATAGGTGCGTACGTCGCCATTAGCATTGCGTACACCGATTAATGACAACTCTCTGTCGAAAGCCACCATTTTTTCAACCACTAAAGGCACGGTCTGCAAATCTAACCCCTGAAGTGCATTTTTTAGTTCAGGTAAGTCAGCCTCATCACTTAAACGCCATTGACCATATCCGTCATAGCCATCGCGGCTAGCCTTAAGAATGAGTTTGCTACCCAGCTGCTTTACGCAATCGTCTAACTGGGCAAGGTCGGTAACTATGTGGTGCTCACAATTTGCCACCTGCATGCTTTCAAGCAGCTTTTTCTCACGTACGCGATCGGCGCCAACAAGAATGCTGTCGATATTCGGCATCAACTTGTTTGTTTTCGCCGCGTCTTCAAGAAGCCTTTCAGGTACATGCTCAAATTCTACGGTAAGAGCATCTGCACCTTCTAATGCTTGAGCAAGTGAGATTTCAAGAGGGGTTTTGCTAACTGGATGTACAACGGTATCGTTGTTTACGTCCACAGCTTGAACGTCAATACCTAACGGGCTTCCCGCCAGGTACATCATTTGAGCAAGTTGGCCTGCGCCGTAAACGACTACTCTCATTCATCTAGCTCCAACGTATTGCTTGAAGCAAGTACCGTATCAGTTTGCGATTTTCTAAAAGCGATAACGGCATTGCGTACGCTTTCGTCTTGCAGCGCAACAACTTGTGCCGCGAGAAGACCCGCATTTGCTGCACCAGCCTCACCTATTGCCAGTGTACCTACCGCAACACCTTTCGGCATTTGAACGATAGAAAGCAGTGAGTCTAATCCGTTGAGCGCCTTTGATTTAACCGGGCAGCCAAACACAGGTAAATGCGTGTGTGCAGCAATCATACCCGGTAAGTGAGCTGCGCCGCCTGCGCCAGCAATGATTGCGCTAAAACCTTCATCTGCAGCGCTTTCTGCAAACTCTACTAGCAAGTTGGGTGTACGGTGCGCGGACACCACCTGCGCTTCAAATTCAACACCAAACGACTTCAGCATTTTTGCGGCCTGCTGCATAGTAGGCCAGTCTGAAGTTGAACCCATTACAATCGCGACTTTTGCCATCTAGAGATCCTCGGGGTAGGTAAAGTGGACAACCTTGGAAAGGCCGCGATTGTAGCGTAAAACCGTTCAAAATCCCACCGTAAATGGCGTCAATTATAGCGCCACTCGCTTAAGGGTTGTTGAGGCTACTCTCTTATAAGGGTGATCTATCTCTTCGCTGTCAGTCGTATTAACTATAATTAATTTATGTAGAAAAGTTGCCTGACTACACGGATTAACGAACGCTTTTATTTCCACATTTTGCGACGTTGACCATGAACGGGCGTTAGAGGTTATTGATGACAGATAAACACGAACCCGACGTACTTGATGAAGTGATAGAAGAAGTACAAGACGTGGTCTCTGACTTCTTAAATCGCGAAGCCGCTCCCGGCATATTGTTAATGGGTGCAACGATTCTTGCGCTCATTATTGCTAATTCTCCCCTAGATACGCTTTACGATCATTTAATCAGTATGCCGGTACAAATATCAGCCGGTACGTGGGCTATCGATAAGCCATTATTGCTGTGGATTAACGACGGGTTAATGGCGGTGTTCTTTTTTCACGTGGGTCTGGAACTGAAGCGGGAAATCTGCGAAGGTGAATTGGCCAATCCCAAAGATATTATTTTACCCGCAGCGGGTGCTGTAGGTGGTATGGCACTACCCGCCTTGATATATGTAGGCATCAACTGGGACAACCCCGTAGCCATTGCAGGGTGGGCAATTCCCGCCGCTACTGACATCGCGTTTGCGTTAGGTATTTTGGCGCTACTAGGTAGTCGAGTACCTACGAGCCTGAAAGTTTTCTTAGTCACCCTGGCTATTATTGACGATATCGGTGCTATCGTAATTATTGCCCTGTTTTACACCGAGCACATTACCGCGGGTGCGCTGTATATTGCTGCAGGTTGTTTATTGCTGTTGTGGCAAATGAATAAACGCAATGTGGTAGATATTCCGCCTTATGTTTTTGTGGGAATCATTCTGTGGGTAGCCATGTTGAAGTCAGGCGTTCACGCCACACTGGCAGGTGTCGTACTTGCTGGCTTTATTCCTATGCGGGATGAGAAAGACGAATCTTATTCTCCGGTAACGCGACTAGAGCACGGTTTGAATGGCTCGGTGAGTTTCGCGATCCTACCTTTATTCGCCTTCGCTAACGCCGGCATAAGTTTTGGTAACATCAGTCCGGAGGGTATTTTCCATCCTGTTACCTTTGGGATCTTTCTTGGCTTGGTTGTGGGTAAACAAATTGGCGTATTCGGTTTTTGCTACTTAATGGTGAAGTTAAAGCTGGCTAAGTTACCAGAGGATCTTAACTTCAAGCATATCTATGGCTGTGCGCTACTTTGCGGCGTTGGCTTTACAATGAGCTTATTCATTGGGGGACTGGCCTTTGCACAGACAGGTATCAATCAAATTTTTGACGAGCGTGTGGGCATTTTAACCGGCTCTCTCGTCTCGGCGTGCTTAGGGTATATTGTACTGCGATTCGTTAGCGAAGCGCCGAGCGATAACACTGATGTAGCCTCAAACGCGAGCAAGTTCACGGGCAATACAGTCAAATAGAACCTGCTTGCGAATAGGCTTACTTAAATGCGCATTCATGCCTGCTTCTAAGCAGGCATTTTTGTCTTCGATAAACGCATTGGCGGTTAAGGCGATGATCCTGACCGCGTCCTTATTCCTGCCTTCACTTCGAATAAGTTTCGATGCTGTATGACCATCCATGATCGGCATTTGGCAATCCATTAAAATTACGTCGAAATCGTGCCTCTTCTCGGCCTTAACAGCATCTTGCCCGTTTTTCGTTCTAATACATTTGATGTTGGACGATTTGAGCATGTCCATGACGATTTCAGCATTAATGTCGTTGTCTTCAGCCAATAAAACCCGTAATCCATCAGGTAATGACGGGATCACCTCATTTTCTGCATGCTCTTTTTCTTCACTTACTGTGGCAGGAATGTGGAAGGTAAAGCTTGTTCCTTTACCCAGTTCACTTTCAACATAAAGCTCACCACCAAGAAGCTCAACCAAACCTTTAGAAATGGCCAAACCTAATCCTGTGCCACCAAAATTTCGAGTAGTGGACGGATCGGCTTGCTCAAACTTATCAAAAATAAGGTGTAGTTTGTTGGGAGCAATGCCTATTCCTGTATCGGTAACCGAAATTTTAAGTCCTTGGTGGGCATAGCTGACGTTAACCGTCACGACACCATCGCTGGTGAACTTAATCGCGTTACTAAGTAAGTTATTGATGATTTGGCTCACCTTCCCTGCATCAATGTTCAGTGCGTTAGGTACGCCCTGATTAATATACAAAGCAATATCGTACCCTTTTACTTGCGCAGCGTGACGGTAGAGGTCACAAGAAGCTTCAAGTAACTCGCGAATGGCACAGCTTTGAATATCGGTAAGCATTTTACCCGATTCAATCTTCGACCAATCTAAGATACTGTCTAGGATGATAAGTAAATTGCTAGCAGAGCGTGAAATTGTTTTGGCTCTAGCCGAAACATTTTCCGGCAACTCATTCTCGAGCATCAATTCACATGAGCCAATAATGCCGTTCATTGGCGTTCTAATCTCGTGACTCATGTTGGCGAGAAACTGCGTTTTCGCCACATTCGCGGCTTCCGCTTCTTTAAGCGCTAACGCAAGGTGCTCGGTTTTCTCTTCTATGCGCTTTTCCAAAGACTGATTCAATTCCCCTAGCTCGACATTCAGGCTTTGCTCTACTTCTCTTGCAACCTTTAGCTCTTCAAATGCATCGAGCAATCGGGCTTCTAAACTCACGAACTCATCGCTTAGCGACGAGAGCTCTTGAATGTGCAGTGCCCTTTGTGGTGCTTTAACACCTTCTTTTTGTGTGGGGTCGAATTCGGAAATATAGCGAACAAGGCGACGAATAGGCGCGCCGACCATTTTTGCGACTACGTATCCGGTGAATGTTCCAAATGCAGATAATGCCAATAGCAGAAGTAAGTCTTTTAGCAAATAATTACTCATTGATGCCATTAACAGTCGTTTGTCGAAGTAATAGCTGACTTTCCAGCTAGCAAAAGGCATATCTTTCGCTAACCTCAACCATGTTTTCCCATGAGGCCCGTTCTCAACCTCAACAGCACAATCAGGTTCACAAATATAAAAAGGTGCTTTAGTGAGTGGCTTCATCTTCAGGCCTTTAGATGCATAGATAACTTCGCCTTTTTGATCCTCAATGAGCATCAAAAAACCACCCAAGCTTAAGTTATCAATAGCAGAAAAGCTCTTTAACGATAAAGAGCCCTCTACAATACCTTTTGGAGTGCCATCTGCATCTGTAATAGGGGCTGACAAGGCTACAATTGGATCGTTACCAAAACCTCGGCCTTGAAATACATTTGAAAGGAATGGTTTACCTGTCTGCATGACTTCAAAGAAATACGGCCTGTAAGCCACATTTGACAAGCCGCTTTGTCTTGCCTTATCCAACAGGCTAGGCGGGTAAGCGTGGGTAAGATCGCCATTGTCATCTGCAATGAGGAAGGTCAAAAATTCTGGATTGTGCGATGCCAACACCCGCAAATTTGTCACCGCTGCATTATCGAAATCGCTGTTTGATACCTCGCTAGACAACACTTGCGCTGCGCTAATAATGGCACTTTGGTGTTGCTGAATAAAATTCGAAAGTTGGAACTCCAGCACATTCACCCGCTGCGACATGTAACTGTGAATTTGTCTTTCTTGCTGTTGTTGAAACAGACTTACCGACAAATAAATTACTGCCATGGAAGCAACGAAGAAGCAACCGGAAAAGAAGTACCCAAAAAGAAAGTGCAGCGTAACCCGCTCGGACTTACTTGATGTTTGTCGCTTAAGCCCGTGGACTGCCAAATACGAAAAGTGTCCGGTTACAAGACCAAATACACCGCTTACCCAGGTGACCAGCACACCCGAAAACAGCATATTTGCGTTATCGCCATCATAAAGAGAATGCTCTAAAACGAGAATGGGCAGAAAGACAATAGACCAAAAGCCTGCGCCTACTTTTATCACCTGTTTAAGCGACTTGTTATAGCCAAAAAAGCTAAGCACGATAGGCAGTAGAGTAAGGCTTTCTTTTCCAACTATGCTCCCGTCGTTAAGCCATAAGGGAAGGCTGACAACAAGTGCAATAGGAATGGAAATAAAAGGAGAAAACCGAAGTGAAGCGTAGACTGCCGCACCTATGCCAAATGTAGCTATCCCTGTGCTATCAAAAGGTGGGTTGAGAGCATTAAGACCCGCACCTAACACACATACAAGTAGTGCTTGAAGGGCCAGAGACCATGAAAAAGAAAATGAAATACTGCCAATTTTCAACGCATGTCTCCGGCGAATAGATTTAGTGTTGAGCCATGTAATCTAGGGTAAAGTTCGTTAGAAGCTTCACGCCTAATTTCATGCCTTCATCATCAACATAAAATTCCGGTGTGTGATGAGCAGGGCTATCTACTTCAGAGACGTCTAATGGCTTACCGCCTACCCAAACATATAAACCTGGAATTTTTTCTTGGAAAAATGAAAAGTCTTCCGCCCCCGTGACCGGTTTAGAAAGCAGCGTATTTTCAACGCCTGCGGTACGCTGCATAGTAGGCAGCATGGCTTTTGTAAGCTCTGGGTCGTTGTACGTAATGGGGTAATAGTAATCTAGCGGTAGCGTAAGTTCTGCTTCTGCGCCCATACTTTCAGCAATAGCCTTTACTTTGCGCGGAAGCGACTCGTAAATGTGATCGCGAGCGGCTTCATTGAGTGTACGAATTGTGCCAACCATTTCTACTTCATTTGGAATGATGTTTGAACGGTTACCGCCGTGAATAGAGCCAATAGACACCACCGCTGCATCGTCAATCAATTTCAACTCACGACTTACTATAGTCTGAATTGACATGATCATTTGCGCAGCGGTAACCACTGGATCAACACTCTTCCAAGGATAAGCGCCGTGGGCTTGCTTACCGTGAATAACAATTTTAAATGGGTCTACCGCGGCCATGGTGCCACCCGCGTTATAACGCACTTTACCCACATCGGTGTTAGCATTGATATGCAGGCCAAAAATAGCGTCTACATCAGGGTTTTTAAGTACACCTTCAGCAACCATAACTTCCGCACCGCCTTTTTCTCCAGCGGGTGCGCCCTCTTCTGCTGGCTGAAAGATAAACTTCACTTTACCTTTCAGGTCGCCTTTAATTTCGGTAAGAATTTTTGCCGCGCCCATGAGCATTGCCATGTGAGTATCGTGACCACAGGCGTGCATAACCGGCACTTCTTTTCCGTTGTATTCGCCCATCTGCTTTGAGCGGTAGGACAAATCGTTTTGCTCTTTTACAGGAAGTCCATCCATGTCTGCACGTAATGCAACCACAGGACCTGGCTTGCCCGAGTCTAAAATAGCTACCACACCCGTTTTTGCCACACCGGTCTGCACTTCTAAACCTAGGCTTTCAAGGTAGTCAGCAACATATTCAGCGGTTTTAAACTCGCGATTCGATAATTCAGGAAATTCATGAAAGTGATGACGCCATTTAATTACATCAGGCTCGACTTTATTCGCTAATTCATCAACATTGATCTGAGCGGCATTAGCAGCTGACACAGAGGCCAACCCTGCAAATGCGAGTGACAGCAATTTCTGGTACATAACTATTATTTCCTTTGGTGTTTTTTAGACAGAGTAAATCATCTCAAGGGAGAACACACCATTGAACTAACGATTGCTGTTAAAAATCAATAAGCAAACGAAAATACCCCATTCACAAGACTGAGGGTATTAGACGGAAGTATAAGAAAAGTGCTTTATCGATGCAGGGAATAAAAAAGGCGCCGAGTGGCGCCTTTTCCTTAAATATCAACTTATTACTAAGTTTCTATTAACTCTTTTGTCTACGCATTGCGTCAAAGAACTCATCGTTTGTCTTGGTCATCGACAACTTACTGATAAGGAAGTCCATTGCGTCAATTTCTGACATTTCGTGAACGATTTTGCGAAGGATCCACATTTTCTGTAGTTCATCTTGCGCTGTAAGCAGTTCTTCACGACGGGTACCAGAGCGGTTGAAGTCGATAGCCGGGAACACACGTTTTTCCGCGATTTTGCGATTAAGGTGTAATTCCATGTTACCTGTACCTTTAAACTCTTCGTAGATAACTTCGTCCATTTTAGAGCCGGTATCGATAAGCGCTGTTGCGATAATCGTTAAGCTTCCGCCTTCTTCAACATTACGGGCGGCACCAAAGAAGCGCTTAGGCTTGTGAAGAGCATTCGCATCAACACCACCGGTAAGTACTTTACCTGATGATGGGATAACCGTGTTGTAAGCGCGAGCAAGACGAGTAATCGAGTCAAGCAGGATAACCACGTCTTTTTTGTGTTCAACAAGACGCTTGGCTTTCTCGATAACCATTTCAGCAACTTGTACGTGACGACTTGCTGGCTCATCGAAGGTTGAAGCAACGACTTCACCTTGAACAAGACGATGCATCTCGGTTACTTCTTCCGGACGCTCATCAATAAGTAATACCATTAACTCACAATCTGGGTGGTTAGCAGCAATTGACTGAGCAATATTCTGAAGAAGAAGCGTTTTACCGGCCTTAGGTGGCGCTACGATAAGACCACGCTGGCCTTTACCGATTGGCGACGCCAAATCTAGTACACGAGCCGTAATGTCTTCTGTTGAGCCATTACCACGTTCCATGCGCAAGCGATCTGCTGCGTGAAGTGGTGTAAGGTTTTCAAAAAGGATTTTATTACGTGAATTTTCAGGCTTGTCGAAGTTAACTTCGCGGATTTTTAGCAGGGCGAAGTATCGTTCACTGTCTTTCGGTGGACGAATTTTCCCGGCAATCGTATCACCGGTACGCAAGTTAAAGCGTCGAATTTGGCTTGGCGATACATAAATATCGTCTGGTCCTGCAAGATACGAAGAGTCAGCTGAGCGTAAGAAGCCGAAACCGTCCTGTAAAATTTCTAGTACCCCATCACCAAAGATGTCTTCACCGCTTTTTGCGTGTGTCTTTAGGATTGAGAAAATGATGTCTTGTTTTCTGGCGCGCGCCATGTTTTCCAGGCCCATCTCCTCGGCCAGGTTAACCAACTCGCTTATTGGTTTGTTCTTTAATTCAGTTAAATTCATACTGGTGGGTCTTTGTGCTTGAACTTCGCTTACAGGACTTAAAGTCACTCTGTTCTAGTTTAGATTTGATATCACCCTGATGTGGGCGTAAGCAGAACGCTGCTCGGATGAGCGCTGAAGAAAAGTTAGCACTATATTTAATCAACGTCCAGCGTTTTACCGCCGAAATGTTAAATAATTTGTGGCTTGCTCTTCTAGAATGAAACGTTAGTCCCTGTGGCGTAAATAAAAACCGGTGCTTCGTTAGCACCGGTTTTCAATTTGAAATCAATTAAAGGTTTTCGTTAAGGAACTCTGTTAATTGAGCTTTAGATAGCGCGCCTACTTTAGTTGCAGCAACGTTACCGTTTTTGAAAAGTAGTAATGTAGGAATACCACGAATACCATATTTAGGTGGAGTTTCGTTATTTTCATCGACATTCAACTTGCCAACTGTTAACTTGCCATCAAACTCGGTCGCAACTTCTTCCAAGATTGGTGCGATCATTTTACACGGGCCACACCATTCGGCCCAGAAGTCAACCAGTACAGGACCTTCAGCATTGATAACATCTGCTTCGAATTTATCGTCAGATAACTGGATAATTTTGTCGCTCATTCTTTTCTCCATTATTGGTCTGTCGCTGATTTGTCTCAGCCTGACCATAAGTGTTATATAGAAACTGTTTTTTAATGCAAGCACTGATAAGCTATAAGCTATGCCTACTCACTTAACTGATACTCACTTTTCTGACCTGCCGATTAACGGCAAGGTTGTTGACGCCTTGGCGGCAGCTAATTTTTCACATTGTACACCAATTCAAGCACTTGCACTGCCTCCTTTATTGGAAGGTCACGACATTGCAGGTCAGGCTCAAACCGGAACCGGTAAAACCATTGCCTTTTTGGTAGCTACATTTCACTATTTGCTAAGCAAAGCAGAAAATGCAGATAACAGCAAATCAAATGGCCCTCGCGCAATTATCATGGCGCCGACCAGAGAGCTCGCCGTTCAAATTTATAACGACGCCAAACTGCTTAGTGAGCATACTGGATTGTCGCTTGGTTTGATTTATGGGGGCGAAGGTTACCAAAGTCAACGTGAAACTTTGGAAGAAGGGGTAGATATTATAATTGGTACGACAGGACGCATACTGGATTACTACAAACAGAATGTGTTCACACTGAAGAATATTCAGGTTGCCGTACTTGATGAAGCCGACCGCATGTTCGATTTAGGCTTTATAAAAGATATCCGCTTTTTATTCCGCCGCATGCCACCGGCAAGTGAACGTTTGAGCATGCTATTTTCAGCTACACTTAGCTACCGCGTGCAAGAGCTTGCTTACGAGCACATGAACAACCCTACCCACGTACAGGTAGCGCCAGAACAAACAACTGCAACTCGCGTTTCTCAAGAGCTATTTTATCCGTCTGATGACGACAAGATGCTGCTTCTTCTTACGCTGCTTGAAGAAGAATGGCCAGAAAAGGCCATTGTTTTTGCCAACACTAAAAATAGCTGTGAGAAAGTTACCGACTGGCTTACCGCGGATGGCCATCGTGTGGGCTTGCTTAGCGGCGATGTACCACAGAAAAAACGCCTTGGGATCTTAGAAGATTTCACCAAAGGCAACCTTGATATTTTAGTCGCAACCGACGTTGCAGCGCGCGGTCTTCATATCGACGCGGTAACGCACGTATTCAACTACGACTTACCTGACGACGCCGAAGACTATGTACACCGTATTGGTCGTACTGGCCGTGCAGGACAAAGTGGTGTTGCAATTAGTTTCGCCTGCGAAAAATACGCACTAAACTTACCTGCTATTGAGCAATACATTCAAAAGGCAATACCGGTTACCGATTACGACCGCAGTGCTCTACTTGATGATGTAACGCCTCCAAAACCACGTAGAAGACGTACGCCTAACAACCGCAATTCTTCACGTCGTGGAAACGGAAGAGGCCGTGGAAAGCCTCAAAACCGAAACAACAGAGCGCAACAGTGAGGCGTAAAGGTACTCAATAAGAATCGAGGTTTTATGCAGGCAGAACTCCAGCACGACGCACAAACCTACGGCGAGTATTACGCCGCCGTAGATTTAGGCTCTAACAGCTTTCACATGGTGATTGTTCACGTTGTTAACGGCAGTGTGCAAATAATAGGGAAAATTAAACAGAAAGTGCGCCTAGCAGCAGGTTTAGATGATGAGCTAGCACTTGATGACGTAAGCATGGAACGCGGCTGGCAATGCCTGCAAGTATTCTCGGAACGCCTGCAGGATATCCCCCCTTCTAATATTAAAATTGTAGCGACCGCTACATTGCGACTGGCAACCAATGCGCATGTATTCATTCGCAAGGCAGAAGAGATTCTCAATCACAAACTTGAAGTGATTAGCGGTGAAGAAGAAGCGCGACAAATTTATCTTGGCGTAGCCTACACATCCGCCAACCAAGGCAATAGCTTAGTCATAGATATTGGCGGCGCCAGCACAGAAATCATTATCGGTAACGACATGCAGCCTATCCATCTTAAGAGTTTGGATATGGGCTGTGTAACGTTTATGGAACGCTATTTCACCGGCGGCACTATCACCGAAGACAATTTCGACAATGCCAAACAAGCCGCGCACGCGCTTATTGCCGATGTGTCTAGCGCGTTTTTGTGTTTTGATTGGGAGAATTGTTTAGGTGCATCTGGCACGCCGCAAGCCATTACTGAGATTCTTGTAGCACAGGGCATTAGTGATGCTATCCGCTTAGACTATTTGTATCATTTAGAAAAGCAATGTATTGAATGCGGCAGCATTAAAACCCTTGATATCGACGGATTGGAAGATAACAGAAAAGCTATTTTCCCGTCTGGTTTAGCGATCCTCATCAGCTTATTTGAAGCGCTAAATATCAAGCACATGAATATTTCTGGTGGTGCGCTTCGAGAAGGACTTATCTACGGAATGTTAGATAACGTTACCGAGAATGATCGTCGTCAGCAGACCCTTAATCAGGCAAAACATCGTTATCATGTAGATGCCAGTCACGCGAACTCGGTTAGTCACGTAGCGCTTACTTTATGCCATCAACTCTGTGCACAACAGAATATTTGTCATTTAGATACCGAAACTATTTTAGGTGCAGCCGCACAGCTTCATGAAATAGGTCTTCACATTGAATATAAGCGCCATCATGAGCATGGTGAATACATATTAAGTCACATTGATTTGCCTGGCTTCACGCGCCTTCAGCGCGCCGCCATCCGCGATTTAGTTGCTCAGCATAGATTAAACATCAAGCCAGACGTATTTGAAAAGTACCACGAAGACTACCGTCCAATGCTAAAAGGCTTATTGCGAATTTTACGTATCGCAGTGGTGTTATGTCTGCGTCGTCAGAATAAACATATACCAGAAGTAACTTTGCAGTGCGAAGAAAGTAAGTGGACACTTACTTTTCCTGAAGGCTGGCTGAAATCGCATCCTTTGATCAACGCAGAACTAGCAAATGAATGCTGGCTTCAGCATAAAGCTGGCTGCGAACTCGTTTGTAAGTAACCACTTACATACAGATAGGATGCGTTAAATGTATTGCGATAAATAGAAAAGAAACATAAAAAAAGCCGTGCACTGCACGGCTTTTTGTTGTCGAACCTTTGGTTGTTGGTATTACTTGTCGTTTTGCTTCGCTAAAAGCGCAGCAGCTTGCGGAGCGAAATAAGTCAGAATCCCGTCGGCGCCAGCGCGCTTAAACGCTAATAACGATTCTAGGATCACCGCGTCTTCATTTAGCCAACCATTAGCAAAAGCAGCTTGATGCATAGCGTACTCGCCACTTACTTGATAGGCGAATGTCGGTACTTTAAATTCGTCTTTACAACGACGCACAACATCTAAATACGGCATACCTGGCTTCACCATTACCATGTCAGCGCCCTCTTCTATATCAAGCGCAATTTCGTGGAGTGCTTCATCGGTGTTGGCAGGATCCATTTGATAGGTTTTCTTGTTGCCGCCCTTTATATTTGCAGCGGAGCCGACGGCATCACGAAATGGACCGTAGTACGCAGACGCGTATTTAGCAGAATAAGCCATAATACACGTATTGATGTGACCTGCTTCTTCAAGTGCTTTTCGGATACTGCCAATGCGCCCATCCATCATGTCAGAAGGCGCAACAATATCAGCGCCAGCTTCAGCATGCGATAACGCTTGCTTAATGAGCACCTCGACTGTTTCGTCGTTCATCACATAACCAGTTTCGTCTAAGAGGCCATCTTGACCATGAGACGTAAATGGATCTAATGCGATATCAGACATCAGCATTACTTCAGGAAACGCCTTTTTAAGCGCTCTCATAGCTTGCTGAGCAAGCCCTTCAGGATTAAACGCTTCGCTTGCACACTCGGTTTTAAGAGACATAGGTGTCACAGGGAAAAGCGCAATCGTTCTAATGCCCAGCTCTACCCATTTCGCCGTTTCTTGCACTAGCAAATCGATAGAAAGTCTTTCCACACCAGGCATAGAAGGTACGGCTTCTCGTGCGTTCTCACCGGGTAGTACAAAAACAGGGTAAATGAGATCGTCAGTGGTTAAACGGTGCTCTGCCACAAGCCCTCTTAAAGCATCTTTGGCGCGTAGTCTGCGCATTCTTCTTTGAGGGAAAGGTGAAGATGTCATAGTTTTTCCTGTAAATGTTTATGTATTACTGTATTGCGGCCCGCAGCCTTGGCTTCGTAAAGGCATTCGTCGGCGAACTTGAAAAGATTTTGCGCGTGCTCTTCATCAATAATAATGGTTGTAGAAACGCCCGCGCTTGCAGTTAGCTTAATGGTTTCCCCTTCGTAATCAAGTGGGGTCGACTCAAGGCTATCTCGCATATTTTCGGCAACGTGAAAAGCGCCTTCAAGATCGGTATTAGGCAATATAATGGCAAACTCTTCACCACCTATGCGACACAAGTCATCTGTAGGGCGATGGATGTGCTTCTGAAAGACATTGGTGACGTGAATTAAGCACGCGTCACCACCATCATGTCCGTGTTTATCATTAATTTGCTTAAAATGATCCACGTCAACAATGATGAGAGATAATGGTGTTTGCTCACGTCTACTGCGTCGCCCTTCAGAACGAAGACGCTTATCGAAATGTCGACGGTTGTGCGCTCCCGTGAGCGGATCTATTGCATTTAACCTTTCCAATTCTTGGTTAACTTCAGACAATTCGCGTAACGTAATTTCTAGCTCTAACGTGCGTTCTTGTACTTTATACTCCAGGTCATCTTGATAACGCTTTTGTACTTCAAGTAAGTTCTCTTTGGCGGTATTTGCCTGTTTTTCCTGCTCTAGCGCGAACTGCTGCGCCTCAATGAGATCATCGCGACTGTGGCTATAATTAATCGCTAAGATAAGTGCCAAGATGAGCGTTTCAACCGCGCCACCAATGATCAGCAGGTTATTTGACGAAATAGGCAACTGAATAATATTAACGTTATCAAGGCTCGCACTTAGCCCACTAATTAATAGAAAACCCCAAGCGATGGTAAAATAACGAGCTACGACTACCCCTTTGAGCGTTAGCCAAATACCCAAGCCAAGAATAAAAATAACGATGAGGCTGAGCAGTAATAAGAACGCTTTTATCATGAACGAGTAAGGTAAGATAAGGCCGAGGATAATACTCAACCCGCACACCCAGCTGATTGCCTGTGTGATTTTATCTAGCTTTACGCTGTGGGCTCTAATAGGTAGTAGGCTTCGCGTAAACATCGCCGCAAACATAATAGTCGCGTTAGCAAACACAAGAATTGCTTTACCTTGAAACCATGTGCTTCCCGGCCACATATAGGAGAAGCCGTAGCCGTGTAACGTCGACAATATAAGCGCCAAACTCATTACATAGCCAGAGTAATAAAGGAACGACACGTTACTTGTCGTTACCGTAAAAAATGCGTTACTCACGCCCATTGCTACCAAGATGCCAAAAAATATCCCCAATGCCAGGTTACGGCTTGATGTATAGGCAATAAACTCTGTTTCTTCCCATATACGAATAGGAAGGCGTACGCTGCCAGAGGTTTGTACTCGAATAATCACCCGCTGCGACTGAGCGCTTACTGGTAGGGGGAATAGTGGCTTCACATGAGAAACAGGCCGGTTGTCAAAGTGCAGGCCATCGCCACCTGAATAAGTAGCAATAGGCGTGCTGCCTATTTGGCTGTAAATCGCAACGTCTAAACTATCTAAAAGGGGATAGTCGATGTGCAATAGAAATCGACTTTCATTGCTTTGTGTTGGCGCAATGACCATTGAAAACCAATGTACGTTTGTGTTCATACCCAAGTTAATGGGTGAAGATATTGGTGTCCAGTCGGTAAGCGGCGTTTGAGTAATGGTAGTAAAATCGAGCGCATTGCCATTATCTACATTGAGATAAGTAAGCTGCGAGAAACGTGGTGTTGCACTGGTGTTAGGAGACAAACTAAACAACACAGACACAAATGCAACGACGGCCACTAGGGTGATAAGAATAAGACCCGCATCATACTTGCGCATCGCTTTCAGATTTGTCTGCATATAAACCTATGTTTAGCTGAGAGAAAACAACTCACAGCTATTAGCATAACTGCTAATACGTAATTTATCAGTCTCAACTTGCAGATATTCGCCTAATTGTTTAGCGATATGGGGTAGAAAAGCAGGTTCGTTATTACGTTTTCTCGGTCGAAGGGTTTTGGGAAACAGATAAGGCGCATCTGTTTCAAGAATAAGACGGTTTAAAGGTATAGACTTCACGGCTTCGCGTAGTGCTTCGCCTCGCTTCTCATCACATACCCAGCCAGTAATACCAATGTAAAGCCCCAGCGCAAGGTAGTGCTGAACCTGCTCTGCATTCCCAGTAAAACAGTGGGCAATACCACCTTTTATACGAGGCATATACTCGGTTAATAACGCGACTTGTTCGTCAAACGCATCCCTTTCATGTAGATACACGGGTAAGTCTAATGCAGCCGCAATGTCTAACTGGGCTTCGAACACTGCCAATTGAACGGGCTGTGGTGAGAAATTGCGATTAAAATCCAGACCACATTCACCAATTGCAACACACCCATTCTGTTGTGCAAGTTCGCGTAACCGCTTGTAATCACTTGGCGTGACATCTTTTGCATTGTGAGGATGGACACCGATAGTGTAACAGCATTGGGTTGGATACTTATTATATAGCGCTACTGCGGCGTCCCATTCACAGGGGTGCGTGGTGATAATGCAGAGTTTTTCTACCCCTGCATCTTTTGCTCGTTGTATAACTTCATCGGCGTCAAATCGCTTATCAAGCAAGTTGACGCCAGCATCAAACCAAGGCATTTATTTTACGCGTTTCACTTTCATGCGCTTGTTAAGCCCTTCTACACTTAAGAAAAATGCACCCAATAAGCCCCTTTCTACGGCTACCGACTGACCTTCCTTAAGCTTCATATAGGTTCCATCAGTTTGCTGCCATACAGAACCATCGCTGAAAGTTATAACATGCTTATCACGCACATTCTTCTTGATCGAAGCGATAGTGACCGCAATCTCAGAAGCTTCGTCAGACAAATCTCGCTTATGTTCAAGTCCAAAGTCATTCTTAGGTTCTGAGGCTTGAACTTGTCCCTGAGCGACAGGCGCTGGGCGAGGCTTCATCTGATTACCATTGTTGCTCTTGTAGGCCTGTAGTTGCTCAATCTGAGCGTCTGAACCTTCGTACTTGTTGAGTGATTTCGCGACGCTGTCATAGCACATAAGTCGCTTTAAACTATTATCCGTGTTGCGACATTTCTCCAATGCATCAGCAACTGTCTCAGCTTGTACATTAAACGCCCCAAACGCGCACAGAATAGTGGCAAGAGATAGCAGTCGGGTTTTCATTTTTATTCCTTTCTTTTTTTAACATCTATGTGTTGTCTGTTGTTTCAGTAGATGTATCGTCTTTTGGTGTTTTACCCGCGTAAAATCCTCCAACAATAACCCCTACTTCAAACAGCAACCACATTGGAATAGCTAATAATGTTTGAGAGATAACATCTGGCGGTGTTAGCAACATGCCAACCACGAATGCACCAACAACCACGTACGGGCGCTTGGCTCGTAAAGACTTAGCATCCGTTACCCCAGTCCAGCACATTAAGATAATGGCTATCGGTATCTCGAATGAGACCCCAAATGCAAAGAACAGTTTCAAGACGAAGTTCAAATAACTGGATATATCTGTACTTACCGTTACACCTTCAGGTGCTACGCTTGTAAAAAACGCGAACGCTATTGGAAATACCACAAAGTAGGCAAACGCCATTCCTGCGTAAAACAGCAGCGTACTGGAAAGTAGTAAAGGCGCTACCAGGCGCTTTTCATTTCTGTACAAACCCGGAGCCACAAACCCCCATACTTGATAGAGCACGTAGGGAATAGCAATAAAAAACGATAACACCAGTGTAAGTTTAAACGGAGCAAAGAAAGGTGATGCAACGTCGGTTGCAATCATGCTCGCATTTTCAGGTAAGGCTTCAAGCAATGGCATCGCCAATAGCTTATAAAGGTCTTGCGCAAACGCCGCAAGACAAATGAAGACGATAAGTACGCTCAAAAGGGCTTTGAGAATACGGCTACGCAATTCAATTAAATGAGAAATAAGGTTATTAGCGTCAGACATCTATTGCTTTTTATAAGGTTCTTGAACCGACTCTGCAGCTTTTTTTAGCTCATCGACGCTTTGTTCAAGTTCAGGTGAAAGATCTTTAAGCCCTTGCTGCTCTGCTTTTTTCAAATTTTCATGCAACTCGTGCACGCGCAACTGATGCTCAACTTCTTGCTTAAAGCCCGTTGCTACATTACGCACGCTACGAATTGTATTTATAGTTGAGCGCATGGCTCCCGGTAATCTTTCTGGCCCTAAAATAAGCAACGCCAGTACACCGATAACCAATAGCTCCCAAAAGCCGATATCGAACATTAGGATTTTTCTTTAACGTCGCTCTGCGTCTTAGTTGAAACAGGCTCTGCTGCTGACTTTTCTTCAACTCGCTTCTTTTGTTCAAAGTCTGCGTCTTTGTCTTCTTCGGTGACAGCTTTTTTGAAGCCTTTGATTGCGCCGCCTAAATCAGTACCTATACCTTTAAGACGCTTCGTACCAAATAAAAGCACCACAATAACCAGTATGATCAGCAACTGCCAAACACTAATACCACCCATAAAAATAATCTCCCTTACATCGATTGGCACAGTATGCCATTGCCTGCTGATGCTTTCACCTGAATATTTACTTCAATGAATAAAGATTGACGTTTTGGTTGGGACAATCCATGCTCTGTATATCCCCAATGCGAATGGTCGAAACATTCAACTATGCTAATTTTTACAAGGAGTTAGTGAGCAATGCTATGCCTTACCGTGGTCTATTGCCATTTATTGCTCGCTTTACCTGTTGCACCTGACTCAGCTGCTGACACGTTGAACTCCCCCGTAAATGCGACCAGTGTAGGTATAACCTATCGGGATATTGCTCGGCCAGAAAATACGCTTTCTAACCGCGCTAACTCGACAAAAGAAAGTACACGCTCCTTGCCTCCTTCAATACCTAATGAGCAATGGTTTGATATTTGGCAGCGTAGCTTCACCGACACCATGGACTTCACCGTAAAACAGCTTGATGGTTTGTTTGAAAGTTCAGATGAAATAGGTGCTTCAGGACAGAAGGAAGCCAGAGCCGAAGGCCGTGTTCAACTTGCATGGGAGCCAAGGAGTGGCATGCTCTCGGATACGGATTTGCGCTTCAGGGTAAGAGTTCGCCTACCGGCTTTAAAAGAACGCGTTGATTTACTATTAAGTGATAACGAAGACGAGACACAGAACAACACAATACGAGCCGCGAGGGATACCGGCAATAACAACCGCGATCGAACGACCATCGCGCTTCGCTTTCGTCCTGAGCAAGACTCTCACTACTCATTTAGAATTGGTGCTGGTCGCCGCGACCAACTATATGCGATGACCCGATACAGAGATGCTTTTGCCTTTTCTAAACAATGGGCCATGCTATACGACGCCGAACTTTACTATTACACCCGTGACCGTTTGGGTGCGGAGGTGGGCGTCGCTTTTCAATATGAAATCAATAAAAAGCACCTGATTCGACAAAATAATCGCTACTACTACCGCGACGATACCAACGACTGGCTATGGCGTCACGAGGTCCACCATTTGTTTTCGGTAGATCAACATAACGCCGTTATTCCTCACTTTATGGTGGAAGGACTTAGCCAACCCAACTTTCGCGTAGAAGAAGTCTATGGCGGGTTTAGGTGGCGTAACAACATGCTGCGCGATTGGCTATTCTTTGAGGTAGAGCCTTTCGTTTTATGGCTACGTGAAGAGGATTTTAAAACCTCATACGGCGTAGCCCTGCGCGTAGAAGCCTATTATGGGCGCGATACTTAGGGTAATTCCCTAGAATGAAAAAAGGCTGTCTACTGACAGCCTTTCGAAAAAACGCTTTGCGGGAAAAAATTTAGGGACGAAGTGCCCTATCACCTCGAGCAAGCCCACACACACCGGTGCGCGATGATTCGATAATTTCAGCACACTGCCCCATAGTCGCGGCAAATGCATCTAGCTTATCTGTGGTGCCCGTAATTTCAATGGTGTAGTTGTTTACGTTCACATCCACAATACGCGCACGGAAGATATCAGAATTCCGCTTCACTTCAGCACGTACCGACTCTGTGCGAGTCGCGACTTTAATCAGCATAAGTTCGCGTTCAATGTGCGTACCTTCAGTAAGGTCTACCACTTTTAGCACATCAATAAGCTTATTCACTTGCTTAGTAATTTGCTCTATGACTTTGTCGTCGCCGTGCGTGATAATCGTTAGACGCGAAAGGCTCGCGTCGTCGGTTGGTGCCACACACAGTGAATCGACGTTGTAACCACGTTGTGAGAATACACCAACGATACGAGATAGTGCGCCAGGGGCGTTTTCCATTAATACAGAGATAATACGTTTCATCAGGTTCGCTCCGTCTTGCTTAAGCGCATGTCATCCATTGCGCCAAACTTAATTTGCATTGGATATACGTGTTCGTTTTGGTCTACTGCTATGTCCATAAACACTAAGCGATCTGTGTAACTGAAACATTTCTCCATTGCTGCGTCTAGCTCGTCAAGCTTGTCTACTTTAATGCCCACATGTCCGTAAGCTTCTGCCAACTTCACAAAGTCAGGCATTGAATCCATGTAAGAGTGTGAGTGACGTCCTTTATAAATCATATCCTGCCACTGACGAACCATACCTAGGGCACGGTTATTTAATGAGATAATCTTGATAGGCAGGTTGTACTGCAAACAAGTAGATAGCTCTTGAATATTCATTTGAATACTGCCGTCACCCGTTACTACCACAGAGGTTGAACCTGGGTGCGCAAACTGCACACCCATTGCAGCCGGTAAACCAAAGCCCATGGTGCCAAGACCACCTGAGTTGATCCACTGACGCGGTTTATCATAAGGGTAATAAAGCGCGGCAAACATTTGGTGCTGACCTACGTCAGAACTTACGTAAGCTTTACCGTCTGTGTGTTTGTACAAGGCTTCGATAACGCGCTGAGGCTTAATTACCTCTTCGCCCTGTGCGTAGTTTAAGCACTGACGAGCGCGCCAGGTTTCAATTTGTTGCCACCAATCGGCCAGCTTTTCGCTTTGACCTGATAAGTCTTTCTTATTTACCTGACTTAAGATTTGATCAAGTACTTTATCTACCGAACCTACCACAGGAATATGCGCATTTACGGTTTTAGAAATCGATGCTGGGTCAATATCAACGTGAATAATATCCGCATGTGGGCAGAACTTATCAACGTTGTTGGTAACACGGTCATCAAAACGTGCGCCTAGTGCAATGATGCAGTCGGCATTATGCATGGTCTTGTTCGCTTCAAGCGTACCGTGCATACCTAGCATGCCGATAAATTGCTTGTGTGTACCCGGCATAGCACCAAGGCCCATTAGCGTACAAGTTACCGGTGCATTAAGCTTCTCGGCTAACTCAATAACCTTTGCAGACGCATCGCAAGCTACAGCTCCACCGCCTACATACAGTACGGGACGTTCTGCTTTAAGTAGCGACTCAACTGCCTTTTTGACCTGTTTAGGATGGCCTTTTTCAGTTGGGTTGTAAGAACGCATGGTCACGTCAGTTGGGAACACGTACGGGTGTTCTTCTGCTACGTTCACAATATCTTTTGGCAAATCTACTACCACCGGGCCAGGACGACCTGTGTTGGCAATATAATAAGCTTTAGCAATCGCTTCTGGGATATCAACCGCGCGCTTTACCAAAAAGCTGTGCTTAACGATAGGGCGTGAGCACCCCACCATGTCAGTTTCTTGGAATGCGTCTTCACCAATATGCTTCGACGGCACCTGTCCCGATAAAATAACCATCGGAATAGAGTCCATATATGCAGTAGCAATACCTGTAATAGTATTCGTAGCGCCTGGACCTGATGTGACGAGCACTGTGCCGGTTTTGCCAGTTGAACGTGCATAACCATCCGCCATGTGGGCGGCTGCCTGTTCATGACGTACGAGGACGTGTTTGACATCATCTTGCGCAAATAACGCATCATAAATGTCTAATACGGCACCACCTGGGTAACCGAACACGTGTGTCACTCCTACATCTTTTAGCGCTTCAACCACCATGGCTGCGCCCGACATCATTTTCACAGTGCTTTCTCCTGTAATGGGTTGGGGGGTTTGTCAGCGTACGTTGACGATGCCCCGACTATATCTAAGGTAATAGGAAGATAAAACACCAAATTGCGTAAAAGTGAGATATATATCCCAATATTCGCAATAATTAGGATAAATATTTCGACTTAAGTGTAATTTTGACAGAAAATAGGATATTTATTTACACGATTTTAACAGCGCAAACAATAAACATAGTTGCTTTAAGAGAGGCGCCTTTACACGTTTTAGATGCATAAAGGCATAAGCTTAATCATCGAGGTCGATATCAAGATCACTGTTATCGCTCATATCGTCGTCATCGTCAACATCTTGTTCAGCAGCACGCTTAGAGCCATAAATACTTGCTGTTTTTGGACGGTTTATTCTGGCTTGGTATTTCAACCACGCTTTCTCTTGCGGTGTTGCAGGGTCACGATGACCAAGAGCCGATTCCAAATAGGCTTGTTCTTCATCATTCTCTGGCGTAATTTTCCCGTCCACTAGTGCAGCGAACAAACTACCATGAGCCTGAAGCAGCTTACTTTCATTAATTGAAAAATCACCTGAACGGGCAAAGCCGTACGGGTAATTTTTCTTATCTATAAAGGGTTTTCTTGCGACTTGCTCTTTTGTGATTACAGACATCTTAACCTCTTCCACCGCTAATACCTGCGTTGTAAACACAGACAAAATTGCAACACCAACTGTTGAATGAAATAGACTACTGATATAGCGCCTTAATCGCTTTCAAGGTTATTCTTAGTCGGATTTTTATTTTCTGTCAAACAGAAAAGTAGCTGTAGTAAAAACTTAATATTGAATGTTTTAAAAGAGCATAAAAAAGGCCGCGAGCGCGGCCTTTTAATATAAGTGGGATATCAGCGTTTTTCACTTACCCAAACCGTAATAGTTCCGTCGACGACCACGGTGCCTTCAGCGTTATACGCCTTAACAGAAATAGGTAAATCACCTGGCTTCCATGCGTCAGCTGGCACTTCTGCTACACAACGAATATCTGAGTCTGCTTTCGCCGGATACTTTACTTCCATACCTTTTGGGATCCACCTAAGGTTTTTAGGTATGGATGCTTCACACATGAACCCCATGGCCATTTCCAGACCATTGCAAATAGCAATAACGTGAACCGTTCCAATGTGATTTTCTACCGCTTTACGTTTACTAATAAGTACTTCACAGTAGTTTGGTTTAATGTCTGAGATAAGTGGTGAAACGGTAGAGAAATAAGGTGCCCTGCGCGCTGAGTACCAGCTAAATAGCTTCTTGCCAAAGGGCAGCTTCATAAATTTATTATAGGTATTTAATATATAGTTCTTTGACATAGTGTCCACGCTAGCTTCAATTAAGCCTTACAAAAGTTCGCCTTTACACAACGTAGATTACGTGTGTCGCCAATCTGGTTTGACCAGTTACATGCCTATAAACATAATCGTTGTGTGAATGGGTTGCAACTTTCGAATAGCGGTAAACGCAAAAAGCAGCACACAGTGCTGCTTAACTATGTTTTTCTGCAGTGCAAGTAAGTAAGCGTTAATTACATGCCAATTTTTAGAAAAATGACCAACTAAAAATTCTGCATTGTATAGGCGCTATCACCAAAAACGAAACGATTTACCTTGCCACATTGGGCAAAGTGATTACCTGATGAGTAAGGTGTATTGGACTGGTTTACGTCAGCTTCCCACCCCTGACCGTTTTTGATAAATGCTTTAAGTTCAAACCAGCCGTTTACTGTTTTACTACAATCCATTTCAACGTCTAGCATCCAATGGTGTGGTCCCCAAACATTGAGTGGTTCAAGTCCAAAACCGTCAGACGCCACGGCTTTTGTCTCGCCCCACTGCGCAGGCCAGTTATTCGTTGTCCAATCCATTGCACTTCCTTCTGCTTCAGTACTTTGTGCAGACTCAATACCATACCAATCAAGGAAGTTATCGCCCTGCTTCCATGGCGAAGTTGTCGCATTGCGCAGGTTGTTGTGCCTTACAGGAATGGCACATAAATAATTACTATCTGTGCAGGTCGTACCGAACACTGATGCTGCATAGCCATGATCGATCCCACCGCGAACAAACATATCTTGTCCACTTTGGGTTTCTGCTTCAATAAAGATCACGGTGCGCTGCCAATCTGCACCAGTATTATCTGTTGGATTAACCCGGTTTTCATGATGAATAGCAAGAGCATCCCATGGTGCAAGGTCAACGTTAACCGTACCATCGGCATTTACTGTAACGGTTTCTCCAGTGCACGAGCTGCCATCAGCTCTGAGGTTACCTTTTAATACATTACAATAGGTGCCGGGTTGCATGCTTGAGGCGAGCGACGTGTATAGCACGCTGTCTTCTTTATTAATGGCAACAAATCCTTTATCTCCGCGGCCAAAGGCAATCTGGTTGTTGTTATTCGACCACCAATTAGTTAGCGAAAAATTTGATGCAGTAGCGTTTCTAAACGCCATGGCACCAGCTATGTATGACCAACGATGTTCACACTTCCAGTTATTGCCAAAGCACTCCAATGTGCCATTGTTATGAACGGGGACGTTTGGACCCCCCCTTTCAGTATCACCGCCAAAGTCGTAGCTCGACATTACCTTTGGATAACCATAGGGATAAGCAAGCATAAATACGTTGGCTAAATCGTACAGCCTGCCATCTTCAAACGTAATAACGTTACCGCCACCACCGTGGCCGCGCTGATTATCGTGATTGTCTATAAAAACCACAGCTTTCGAGCTAGGCATAAAGCCCCAACCTTCCCCAAAGTTGCTCAGCCATGCTAGCTTGCCATTACGGAAAGTGTTGCCTATTTCAACGCTATACTTGAACTCAGTAACCAAACCATTTCCAAAGTATTCGTTGGCACTAATTGCTTCACCGCCTTGGTCAATGACTTCTTGAAAAACCAGTGGTGTGTTATTCAAACGCGCGACAATGCTATTGATATCTCCACTTGGCATGTGTTTACTTGCATCAAACCGAAAGCCTGCAACACCTAAACTAATTAAGTCGTTTAAGTAATTTACGATGGTGTCCTGTACATAAGTGCTGTCAGTATCTAAATCAGCTAAACCCACTAACTCGCAGTGCTGCACTTCGTAACGATTGTTATAGTTACTGATGGCACATGTCGGGTGAAAGTCGTTCGGCGAGTAAATAGGATATTGTTTAGCTCCGAATGTGTTACCCGCCGTTCCCGTTCCACTTCCAGCTGCCATGTGGTTTATTACCGCATCAACGTAAACATCAACACCGGACGCTTTGCACCGTTGCACCATATCAGCAAACTGAGCTCTGTTACCTCCGCGACTGGTAAGCTCATAACTTACCGGTTGATAACGTGCCCACCATTGAGACACCGTAATGTGCTCGTTAGGCGGAGACACTTGTACCGCGGCATAACCCTCAGGTCCTAGAAATGTTTCACATTCAGTAGCGATATCTTCCCATTTCCATTCAAATAAATGTACAAAAGTAGTGGGAGAAGCAATGGCACTGGTACTTATTGACAACGTAGACGAAAGTGCCAAAGCGGCAGCAGTAGAAGAGATTTTCATGGGTGTGTTCCTGTTTATTTTGTGAACACTAAGCAAATCAGGTGTTTCAAATTTGTTAAATATGCATACGTATGTAAGAACAAATGAATACGTATGCAGTGCCTTTATTGCGAAATCACTGCCTTAAGTACATCCAATTGCGGTTCATATCGTTTCCAGCGTCCAATAGACTTTGTATTAATTGGCTCTCGAACCTGCACTTTACTGGCGGTCGAAACAGGGAGCGTATTGTTTTCAACTTGTAGACAGTGCGCTTCCCAAGGCAAGTTACAGAATGCTAATAGATCTTTGACTTCAGCTTGCGGATTCTGAGCAAGTTGCTCGTATGATTGCAGTCGAATAGCATTGGGATAAGTGTCAGCAAATTTTCTCACCCATTGTTCGAAGCTTTGATAAAGCTGTCCAATCACCTCAAGGTCGTAAGCGTAAGCGTAGTAAGGGCTGTGAATAGAAAACAATTGTCTGAAGTTGCCTACGCAGGTATCCATGGGGTTACGCAGCAAACAAACAATCTTTGCATTAGGCAGTGCCTGTCGAATTAGGTCGATATAAAAAAAGTTAAATGGCAGTTTGTCGACTAAGTGCTTTGCCTCTTGTCGCAAGAAAGCCGTACGCTGAAGATAAAGCTCTCCAACTTTGGCTAAGTCACTTTTATACGCACTTTCAATGGTAGGCGTATCAAGCACCAGTTGGCTGCTAGTTCGGGTTACCTGCTTAACGGCAACGCCAAAGTCTTGTAGCTCTCCTCCAGAGGCAACTAACGAATGATGACTTAAAATACGCTCAACCAGTGTTGTGCCGCTGCGCGGCATACCCACCACAAATATTGGGGCGTCGCTGTGAGAAACATTAGTGGAAAAAGAGTTCAAGCTTACCTGTGATTGCAAATTAGCATGAAGAGTATTGAATATTGCCTGATAATCTTTGAGCGCATTTTCGCTACGTGCCTTCTGGGGCGCTTTCGCGTGCTGCAGGGATTCAAAAGCACGAGTGTAATCACCTAGTGCTTCGTACTCTTTCGCGAGTGCATGCCCTATATGAAGACGTGCATCGGGGTTTGCCTTTACTTTTTCCACTAAGGGCTCAAGTCGCGCTAAATGATTATTTTCACGCGAAATGCCGCCGAGATCAGACAGGGCAAAATGCGCCTGAAAGAAATTAGGCTCGTTATCGATGGCTTGTTCAAAATGCTTTCTGGCTAGCTCAAATTTTCCCGCAAACTTGCAGCTGACTGCATAGTTGTAGTGGTATTGCGGATTTGATGGCGCCAAAGCAAGGGCCTTTTCAAAATAGGCGATAGCATCCTCATGTAGGCCTACTCTCGATAATGAAACGCCAACCGTATCTAAGTCGAGAGCACGGGTAAGGCTCTTTACTGGCGAACGAGCCACACACTCTAGCGCTTGCTGCATGTCGCCTTTTAACGCAAAGCATTTGGCCAGATAGGCAAAGGTAATTGAACGGTTTTCTATTTCGTTAGACTTAGTTAACAAGGCAATCGCCTTTTCTATCTGTCCGATTTCAACATGAATAATGCCAAGTAAAAAATAGGCGTGAGCATGCGGCCCGAATTGTTGAATCACTTCTACACAACAGCGGTGTGCTTGCTGATAATCACGTTGTGATAAAAACCTTACGGCGTCGTCTAAGCGAGTGTTACTTGTATTCATTTTTATCTTTTTTCAAAACCGTTTTAATACGAAAAAGGCGCTTACACGTTAAGCGTAAGCGCCTTTTTATTGTATCTTATAGCGATAACTATACTACATGCCGAATTGATACTTAAACATCAATCCCACAGTACGCGGTGTTAGCACATAATGGCCATAGTTTCGCTGTAACTCGATGCCATTTGGCTCTAGGGTTTCGTTAAACTGACCTAAACCAATATCGCCTACGTTACGACGAGTTGAAGTAAACGCATACTTATCGAATAAGTTGTCGATGTAGAGGGTTACCGACCAATCTTCATCTGAAATTGTCGCGTTCAAATTACTTACTGCGTAGCCAGGCAGCGCCTCACCATCTTGACGAAGGCCAACCGTGGTATACACATCGCTTTGCGCAGTGATACCGTAGTTCACATTCAACATTTTATCGTCAAATACTTCTTGGCTGTATGTGATACCGAATGAGAACTGATGCTCTGCAGTTCCCGGTAAACGGTCACCATCTTTACCATCGTAAAAGTCTTGAAGCTCTGTGCGTTGCTCATCAAACACACCAAATAAGAATGGTGCGTCTGCAGTTAACTCAGCTTGTGTGTAGGCGTATGTTGCATAAGTCGTGATATTGTCGCCAATAATGCCGCGAACCGAGAATTCCGCTCCCTTCGACTCCGCACCTTCAGCATTAACGATAATCGGCTGCTGACCATTGATTGTGGCACCCGACACCTGAGGGTCTTGCCAGTCAACGTAGAATAGCGCCGTATTCAGCTGAAGTTTGTTTCTGAAGAAACTGGTTTTAACGCCTAGCTCATAGTTAGTTGTGGTATCCGCCTCAAAGAGTTGTTCTTCAGGAGTAGCACAAACAATTTGGTTATTCAGATCATCGACATTATCTGGGCAAGCACCAACGCTGTTCGCCCCACCAATTCTGAAGCCTTCACTGATGGTCAAATAACCCATTGTGCTGTTCGTAAACTGATAGCTAGTGTTGAATTTGAATAATGTGCCGCTATCGTCAGCTTCTGTCTCACCATAATCTAGTACGATAGAGTCAGACGCTCTGCTTTCAAATACTGAGTTGTAAAGCGGTAAGTCGACAGCCGAACGTGAATGCACATCATATTGGTATGCACGTAAACCTAATGTAACGTCCCAGTCGCTTGTTAGTTCGTAAGTAAGTTCTCCGAATAACGCTTTTTCAGTAACCTCGCTTTCGTCAACTGAGAAGTATTCAAGTGCATCTGGACGATAGTTACCGTCTACACCCCACACGTCAATGGCGTAAGCATCGAAGTTAGGTGTAAATTCTTTACTGCTGCCTTCACTGTCTAAGTCGTAATAAAAGCCGCCAATGATCCATGATAGAGGCCCACTGGTTTGAGAAACTAAGCGCAGTTCTTGCGTAAAAACTTCCCGTTCTTCCACTTCTTCCGTGTACGCCGAGAATGCTGGAAATTCTTCATAGCTGTAGTCTAAACGAATTAAAAGATCAGTTTGGTCACGTTGGCCGTTCGCGTCAAAGTTAGATAGACCGGTTGCAGATACTAATTCTGCAAAGCCCAGGTCAGCACTTACTTCTAAGCTTAATAGCTCGTCTTCTTTTTCACGCGGCTCTTCGTAGCGATAGGCTGATTCGTACTTGCCGATAACATCGCTTAAAGGATTTTCGTCCGAAAGCGCGTCGTAATGTGTGATAGAGCGACCTTCAACGTCCTGCTTTTGGTAAAAGTAAGTCAATGTGCTGTCAAACCAGTCGTTCGGCGCCCAGCGTACTGCAATACGGCCTGTTAGCGTATCTTCACCGTTAGCATCTTCAACACGACGTAGGTTGCTATTCACCTCTTCTTCATTAGACCAGTCTGGGTCTGGCAGTGACACACCGCCCTCTTTTACCACATAGTTGTAGTCAAGGAAGCCTGGGTTATTGAAATAGTTCAATGACGCGCGTACGGCTAATTCACCATCAATAATAGGTGCGTTGAAGACAATACTGCTTTCTCCACCTAGTGAATCGCTCTCGCTAATGCTGAACACATCACCCGTTACTTCCCCAGACATAAACTCTAAATCGACTTTCTTAGGAAGATAACGAATAGCACCGCCCAAGGTTCCTGCTCCGTAAAGCGTACCCTGCGGACCAATAAGAACTTCAACGCGATCTACGTCTACAAGACGCATATTCAGGAAAAGAGGGATATCACCAAAGTAGGTGGCTACCGTGCCGCCATTTGAACCAGGGCCTGATGAATTAGTATTTAGACCACGTACGATAATTGGAGAGTCGTTTCGTCCACCTTGATCTGTCACCGTAAGACCAGGTACCCAACGCGCTACGCCGTCAAGATCTTCAATATTCTGTTGGTCTAAAACGTCAGAGGTTAGCGCTGAGATATTAATAGGCACTTCTTGTAGGGTACCGCTTCTGCGCGTTGCGGTTACTTCTACTTTTTCAATTTGTTTTTCGTCTACTGTAACCGTTTGGGCATATACGCTTGGGATTGAGCAAGCGGCTAACACGGCGCCTGCTACAGCGGAAATATGGAAAGGAGCACTCTTACTATGCATGTTCTCTCTCTTAAAATGGACATTGCTAAAAACCACTAGCCCATTCCATAGGAAAAAACAGAGTCCTTCTAATTAAGCGTTTTAGCGTGAATTGGGTAAAAATGTGTACCGGCTCGTTCTTTGTAGCGTTCTTATTATTATTCATTGCTACTCAGTCAAAAGGGCCTAGAACCCAAGACTCAGCAGAATACGTGCCGGTATTTGCGCGCATTCTAATATAAAAAACGTCAAAAGCCAGAGCAAAACAGGGTATTTATTCATTTAAAGTGCAAATAATCCCACAACACGTTGCGCATTGGGGCGGCCGCACTTTATGAGAGCTCATAAAATAATTACTTTTAACTGAAATATCATAGCCTTATAGAAATAGGCACATAACTATATTAAAGTCGCACGACTTTGGTGCGTGAAAAATCGAATTTATACCCAGAATCAGTGCAGGGTTTTGTGGGAAAGGAAAGCTTAGAGGAACACCGTTCGGTGCAAGTGAGTTTGAAGCGGGAAACAGATTTGTTCTCGTTGTGAAGCAATGGCCGACACTCGGTCGCGGGCCCATAAAGGGGGCGCATAGATTCAACATCACTGGCTGTTATAAAAGTAGGAGTATAAAAATTTGGAGCGGGAAACGAGATTCGAACTCGCGACCCCGACCTTGGCAAGGTCGTGCTCTACCAACTGAGCTATTCCCGCATAGAGTCGATGCTGTGCATCTTATGGGCAATCTAGAGACCTAGATTAAAATTTGGAGCGGGAAACGAGATTTGCCAACTGGCCGACACTCGGTCGCGGGCCCACTAGGGGTCGCGCTTTTCACGCCCACTGAAAGTAAAGTTTACTATCAGCTTTTAAAATTTGGAGCGGGAAACGAGATTCGAACTCGCGACCCCGACCTTGGCAAGGTCGTGCTCTACCAACTGAGCTATTCCCGCAACAAAAGAGGTACTTCGTTTGAAGTGGTGCGCATTTTACAAAAATTTTGGGGTAACGCAACCTTTAATTCTACTTTTTTTGCACCTCAATGTTTGAATGCTTAAATCGTAAACACTTTCTCACGATAATAACGCATTTCTTCAATAGACTCGCGAATATCATCTAACGCCAGGTGTACGCCTTTCTTTTCGAAACCATCTAAAATTTCAGGCTTCCAGCGGCGCGTCAGCTCTTTTATTGTACTTACGTCAATATTTCTGTAGTGGAAGTAAGCTTCAAGTTCGGGCATGTACTTAACCATGAAGCGTCTGTCTTGCCCAATGGTGTTTCCACACAGAGGTGACTTGCCTGCATCTACCCATTGCTCTAAAAAGGCAATGGTCTGCGCCGATGCTTCTTCTACGCTTATCTTACTTTCTCGGCAGCGCGCGGTTAGCCCACTTTCTCCATGAACTCGTGTACACCACTCGTCCATATTGTTTAGCACGTCATCACTTTGATGTACCGCTATTACGGGGCCTTCAGCCAATATGTTTAGTTGTGCATCGGTAACAATGGTCGCAATTTCCATTACTACACAGGTTTCAGGATCTAACCCTGTCATTTCCATGTCTATCCAAACAAGGTTACTGTCGTGTTTACTCATTACTTTCCTCTTTGCGCTACAGACATGGCAACCATGCCCTACAAACGGTATTATTGACATAGTATACGTGAAACTAGAAAAGAATCGTGGCGAAAAAACCAAAACTTACACAACGACAGAAACGACAAGTTGCAGCAAATAGAAGCAAGCGCTTGCGTGAAAAGCACGCATCAAAGGGCGCGGCGAACCTTGATGAAAGCACGCTAGAAAGCGGTACGGTAATTGGTCGCTTTGGTAAACACGCCGACGTTGAAGACACAAACGGCGCAGTATCTCGCTGCCACATTCGCCGCACGGTAGACTCTGTAGTGTGTGGTGACAAGGTGTTTTTCAGTAAAGGGGGTGACGCTGAGTCAGGTGTAAGTGGGGTTATTGAAATTGTAAAAGACAGGCACTCCGTCCTGACTCGCCCAGATTATTACGACGGTATTAAACCCATTGCCGCGAATATCGACCGTATTATAGTGGTTAGCGCCATATTACCTACCCTTTCACTGAATATTATCGACCGTTATCTCGTTGCCTGTGAAGACATAGGCATCACGCCGCTGATTGTCCTTAATAAAGTAGAATTGCTCAGTGAAGAGGAACGCACAACCGTTACAGAGCAGCTTAAGACGTACGAAAACTTAGGCTACGAAGTGCTTTTCACCAGTTGCAAAACCGGTGAAGGCATTAGCAAACTCAATGAATACCTTAACGATAACATCAGCGTTTTCGTAGGGCAGTCCGGCGTAGGTAAATCGAGCCTTATAAACCAAGTTCTGCCAGACGCCGATGAATTAACCGGCGATATTTCAGATAACTCGGGGCTAGGTCAACATACAACGACGGCGGCCAAATTGCTTCACTTGCCAGCCGGCGGTGATTTAATTGACTCTCCAGGAGTACGTGAATTTGGCTTGTGGCACATTCCTACCGAACGTATCACATGGGGCTTTATTGAGTTCAGAGATTATTTGGGCGGCTGCAAATTCAGAGACTGCAAGCACTTAAATGATCCGGGGTGCTTACTAAGAGAAGCTGTAGAAGAAGGAAAAATTAGCGCAGAACGCTTCGACAGCTACCATAGAATATTAACCACCATGGAAGAGCAGCGCCCTAGTCACAGCCAGCCTCCCGGGGCATAACAACTGCCACTAGGTTTCAACCTCACTGGAGCGCTAAACTCGTTGGAGCGACCGAAGAAGTACACGCACTGCTTACGTGTAATAGCTGTCTCTTAGTCGGCGATTTATTCTTTTGGTGTGAACCACGTGCTTATGCTTTTGTGTAAGCACTCATAACCCTAAAGTTGCTCTTAATACCACGACTTACGATACAATAACGCTATCTATGCAATGCGTTATTGCTTGCATAAAAGAAACGGAGATATTTTGTGTTAGATTGGCTTAAAGTTAATTTACAATACGTTACACCAAAGCACCTGCTTTCACGCCTTGTAGGCAAACTTGCAGAAGCAGAAATGGGTAGTGTTACGACATTTTTCATCAAGGCGTTTATTAAACAATACAATGTTGATATGTCAGAAGCGCTGCATGAGGAACCAGAGCATTATAGAAGCTTTAATAAGTTCTTCACACGCCCGCTTAAACCTGAAGCGCGCACCATTGATGAAAACGATGACGTACTTATCCATGCTGTTGACGGTACGGTAAGTCAGTTTGGGGATATTCATAGCGACAGCATTTTTCAGGCGAAAGGCCATGACTTTAGCCTAACTACATTATTAGGTGGCAAGCCTGACGTAGCTGCGCCATTTAAAAATGGTAAGTTTGCTACCATTTACCTTGCCCCTCGTGATTATCACAGAATTCACATGCCTGTTGAGGGCACACTTACTGATATGCTGTATGTGCCGGGCGAACTTTTTTCGGTAAATCCTCTTACAGCACAAAATATTCCAGGTCTGTTTGCACGAAATGAACGCGTTGTCGCGCTGTTCGACACGCCTGTAGGCAAAATGGCGATGGTGCTTGTGGGCGCTACCATAGTGGCAAGTATTGAGACAGTTTGGGCTGGCACGGTTACGCCACCTGCGGGTAAAAATGTTCAGCACTGGTCATATGAAAAAGACAGTGAAGCAGCAGTTTTCCTTGAAAAAGGTGCCGAGCTAGGCCGCTTTAAGCTAGGTTCGACCATTGTGGTGTGTTTCGAAAAAGACATGATTGATTTTGAAGACCTCGCCCCTGGTATGGTTACACGCCTTGGTGAGCCTATGGCGCTTAAATCAACCGCACAGGCTACGGCTAAAGATACGCACGTTAGCGATGAATCAGCCAGTGACGAAAAGAGCGAGGCTTCGTCAGAGGGCGCTGACAGCTAATTTATGGATGCTGTTAAAAAAAGCCTGATCTCACTTCATTTCACGGTAATTTTACTTGGTGGTACAGCCCTTTTCTCTCGGCTTGTACCACTTAGCGCCAGTGATATCACTCTTGTTCGTTCAGTATTTGCCTGCATAGCGTTGTTTGCCTTTTTGAAATTGGCGAAGAACAAAATAAAGCTGAATTCAAAAAAAGACTACGGCGTTGCCCTCGGTTTAGGCGTGCTTATGGCACTGCACTGGGTCACCTATTTTGCCGCCATGCAATATGCTGGGGTGTCTGTTGGCATGATTGCCCTTTTTACCTTTCCTGTAATCACGGTACTTATCGAGCCTTTCTTTGAGCGGGTAAGGCTGGTCTGGCAGGATATCGTATCTACCGTTACGGTGGTCGTTGGCGTTTATTTAATAGTGCCAGAGACATCACTGGAAAATGACATTACCCTTGGCGTTCTTATCGGTATTGCTTCTGCCATATTGTATTCGTTTAGAAACCTTATTCATCGTAAGCACTTTAAGCACTACAGCGGTGCGCAAGCCATGGCGTGGCAGACCTTGGTTATCAGCATTCTAATGTTGCCGGTAGGCAGTGCAGCAATAACCTCAGCGTCTACTAGTTCTTGGCTAATGCTATTGCTTTTAGGTACCGTATTTACTGCGCTTCCTCATGCACTTATTGCTGCGAGCCTACGTCACCTTAGGGCAAAAACGTTTTCGCTCATAGCCTGCATGCAGCCTCTTTATGGCGTTTTCCTTGCTATTATTCTGCTTAACGAAAAACCTGGTTTAAGTGCGTTGTTAGGTGGAATTCTTATTACGTCAGCATCAGTTTATGAAACACTCAACACGCATAAGTTGCATAATGCAAAAGATGATTAAGCCGTGTTGTGATCTTTAAGGATGAAATGTCGATGCTAATTTTAGCCCACCGAGGTGCCAGTAAAGCAGCCCCAGAAAATACAGTAAAGGCATTTAAACTGGCTTTCGAACAACGTGCCGATGGCATTGAGTTTGATACCTATCAGCACGACAGCGGTATCATTGTATTTCACGATAGAACCCTTTCTCGCAGAGCACGGGAACCCGGCTATTTACTTGACGTACCGTGGCAATCCCTTAGAGAAATGAACATAGGTGATGGAGAGCGCATACCGACCCTGACCGAAACGCTGAATTGTGTGCCAAAAGATAAGTGGTGCAATATTGAGATAAAGCACCTGCACGACGTAGACAGCTGGGTAAAGAACGTTAAAGCGGCGGTACAGCAAAGCGGTATTAATGCTGATAAGCTACTTATCTCTTCTTTTAACCATCACTGGCTTCAAGCTATTGCGCTTAAGTGGCCCGAAGTGAAGATCGGCGCCTTATCTGCAAGCTACGAGCTTGACTGTACGGCGAGCGCCCGGGCTCTGAACGCTTATTCCGTAAACATTGCATTAGACGCCGTTGATAAGCAGTTTGTGCAAACGGCGCAGCAAGACGGATTTGACGTATTCGTTTATACCGTAGATGAGCCGAGAGACATGCTTATGCTTAAAGAGTGGGGAGTGACGGGCATATTCACTAACGTGCCCGATGTAGCGCTTAGTGTGTTGTCGCATTAACCCCTACTTTTTCAATGCGAAAAGTCTGTAGAACGCGTATCTGATACATACTCACACTATAAAAAAACGAGCCATTGGCTCGTTTTTTTTGGAATGCTTTTCTTGAAATGCAGCTTGGTCGACTACTTAAATTCAGTTGAAAGGTGGTCTGAAAACACCGTATTCTTGCAGCACTTACATTGTCTACACAATCTCATATTCACCCAGTGGCCGGCTACAATTAGTGCTGCACCTATCGCGATGGTAAAGGGTTCGTAGTGATGCCCAAAAATATCTTTGTGCCAATAAATGGCTCCACCCGTAAACAGCAGTGCCAGCGGGTAGTATTTGCCATGATAGCGAATCGCACCGCTAACCAAGGCGACTGCACCTACAATTAACGAAAAGGTTAATATTGTTCTCTCAAACCACACTTGTGCAAAAAAGCTAGAACCGATCAGCGGCAGCAGAGGCACCAAAACAGGTAGCGCGAGGCAATGCAACGCACACAAGCTCGACACCCAGATGCCAAGTTTGTCTAGTTTTGTTGGATTCTCGTCAATTGGAGTCATTACCCTAATTACCACCGTGAAAAAATGAGTTCGCGAACTATTCGCCAGAGACGTTATATTATAACAGACTCACAGAAATGAGAAACGTATCCACATTAAATTTTGATCTTAACGAGATGAAAATGAACTAACTACGTATAAAATGGGGAAAAAAAGCTATTCGTTTGGCGCTGTACCTAAGCGCTCAGCAACGCCTTTTTCTGCGGAGCTGTGCATTAGCCCACTGCTGTGTAAGGCATTTTCTTCGGTCATGCTTACCTTGCTATCCTTCACATCGGCGTTATTGAGCGAAGCCGTTTGATCGCGCTCTTTACCAAACTGCTTGGCCACTTTCGGCGCATGTGAAAAATAGTCGGTTACTGAGGTAAGGGTTAAACCTTCTTTTTCAAGTGAGGGTAAATGAGTTTTCAAGAAATCGACGGTTTCTGGGTGGGGATGACCAATCACCACAACGTGACCATTCTTTTTAGCAATACGTTTCATGTGGTTGAACTGCTTAAGTAAGAATGCAGGCTCAAGCTTATGGTCCAGAAACACCTGTCTGCTTGCGCTAGGCACACCTAACCGCTGCGCAATTTCTTCACCTTTTGTGAGTACCGAGGTTCGGCTATCCACAAAAAATAAGCCTTGCCGCTTCACCTCTTTTAAGAGTGCTTCCATTCCTTTTTGCTGACCCGTGAACGCACTTCCCATATGATTATTCACACCAACCGCGTTCGGCACGCTCTTCATTGCCTTTCGCAAATTGTAAGTAATGGCACCTGCGAACATGTCAGTGGTTAACCCAAGGGGCCCCATGTCCTTTCCACTTTGCGCCTGCATAGGCATATGCAGCATAACGGCCCTGCCTTCTTGCTCAGCGCGGAGCGCAATTTCAGAAGCCAGCGGCGTTTGCGGAAGTATAGAAAAGGTAATTTCTTTAGGGAGAGAAAAAGCAGCGACATCGGACGGCCTGTATCCCAGGTCATCTAATATTATAATTATGTCTGACTTTGCTTTTACTTGAAGGCTAGTTAGCCCGCATAAAACAAAGATTATACAAGGCATTAGCAGACGCAAAAGCATCTAAGTCACATCCGTTTTTCATCATTATTATTAAGCGCACACTACACAATGCTGTGTTTTTTCTAGAATACCAACAACTGATTCAGTTTCAACTTAGTTTCTGAAAATCTAAAATTAACCTGCCTAGTCTAGCCAAGAGCTTGGATTTAGCGCCTTGCCTTTATGACGAATTTCAAAGTAAAGGTTAGGATATTCCTGACCACCACTTCTGCCCACAAGGGCTATGCGTTCACCTTGCCTTACATCATCGCCAGCTTGCTTGAGTAACGCTTGGTTGTGACCGTAAACACTCATATACCCTTCGCCATGATCGACAATAGCGACCAGACCAAATCCGCGCAGCCAATCGGCGTACAACACTTTTCCAGGTGCAATGCTGTTTACAGGGTCGCCTTCAGCACCATCTATCACAATGCCTTTCCAAGACACTTGACCTTGGCGGCGACTACCAAATAAGTTTCGTATTCTGCCTTTTACAGGCGCTGCCAGCTTACCTTTTAATTTGGCAAGTCCATCCATACTCACTTCGGCTTCACGGGCAGCTCGTTCTGCGGCAATCCGCGCCGCTTCAATAGCGTCTTTCAGCGCTTTTTCATCAGCTTGTAGCGACGCAATACGCTGGTTTTCAGAGGCTATGGTTTTGTTTATTTTCTTGAGCGTTGCTTTTCTATCATCCTGGCGGGTTATAAGTACTGCTCGCTGACCTTCTTGCTCATCTTTCAAAGCGGCAAGTGACAAGGCTTTTTCGCTAAGCTCTGCGTTAACTTCTCCAAGCCTAGTAACATTGCCCCTAAAGCTCTCAATCTCTTTTTGGCGCGCTTTTGCCATGTATTGATAATAAGTGATGACACGCTCGAAGGTTCGCGCGTCATCTTGGTAAAACAGCATTTTCGCGTAGTCGTAATGCCCCGCCATAAATGCACTTTTAAGCTGGCTCGATAAAAGTGACTGCTGTTTACGGATAGCCGTTTTAAGCCCTTCTTGTTCTTCTTCGAGCTTCGCTTGTTCTTGCTCAATATTTTTAAGTGACTGTCGGGTGCTGGATAGTGCTTTCGCCACTTTGGCGATTTCGAGTTCAGAGGCCTTCAGCACATTTTCTAATTCCTGTGCACTGGCTCTATTGTTCTCTAATACTTGCTGTCGAGCGCGCAGTTCGGCCTGTAACTCAGCTAATTTTTCTTTTTGACTATTCGCACCGCCTTCTTGTGCAATAGCACTACTTCCAATCGGCATAATTGCAAGGGCAACTATGCATCCAATGATTGAAAGAAATAATCGTACTGACATACGTGCGCCTAGAACCTTAACTTTTTCATTGATGACTTAATGTGTTTCATCGTTGCTGTTAACAACGTTTTCCAGTGTATCTGACGCTCCTCCATATGCCCAGTGCAATTTGTTCGTAATATCAATCATCTAAAGTATTTGGCGCAAACCCGCTATGACTGACATCAATCATACTGAAAGGTAAGCTGGTTTCTCGCCCATTTTTCTATATACTTTGCACTCTTTTCATGGTCTGTAGACAGGGTTAGAGGTAATGGATCAACTAATTGAATTTGCTAGCAACAACTTTATTCTTGCTGGTATTTGGATTGCGCTGATTGCCATGTTGATATTTAGCTATATCAGTGCATGGACATCTTCAGTAAAAGAATTAAGCACGCACGAAGCAACGGTTTTGATGAATAAAGACGATGCGATAGTGCTAGATACACGCCCTGCGAAAGAGTTTAAAGCTGGCCATATTTTGGGTGCCAGACAAATTAAACCTGAAGAGTTGCGTGAGAAAAACTTCAAGAAACTTGAAAACAGTAAAGACAAACCCATTATCGTAGTATGCGCTATGGGTAATCAGGCTCGTGGTACAGCAAATGCGATGCTTAAAGATGGCTTCGCGAATGTGAGTGTATTAAAAGGCGGAATGAACGCGTGGCAAAGTGCCAGCCTTCCCGTTTCTAAATAACAGGTAACCTTTATGAGCAAAGTAGAACTTTACACCAAGGGCCACTGCCCTTACTGCCACCGTGCAAAAGCATTGCTAACGCAAAAAGGTGTAGAATTTATTGAATACCCAATAGATGTTAAGCCTGAACTGCGCGACGAGATGATTGAACGCGCAAACGGCGGCTGGACTGTTCCGCAAATTTTCATTGACGATCAGCACGTTGGTGGCTGTGACGATATGATGGCTTTGGAAGCACAAAGCAAACTAAATCCAATGTTGGGTTTGGCGTAAAGCGTCAGCGCATACAGCAACGCACTACATTAAATTAAAACGACAATTAAATAGGAAATACCATGGCTGACGAAAATCAGACAAATAACGGCGAAGCAGCGGGCGCACAAGCGCAACAGAGTGCTCAGTTCAATATTCAGCGTATCTACACAAAAGACATTTCTTTTGAGTCTCCAAACGCGCCAGCTATTTTCACTAAAGAGTGGAAGCCTGAAATTAAACTAGACATCGACACTAGCACTAACAAGCTAGAAGAAAATGTATTTGAAGTTGTACTTTCAGTTACCGTTACGGCAACGCTTGGTGAAGAAACAGCATTCCTTTGTGAAGTGCAACAAGCAGGTATCTTCGCTATTGGCGAAATGCCAGACCAAAACAAAGCGCACACGCTGGGCTCGTTCTGCCCGAACATGCTTTTCCCATATGCGCGTGAAACCATTTCTAACTTGGTTAACCGTGGAACATTCCCTCCACTTAACCTAGCGCCTGTAAACTTCGACGCTATCTTTGCAGCTTACGTGCAAAAACGTGCACAGCAAGCGCAGGGCGAAGCGCCAAAAATGGACGCCTAATTAGGTGAACATGAAAGGCGTGGACATGAAGTCGCATTCGGTTTCAGAGTCTGTTTCAGTATTAGGGGCGGGGTCTTACGGCACCGCCCTTGCTTTTTGTCTTGCCAGAAATGGCAACCCCACACTGCTTTGGGGCCGTGATGAAAAGCACATTGCCGAAATGAAAGCGAACCGTGAGAATGCTCGTTATCTTCCAGGCGCAACATTTCCAGATGCCCTAGTGGTAAATGCCAACTTAGAAGAAGTGGTAGCCGCCAGCCAAGATATTTTAGTGGTTGTACCTAGCCATGCATTTGCGGCTATGCTTCAAAGCTTAAAGCCATTGCTTAAACCGCATCAACGCATTATTTGGGCGACCAAAGGACTTGAGCCAAAAACCGGCCGTCTGCTTCGCGATGTGGCAGAGGAAATACTGGGTACCGACTATCCCCTAGCCGTGTTGTCAGGCCCTACTTTTGCTAAAGAAATGGTAGCAGGCTTACCTACTGCAATTTCGCTGTCTTCCACTGACGATACGCTGAGTGACGAATTTGCAGCAAAGCTGCATTGCGCAAAGTCGTTCAGAGTATACAAAAACTCAGACTTTACTGGCGTGCAGCTTGGTGGTGCGGTTAAAAACGTTATCGCTATAGGCGCGGGCTTAGCCGATGGCCTTGGCTTTGGTGCAAACGCGCGAACGGCGCTGATCACCCGAGGTTTAGCAGAGCTTACCCGTTTGGGCGTGAAGCTGGGTGCAAATCCAGAAACCTTTATGGGTATGGCGGGTCTTGGCGATTTAGTTTTGACTTGCACCGACAATCAATCGCGCAATCGTCGCTTTGGGCTGGCTTTGGGTCAAGGCAAGAGTGTTGATGTTGCTATTGACGAAATCGGACAAGTGGTTGAGGGATATCGCAACACTGAAGAAGTGCACATTTTATCTAAGAAAGTAGGCGTAGAAATGCCTATTTGTGAACAAATTTATGCTGTGCTTTATCACGGAAAATCTCCTAAAGAGGCGGCCTTAGCTCTGCTTGGTCGAGATCTCAAAAAAGAAGCCTAATGAATACTTGATGGTTTTTGCTTAGTAGCAAAAACCATCAGCCTCTTAACGCCCCACTATTCCTATCTTTTCCAGCTTGTTAACCTGAATTTAGCGGCCTTCTCTTACCACGATCACTTTAGTGTTGTCGTGATATCCAGTGTGACTGCGCTTGTGGTGCTTCACTTTTTTCACCTTTTTGTAGGGTGAATCGACAACCACATAGCGATTCCCATGCTTGCGATAGTAATGATTATTAGCAACGTAATAACGATGATTGTCGATAACCTCTACCCTATGCGCACCTGGCAAGACGTTAACGTACAGGCCAATTTCAGGAACGCTTATGGCTACGTCCATGATCGGACGAGCAGGTTGCGCAATAATAGTGACCCTTTCATTCGCCCCTCTATTCGAGTGAGAATGATGACCTGAATGGGCGCTTGCTTGCCCTGCAATCATTAAGCAAACGCCGGTGATAATACTCAGGGTAATACGTTTCATAATGCTTCTCCAAAATCATTCGTGCATGTTCACAGGCTATATTAATGAGTGAAGCTGAACGAAACCTGACTCAGACAGGCTTTATACCAATCCTTACAAAACGCACAAAAAAGCCCTGTTCACAGGGCTTTCGTATTGCTGCTTGAGAAAATCTAAAAAGCTATGGCGAAGTGATGTCGGCGCCTGCGCTTTCTCTGTAGGTGGCAATGACAGAAGAGAGTACGGCTTGATAGCTACTGATCACAGATTGCCTAGCCGAGAAAAAGCTACGTTGAGCATTAAGCAAATTCAGAAAGTCAGTGTCACCGGCTTTGTAGCGAATATCCGCAAGACGATAAAGCTGCTGATTGTTCTCGAGCGCGGCTAACGCGTAGCGGTAGTTTTGTTGATTGAATACCAAGTTAGTTTGGCTATTTAACAACGCTTCTATCGCGCTAAGCACCGTCTGCTGATACTGTAAAATCGCCAAATCAACATCCGTTTTTGCCGCCTTCTCTGCAGCTTCTAACCGTCCCCCGTCGAACAGGGTTGCTGCTGAGCTTACTGCTGCACCTAAGGTCCACCCTTGCGCTAAATCTAAAAGATCACTCACACCAATATCTGCACTTAAGCTCATGCCTGGAAGACCTGCCACTGACGCTTCGTAAAACGCTAAATCAGCCTGCTTAAATTGCGCTATAGCTAACTGAACATCTGGACGCTGCTTCAATACCTCAGCGCTTAATATAGGTGCCACTTCGGGCAGTGAAAAATCGGTTAGCGAAAGGGAAAGCAGCGCTTTTTGTTCAGGCGTATTAAATTGCATAGATTCATTACCTAACAATACCGCTAATGCCCGCTCATTAAGCGTTAAACTATTGCTCAGTCGCAGCACCTCCGACTGAGCACTGATCAAGGTATTGCGCTGCTGGGAAACCTCAATACCTGAGGTATCCCCCTCTTCAAAGCGAATTTGAACTAGGTTTAGCAGCGCTTCGCTAATCTCTACGTTTTGCATCGCAATAGACAGCCGCGACTGCAGTGAAATCTGCTCAAGCAGGGTATTTATAAATAACGCCTGAGTGTCTAACAGCGCATCGGTAAACTGATACTGTGCAGTATCGATACCTAACTGACGACTGCGCTGCTGAGCATCTCGTGTACCCCATATGTCCGCATCATAACTCAACCCCAGTCCACCTGAGGTAGAGTGGCTTGAACGGCCACTATCTAGGTCTCTTCCACTGCGTCCAGATGTCCTCGCCGTTATAGTCGGAACGTCACCTGCGTTAACTTGTGCTAACAGAAATTGCGCTCGTTTCACCCTCTGCTCGGCTTGATTAAGGGTTAAATTTTGGCTTTCAAGCGACTTCATAACGGGCGCAAGTTCAGCCACCTCGAACACCTTCCACCATGATGTTGTTATTTGACTAGTCGCGTCCACAGACTTCGCTTTTTGTAGCGCCTGCGTGTCAGTTTCGGGCAACGTTGTAGAAGGTGAATAAGCGCAGCTTGCGGTCAGCACGATACAAGAGAACGCGCACAGTAATGAACGAGCGGCAAGAGACACAGAAAAACGAAAAGAATGCATGGCGTTACTCCTCTGCCAACGCGTCAATAGGATTAAGCTTTGATGCTTTTTGAGCAGGGGCGTAACCAAAAATGAGCCCTACAGCGAGAGATGTGACAAAAGCCAAAACGGGCGGCATTAGCGTGTAGGCGACAGGCACACTGAATGAAGCAACGATAAGGACAACAAAATAGCCCAGAAGAATGCCGAATATACCACCCAAGATACACACTACCCATGCCTCGATATTGAACTGGCGCAAGATATCGCGAGGTTTTGCGCCTGTGGCGATGCGTAGTCCAATCTCCCTCTTACGCTCAGATACGTTGACCAGCATGATATTCATTACACCGATACCGCCAACAAACAAAGATATGGCAGCAACAGATGCCAAGAGCCAAGTTAACGTGTCTTGCGTTTCCGTGACCGCCTCTACCAGTGACTCTGTGGTACGCACCATCACGTCTTCTTGTCCGTGACGTTCTACCAACAGTGCCAGCACATCGTCTTTTACCTGAGTGGCTACTTCGGTACTTTCTGCCTTTATGGTAATGCTGCTTAAGTAATCCCGACCAAATACCTTTAAGCGGCCAGTTGTAACCGGAATGAGCACTTCGTCATCCATATCGTTACCACCTGCACTGGCGCCCTTAGAATGAAGTACACCTACGACCTGATAGAAGGCATTTTGCATCAAGATGTACTCGCCTACTGCCCGATATTTATCTTCAAACAGGGTCTCTGCTACCGTATCTCCAATTACCACCACAGGTGCATAATTTGTTACGTCTTCGTCGCTGAAAAACACGCCCTGCGCCATTTCCCAGTCTTTAGCATGAAAGTAGTCAGGTGTCGTGCCTGTAATACGTCCTGAAAAATCATTTTCGCTGTATCGGATGGTTGCCCTTGCACTTCTTTCCGGCGCGACATAAGCCACACCCGGAACACTTTTCAATGCAGTGGCATCGGCTAACGTCAGCGATGCAATATCACCGGATGAGCGCATGTTTCGTCCACCTGGCCTAATCGAAATCAGGTTCGTGCCAATGGTTTCAATGCGCTCTAGTACCTGCTGTTTACCTCCCTCACCGATGGCCATCATGGTCACCACTGCCGCTACTCCAATAATAATTCCCAAGAGCGTGAGCAAGGTTCTAAACCAATTCATTCTAAGGGCGGTGAATGCCATAGATAGGGCTGAAAAAAGTGAGATACTTGGAAAAGGTTTAATTGCCGGTACTGATTTGGGCTCTTGAGAATGTGCGTGCTGCACTGAAGCCGCATTCTTTTCAACTGATTCACTTGTGCTAGGCGCAGCGGTTTTGGTATCTGTTACAATTTTCCCATCAAGCAAGTGTATTTGCCTGTCGGCATGTTCAGCAACTGCACTATCGTGGGTGATAAGAATAATAGTCACCCCTTCTGCGTGTAGCTCGCGAAGCAATGCCAGTAACTGCTCTCCGCTGGCCGAGTCAAGCGCCCCGGTGGGCTCGTCGGCTAATATTACTTCTGCACCATTAATTAAGGCTCGCGCTACCGAGACACGCTGTTGTTGGCCACCTGAAAGCTCTCCGGGTTTGTGCTCTTTTCTGCTTGAAAGGCCAAGTTTATCAAGCAGCTGTTGCGCTTTTTGAGTACGCTCTTCGCTAGACGTACCGCTGTATATTGCTGGCAGTGCCACGTTTTCAGTCGCATTTAGCGACGACAGTAGCTGATAGCGTTGGAAAACAAACCCGAACGTTTTCAAGCGAAGGGCAGAGAGTTGATCGGGGTTTAGCGAGGATACTGACTGTCCGTGGATACGGTACACCCCTTCTGAAGGGGTGTCTAAACATCCTAGGATATTCATCAAGGTCGACTTTCCTGACCCGGATTGCCCCATAATGGCGACAAATTCTCCCTTATCGATTGATAAGGAAACGTTATCCAATGCGGTGACTTCAAACCCTTCTGTTTTGTAGCGACGTGATACGCCATTAAGCTGTATTAACGACATATTAAAATCCGTCACGGCGGCGCGGTGGGCCTGATGGCGGCTGTCCACCCGGCACTCTGCGCATGCCCGCGGCCGGCATTGCGGTGCCGTCTGCTAGACCCACAACCACTTCATCACCTTCTGATAGGCCTTCTATAATTTGAATATGGGTTCTATTTTTTATGCCTACTTTTACTGGCGTGCGAACCACCTCATCGCCCTGTTTAAGCATCACGAATTGATTGCGAGCTCGTCCTTTTACTGCCGCTAACGGCACAGAAAGCGCGCCTTTCACCTGCTCCTGCACAAAGAACACTTGGGTAGTCATGGCGTCCATTAACGTGCGATCAGGATTCTCAACATCGATTAGCACTTGGTATAGCACTACGTCATTAAGTACTGTGGGTGTTGGTAGCACTTGACGAACGGTAGAGTGGTAGAAGGTTTTGTTATCGCCCAAGGTAGAGAAATAGACTGGCATGCCGCGCTTTATTTTCTGCACATCGGCTTCAGACACTTCTGCGCGTAGGGTCATTACTGATAAATCGGAAATTTGAAGCAACACGGGGGCGTTTTGATTGGCATTCAGGGTTTGCCCCTCACGCACCGGTAAGGTGGCTACAGTCCCGGATATTGGCGCAAATATCTTTGCAAACCCGAGCTTAGTAATATCCCCTTCCAGCGAGGCTTCGTCGGCTTTAATCTGTGCGATGCTCGCCGTGATCTTGGTATCGATAACTTTAAGGTTTGTATCGCTGCTTACGACTACATCTTGGCTGACTGCATTTTGCTTAAACAAATTTTGATTGCGTTGCGCTCTCACTTCGGCGAGTTCTCGCTCTGCCCGCAGCTGAGCCAGCTGTGCTTTTTTGCTGTCCAGCGCCGCTTGAGAGTTCTGTACTTGTGTTTCAAATACACGGGCATCGATCTCTACCAGCAAATCGCCTTCTTTAACAATACCCCCCTCTTCTACGTGAATATTGTCTACCTGACCTGAAACCTGCGCACCTACCTCTACGTAGCGCTTGGGCTCAAGCTGACCTGTAGACACCAAATTTAATTCGATGTCTCGTATCTTTGCACCTTGAAAGAGATATTCGGTATTTGTCTGAGGTGAGTATAGCCATGCATAAACAGCATAAGCGGGCACAAACACAATAATTGCAATGAGCAGTACTTTAATGGGTAGAGGGAGTTTCAAAGCATTCGATCCATAAAAAAAACTGAATGCAATATAGCGAATGTAAAGATTCGCCACGATAGACAATCTTTACATTTACGCTATCTTTACAGACCTTTTCTAAGCTAGATAAGCTTCTGAATTATGTAGTTAAAAGAGTTTTTAGAAATACAGGATGTAGGAAGGTAAATGCTATCGCGCGCCTTCATAACCAAACTGACGCCAGCTTTCATACACAAATACCGATACTGCATTAGACAAGTTCATACTACGACTGTCTGGCAACATAGGGATGCGAACACGCTGCTCTGGGGGAAGCGATTGAATATAGTCGTCTGGTAAACCTCGGGTTTCCGGTCCGAAAATTAACGCATCGCCTTTTTGATAAGACACATCGCTGTGAAATGCTTTGCCTTTCGTTGTGCAAGCGAATACCCGTTTTGGCTTAGCATCATTCAGGTAAGCGTCTAAACTGGCGTGGCGCTTTACGTGAGCAAATTCGTGATAATCTAAACCTGCGCGTCGAACGCGTTTATCGTCCCATTCAAAACCCAAGGGCTCGATTAAGTGCAACGTAAAGCCACTGTTTGCGCATAAGCGGATGATGTTTCCCGTATTTGGCGGGATCTCTGGCTGATAGAGTACGATATCGAGCATGCTTTTTTAAATTACCTTCACAGTTAACAACTCGTTTATTTTATACCGAAACGCCATTCTTCATCACCCTTGCACACACTTTTATTACCTGCGAAATAGAAAGCGCTGCTCTTAAGTATGATTACCTAACTAAATGTTAGCTTTGGCTGCACTTATGTAGACGAGTCTTCTGTCAAAAAGTCGAGAATACGCGCCACAGAGCGCTCGCGAATGTCGTCAGACTCGGTGAATAGCTCATGGTAAGCGCGGGGCACTATTTCAAGTTTTGCATTTGGCATAAGCTGAGCCACACGGCGCTGACGGTTATTATCAATAATCGCGTCATCGTCTGCACTTAATACAAGCGAAGGCGTTGTAATAGCGCGTGCGCTACTTTCAATTTTGTTCATAGCCTGATGCGCCGCTGCCAACCACTCTGTAGTTACGCCACCAAGCTGAATATCCTGTTCTTCGTCATACAGCTCACGAAACAGGGCATAGCGGGTTTTGCTGTGGGTGAGCTTATTAAGTGAAAAAGGAAACGCGATATACGGGGTTTGACCAAAAAAGTACCCCGCATCTTTCTTTTTCATCCTGTTTACCGCAAGGCCTGTGCGAATTAAGCCATTCGCCAACCAATTGGGCAGAGCCGGTTTAATGCCAAACATGGGGGAAGCTAAAACGGCTTTTGAAAACAAATTCGGAAGACGCAGCAGCGTGAGTGCACCAATGGCGCCTCCCATCGAATGGCATACCAGCTGTAACGGGCCTTGCTGCAGTGGCTTTACAATAGTTTCTACGAACATAACGAAGTCATCAACGTAGTCGTCAAAATCGGCAACATAACCATGCTGAGGGTCACGGGTCATCCTGTCTGACAAACCTTGGCCTCTGTGATCTAAGATGAATACGGCGAAACCATTTTGATAGAGATCGTAAATGAATTCTTTGTACTTTAAATAAGATTCGATTCGACCAGAGCATATTACAATGGTAGCTCGCGGCGATTCTGGGATACAGTGCGCAAAGCGTACCTTGATATTGTCTTTCCCAGAGAAGTGGCCCTGAGTAACACTGTTTTGCCAGAAGGGATTGATATACGTGGCAAAAGTGCTGGCTAAGTTATTTTCAGACGTGAACGTCCAGTTCATAAATACCCTATTACAGTCAAATTGCGCTCTTTGTTAGGCTACGGAGTGCTATCAACGTTCCCAATCATAACTTGGGAAATGACATAGTAACTCGTAGCCCACCGCGCTCAGCAGGTTCAGCGATTATGCGTCCATGATGCAACTCAACTGCCGCTTTTGCAATGGATAAGCCCAAGCCTACGCCTCCTGACTCGCGCTCTCTGGCAAGAGTTGCCCTGTAAAACGGTGAAAATATACGCTCACATTCCTCAATGGTTAACCCGTCGCCGTCATCTGTAATGTGAATACACCAATGCTGCGTATCTTCGCTAAACGCAATATGCGTGACGAGTTTGCTATGGCGTATGGCATTGCGAAGAACATTCTCGACAGCGCGACAAAACATCATGCTGTCAATGACTACCGTCTTTTTGGGTATATCGTCAATTTTTAACTGCTTGTTTTTGTTTGCCACTTCAAAGTTAGCGTCGGTAAGCACATCGTTGAGTACTAAAGACAAAGCGTGTTTTTGCATGTTGGCTTCGCCAGCTTCAGCACGACTAAGAGTAAGTAATTGGCTTACCAGCGCTTCCATACGATCAGCCTCCCGCTCAACACGAGATAACGTGGCAGGGTCTACATTTTGCTGATGAGCAAGACCTAGCGCCATTTGCAGTCGCGCTAGGGGTGAACGAAGTTCGTGAGAGACATCGGCCAATAATCGCTTCTGTGCGCCCCACATTGATTCGAGCTGTTCAGCCATTTTATTGAAATCGCGCGCCAACTGGCCTAACTCATCCTGACGCTTGGCAGCCTTGCCCACCCGCGTTTGCCAGTCGCCGCTTGCTAAACGTTTTGCTGAACCCTGAATGTGCAAAATAGGGTTGGTCAGCGTTTTGGCGAATAGCCAGCTCAAAAGCGTGGTAGTAATAAGTGCAATCGCCAAAAACAGCAGAACCGGAGGGGTTTGCTTCTCTGGCATATCAAGCTTTACCGCAAAAAGCGCGAAGCGTGAATTATCTCGCTCGAAGAAAACCGGGCCGAGAATTTTGAATGCGCCGCGCTTTACTGCAATCGGAGAAGTTTGATTGACTAGACGTAGCAAATCTTCTTTATCATTGTCGCGAAGAGGAGGGCCGCCCCCTGAGACAAGACGGTTGTCGCGAATATCGACAGCCACCAGCCTACCTCTTATACCACGTGAATTGCGATCAAGTGCTTCATGTAACGGTACACTTTGAAAGCGCTCGCGCTGCATTCGTTCAATAGCCTGGTTTAAATCTTCCACTTCGCGGGGCTTGATTTGCACAACTTGAAGGTCTTCAAAAAAGAGGCGACTTCCCCAAATGGCCAAAAGCGATGTAACAATGAACGTTGCCCAAAACCAAAGAAATAATCGGCCCATGATGGCCCTTGTTGGGCTGATGCTGCGTAACAGTTTTACCATTAATGGTTTCCAACAATTAACATATACCCTACTCCGCGAATGGTTTTGATTTTTTCATCAACGGCTACCGCACTGATTTTCTTTCGCAAGTTACTAACATGCATATCAATGCTTCTGTCGAAAGCTTGCAGAGGCTTACCAAGTATCTTTAAACTTATTTCTTCTTTCGTTACTCGCTGAGCCGCGTTAAGCATTAATAGGCGCAAAATTAAGAACTCGGTTGTGGTTAGCGTTAATTCCACATCGTCCACTTTAGCGAGCTGGCTACTTGGGCTTAAAAAGATGCCATTCACAAATAAATCTTGTTCCACCGCTCCTCCCGTTGAGGAAAGATTATGACGACGCACAATCGCTTTTATTCGCGCCACTAGCTCACGGTGGTTAAACGGTTTCGGTAAATAATCATCGGCGCCCATTTCCAGACCTAAAATGCGGTCGTAATCATCGCCTCTTGCTGTCAACATAAGTACAGGCGTGCTATGGCTGACACGAAGTTTTTTCAACACATCGAAGCCATCCATTTTAGGCATCATCACATCCAGCAAAATAAGGTCGTAATGACGGCCAGATACAGCTTCAGATAACCCTTCTTCGCCGTCGTTACGCACTTGCACTTGATAACCCATACTCGACAGGTACGTGGAGAGCATTTCAGTTAGCTCAAGGTCATCATCAATAACAAGGATAGACTGCAAATGAAAATCTGAACTCATGGTATTAAACTCTTTAACGGTTGGAACTGCTGACCTTTGATTCATGAAAGTGCCTGTAATTTTTATAAACTTCAACCTGCGCTTGTGGTGAGTCTTGTCTAAATTAAACGAAAAACACTGACAAACGCATACTATATCTTTTCAGACCTTTACAATTACAAAACGGCATCACCTTTACAGAAGCTTTACAGTGTGTTGACTGCTTTTTGTATTTATCACGCTAGGATTAACGTGTCCGAACAAAAAGGAGACGACAATGAAAAAGTTATTAATTGCTAGTGCAACTGTAGCGGCGATTAGCTTAGGTGGACTTGCGTTGGCTCAGCCAGCAGGCCCTGGTATGCGTCACCACGAACCGGTTAAAGAAATTGTTAAACACCTTCGCGGTTTAAGCTTAAGCGACGCACAACGCGAAGAGATAAAAACACTCATAAGCGCATTTAAAGACGCTAACCCTCGACCTGAAAATCACGATAGTGAGAAGCTAAGTTTCGATTTTGAAACTGCTTCTGAGGCACAAATCAGCACCTTTATACAAACTCAACTTGAAGAGCGTGAGTCGAAACACTTTGCGCTTGCGCAACTACGCCACAATATTTTTAACGTACTAAGTGAAGAGCAGCAAGCGAAAGTCTTGGCACGCGAAGAAAGTAGAGATCAAAAAAGAGCGGCGAGAGGCGATAAGCGACGCAACGCGTCTGACGAGCAAAAGTCACAATTTGCAAAACGTATGGATGATGAAGGCAAAGGCAAAAAATTCCGTGCTCACGGTAAAGGTGAAAGAGGCGACAGAGATCACCAGCGGGATGGCACGCCGTTTAAAGGCATTGACCTGACCGATGATCAGCTGGCAAATCTTGCTGAACTTCGTGAATCATTCAAGGATACATCCAAAGCCAATAGAGAAACGTTGCGAAGCTTCAAGGAAGCCCAGCGCGATATGATTAGAAGCTCGTCTTTCTCACAAGACTCTTGGAACGCTCTTGTTGCCCAGTACAAAGACGACCTTGTCAGTGCTGGTGTTGAAAAGGCCAAACAGCGCCAGGCCATGTTTGCAGTACTAACGCCTGAACAGCAAGCTGAGTTAAAAGCGCAGCACGAAGAAGGTCGAAAGCTACGTGACTTACTGCGTTCTTAGTATTCAGTAACACCCTAACCCACCGTAAAAAGTGCTGGCCTTGGCCAGCCTTTTTTATGGCTGGCTTCCAACCTGCTGACTTTCTTTTAAACTACGTTTCGCCGAGAGAGTTAACGGCGTGACAAAGTCACCAATATGTACGCTATCACTACCTGACTCCGCTTTAAGCAAGCTGACGTCATCAGAAACTTCGTACACCTGCAAAGTCAAAGTCTTCGTTGAAAACAGTCCCGGCTTTCTTGATAAGCCCAACGCAGGCAGCGCCCGTTGCTTAACCAATGAAAACTCATCGCCCACGGCTAACCCACTATTTTTACCCAGATCTATAGCAATGTAGTCAGGCGAGATATCAATGACCTGCGCATAAGTCGTTTCGCACTGAAGTGCCGCGTGAATGTCAGTAATAGCAGCGTGTACCGTATTGAGGACCATGCGCCCAAAATCACTGCGCCACAACAAGCTGTTGCTCATATCCACCGAATAATGTTGAGAAAAGGGCCAATCGGCCTCGCTGTGATAGCTATCATTAAAAATCACCTTGGCTTTGAAAGTGTCGAGCACGTAAACCTGAACGGTAAAATTCCGGCGAAGCGCGACACCATCAGTTTCAAATACCGAGGTAGCCTGCGACACCTGTTCGAAAAGAGAAATGTCCTTTACAAACCCGAATACCACGAACTGCTGCCCATATTCACTTCGCAGAAAAGTCGACATAGCCGTTAAATCAATGTCTGACAGACTGGAGGTTAACCAGGTGTTAGCGTTAATAAGAGAAACAGGAATCTGGCTTACATCTCCACTTTGATAAAGACCGTTGAGTTGCTGAGCAAATCGTTGAGACACGTGGCTGCCAAATGAATAGAGCATGCCAGTCGCGGCCTGTTGAGGCGATGTTAAAGGAAATTCGGTCACTAAAATGCGATGGGCAAGTCCGTTGTTAGTGCAATTGAACAGAGGCGTAATGTTTACATTCACCACCACTGTAAGCGCGTCATCTTTGAGTGTTTCGCTTATGATCTCTACTCTTTGAACTCTGCCCTGAGAACGAATTTCGGCTTTGCTGGAAAGGAGTAGCCCGTCTACCGTGATATCCTGCGCGGAAATGGTACTGCCACTGCGAAAAGCCGCATCAGCAATAGCATTTTGTATGGCGCTGGTTCTCACGTCGCTAAGTTCTGCGCCAGCGAGTGCCATCGTAGCTTCACCCTGTACCCATTGAGCCCATGCGTGCTGAGTAACCAAAGAAGGAAGTAGTACCAGCACAGCAGTAAGACTGATGCGTAAGCTTGGCAAAATAGTGCCTTTCATAGCGCTTATCCAAATATTGAAAACAGCTTGCCAATCACTGTTCGCTGCTGATTATCTTGCAGCTCACCCGTACCGCTATACTCAATTAATGCGTTGCCGACTTTTGAAGACAATACGGTATTACTTTCATCCACATCTTTTTTTCTGACCTCTCCTGAAAAGCGAATGTATTCTTTTCCTCTGTTCATCGTTATCCACTTTTCACCCGTTACCAGTAAATTCCCTGCCGGCGTTATTCCCGTAACATACACGGTAATGCTGCCACTCATCGAATTTGACTGCTTAGTTTTAGCAGAGCTGGCGAACTCACTGTCCTGTTCGTGCTCCACCTCAACGTCATCTTCGTCAATTCGAATTCCCCCCACTTTTAGTGTGACGGGAGACAAATCAAAGGATGTGTTTTTATCTGTATTAAAATCGAGCGACTTCTCCGACTGCGTCTGTTCTTCAAGCTTAACTAGAATCATGTCGCCCACTTTGAAGCTTGCGTGGCGTTCATAAAGCCCTACAGAGTGCTCAGGATTAAATAGCGACCCCGTGGGTACATGCAAGGTCGACGTTGGCTCCATCCTAGGGGGTGAGTAACGGGGATCGCCAGGCGACGGCTCTTCCTCAACAGGCTTTACAGCTCGTTGCGACACATTTGGGTTGGTAGGGCTACTTTGAACAACCTGTTCTTCGTCAGTGAGTGTTTGGGCACAACCACCAAGTGTAAAGATTGCGATTAGTGTGTGTATATGGCATCGAACTTTCATGACATTGCTCAGTATTAGTTTTTATGCAGTGTGTAAATTAAGTGCCATCCATGACCTAACAGGAGCAAGTGTAAACGAACAAATTAAAAGAAATCTCGTTCACTTGACTTATTTGCAAAACCTTTACAAATCAAATATATGCCTGCGGGTAAGGGGATGTTATGGCCTTAGAAAACACAACAACTAACACTGCTGAAAATGGCGTCAGCGCACTACTTTCAAAATTTGGTTTACATACTGCTGACATTGAAAATAAATCGGCAAATTCAACAGAAGTAGCCAATGAAGCGGCAACCAGCGGCCAGTCTTTGCCGTCTTTGTTCGCATCGTTACTCGCAATAGAGAATCAACCGAATGAAGCTGATGCAATCGACAGCAAAATATCAGGCGAAGCTAATCTCTCAACACAATCTAATATACTTACCGGCACAGCCAGCGATGTTCAAGGCGCATTATCTTTGCTTTCTGGTACGAGTAGCGTCAATGGGGTTTTATCAGATGATGCAATTGCCACCATGCAAGGCACGCTGTTAAATGCATTGCAAAACAATGTATTTCAATCGCTAGCTACCAACAATGAAACGCCCGTAAATGCTACTACTAGCGTTCTGGGAAATGGTGATAGCAACACGGCCACCAATAATCAAAGTGATACTACTCCAACACTCTTCGATAATTTGTATTCCGGCGCTTTCGGAGACGATGGGCTTGATCTTAAAGACGGATTTGATGCGTTAAACATTGCAAATCACCTACCCATAGTTTCGGATATTTATGAAGCAACCACATCAAATCACACGGCCGCGGCAGCAAGCTTGGCGGGAAGTTTTTTATATGGCGGAATTGGCGGCTTAATGTATAACGCTATCGATTTGACCGTAGAGAATGTGACAGGTCAAAGTATTTCAAACAATATGTGGTCGATGGGGCAGTCTTTACTCGCGTCAGTTTTTAGCAATCCAAGCATCGACAGTAAGGTAAGTGCTAACATTTCAGGTGCGCCACAAACGCAGGCGAGTGATGCCACCGCATCTATTCAGACTGATGATATAACCGCCGGAATAACCAACAAGGCAGCAGATGCTGCCTACCAGTTCGTTCAACGAAGTTTCAATTAACCTAAAGACCAGCTTCTGCCCACCAAACTACAAGGCCGTTGACTTAACCAATCTTAAAAATTCGGTTTAACTGGCTTGTAGTCGGGTGACAGAAAAAGCGGCGACGTTATTACTAGGTCAGCTGTGGCGGGTGTGCAGGCAACTGGTACATTCCATACCGAACACAGTCGTAGCAGCGCTTTAACGTCTGGGTCGTGAGGCGCTGGGTTTAGCGGATCCCAGAAAAAGAAAAGTGCATCTAGCTTGTTCTCAGCGATGAGTGCTCCTATTTGCTGGTCGCCCCCAAGCGGGCCACTTTTGTAGCGCGTAACTTCTAGTCCCGTTTCATTGGCAATTAAACCGCCTGTTGTGCCTGTTCCCACTAAATTACACTGTTTGAGCACATCAATGTGCTGCTTAACCCAAGCAAGTAGCTCAGGCTTTTTATGATCGTGCGCAACAAGCGCCAAGGTAAGTTTGCCCATTTTATTTTCCGAGTTAATCCTAACAACCAATACTCACGGCCACTGTCGACATACGGTAACAATTTACCAGCTTTGCATGGTTAGACACTGTAACTAGTCATATCACGCATTAATGATGAACGACGTGCATTACTGGTAAACATTTCCACTCAACCATATCGTACAGTGAGTATAAATATTCAGTTCTATTGCGTAACTTGTCAACTTACTGTCACAACTATAAATATATTATTAGTTATATTTTTTGTGGCGTAGTTGCTGCAACCACCCAGCAAAATATTTATACATTTTTATTGCATAAACATTCAGATTAGATACACTAGTCGACGGTTAAAGCATCCAACTCATAATTTTGAGTTGCGACTTGATAGGAATTGATGATGACACAACCAACTCGCGTTGTTGGTTCAACCACTGGCAACGATAAAGAGTTTACCTCTCCCCTGGCTGGCTACACGATGCATAGCGTACGACGATGCGTGCGCCTTTCTATGCTTTTGCGGTAGCACACTTTTTACCTTTGTAATGTGGTAGCGGTTAGGCAAGGATTTACGCCCAACCAGTTTACAAAGGTAAAAAGTGTTTTTTTTCTCCTTTTATTGAATTTTTAATTATGTACAGCGTTTCGATTATTGGTGCCAGTGGTTACACAGGGGCACAACTTGTTCAGTTAGTTATTCAGCACCCTAAACTTGCATTAGCGGGGACTTACGTATCTGAGAATAGTAGCGATGCGAGTAAAAATATTGCAGAGCTTCACGGCAACTTGGCTCACGTTAATGCCACACTGACGCCTATTTCGGATGCGGCATTAAAAGAAATGGCTGACGGTGTCGATTTTATCTTTCTTGCCACTCCTCACGAGGCGAGCCACGACTGGATGCCTGTCCTATCTTCGGGCAGCGCCAAAGTGCTCGATTTGTCGGGTGCATTCAGGCTAAAAGACACGAATGTCTTCGAACAGTTCTACGGCTTTCCACATACGCAAGAGCAAAGCTTGGCTCAAGCTGTTTACGGCCTTGCCGAGTGGCACGAAGCGCAAATTGCCTCTGCCGACGTTATCGCTGTGCCGGGTTGCTATCCCACTGCGAGCCTTAGTGCACTTAAACCTCTTGCTCACAACAATTTACTAGATGAAAGCGTACGCCCTGTAATTAACGCTGTTTCCGGCGTATCGGGTGCAGGCAGGAAAGCCAGCCTAACCACAAGCTTTTTTGAAGTTAGCCTGCAGGCATATGGCGTGCTAGGTCACCGCCATACCCCTGAAATTGAAGCTTACTTGGGTACCCCCGTTATCTTTACGCCGCACTTAGGTAATTTTAAAAGAGGAATTTTGGCGACCGTAACCGTTAAGGTTAAAGCTGGTACCACCAGCGCACAACTTGAACAAGCGTACACTGACGCCTATGCTGATAAACCCATTGTGCGTTTGCGCAAGAGTTTTCCAAAAATTGATGACGTTGCTCATACCCCATTTGTTGATCTGCATTGGAAGTTAGATGAAGCATCTGGATACGCAGTGATTACCGCTGCAATCGACAACGTAATGAAAGGTGCTGCCTCTCAGGCAATACAGTGCCTTAACATAATGACGAAACAACCAGTAGAGACAGGGTTAGTACTATGAGTGTTTCACCAATTGTAATTAAAGTTGGCGGTGCATTACTCGACGACACCGCCGCAATGACACGTTTATTTCTAAGCGTAAAAGACGTGCAGGCCACACGCCCCGTTGTAGTGGTTCACGGAGGCGGACCATTAGTGGAAACGCTAATGGCGAGTCTTGGTCTTCAAAGCACAAAAATAGATGGCCTTCGGGTTACGCCCGATGAACATATGCCTTATATCTGCGGAGCGCTTGCAGGCTCTGCCAATAAGCAACTATGCGCAGCGGCTTTGGCTTCAGGCTTAACCCCTGTTGGTTTATCGTTGTTAGACGGTAATATGGTGGTGTGTGAGCCTCTAGCTGACCAGTATGGTGCCGTGGGCGTGCCGTCGACAGCAGACGCATCATTTCTAAAAAGCGTATTAGCCCAGTCAACACTACCGGTTATCAGTTCTATTGGTTCAAGCCCACAAGGCAGATTACTAAATGTAAACGCCGACCAAGCCGCAACGGTTATTGCCGAGCTTCTTAACGCTGAACTTTTACTCCTTTCCAATGTTGACGGTGTGCTTGATGGTGACAAATTGCTAATTAGCGAACTTAACGCTGCAAGCATATTGAAGTACGCAGATGAAGGCGTTATCACCGACGGGATGAAAGTAAAAGTGGATGCGGCACTCGCGTCTGCAGAGAATTTAGGCCGCGCAGTTTACATCGCGAGTTGGGCCGCCGACATCAACGACATTTTAAATAAGAAAACGGGCACGCAAATACTGCCCTCAGCACTGACAAATACACCGTCAAAAAACGCTGATTTACCCCACACAGACTTTACGAAAGGCAATGCCGGAGAAGTACAATGAAACAGGATCTACTAACCTTTGCAGACTGGACACCCGACGCAATGAAAAACTTGCTGCAATTGGCTGTAGAAATTAAACAAGCCCCAGCAAGTTACAGCAACGTGCTAGCGGGGAAGTCAATTGTTGCCCTGTTTGAAAAGCCGTCTTTGCGAACCCGCGTTAGCTTCGATATTGGTATTAACAAGCTTGGCGGTCACATGGTGTATTTAGATGTGCAGTCGGGAAAATTAGCCGGCCGTGAAGACGCAGTAGACACCGCCGCTAACCTTGCATGTTGGGCTGACGCCATAGTCGCTCGTGTATTTTCTCACGAGACGCTGGAAACCTTTTCTAAGGCAGCAAATGTGCCGGTTATCAACGCATTGTGTGATAAATATCATCCATGCCAAGGCCTTGCCGACTACCTCACAATGTTTGAACGCTTCGGCAAAACCGAAGGTCTTACCATGGCCTATGTAGGCGACGGCAACAATGTAACCCATTCTCTGTTAATTGTTGGGGCGCTTCTAGGTTGCAACCAAGTTGTAGTCACGCCAGAGGGGCACGAAGCGGCACCTGAAATTGTGGCGCAAGCCAAAGCGATTGCCGAGAAAACGGGTGTATCGATTGTTGAAAGCACCGACCTTAGTGCCGCTAACGGTGCAGACGTTATCTATGCAGATACATGGCTTTCAATGGGTGACGAGACGCCACTTGAAGTGATCAAAGAAAAGTTCATGCCTTATCAGGTAAACGAAGCGTTGATGGAAGCAACCGGTGCTAGCTACGTTATGCACTGCCAACCTGCCCATCGCGATTTAGAAATTACGGGCTCGTTGATTGATAGCGATAAATCGCTATTAATGCAGCAAGCCGAAAATAGAATGCATGGCCAAAACGCCATTCTTACTCAATTACTTAACGCTTAAAAAGACGCCTACAAAGACGCTTAGAAGGATTATTTAGATGCAAAACGTTAAAAAAATCGTGCTGGCCTATTCAGGCGGGCTTGATACATCAGCCATCATTCCATGGCTTAAAGAAAACTATGGCTGTGAAGTTGTCGCGTTTGCAGCAGATGTGGGTCAAGGTGATGAAGAACTAGAAGGTCTTCATGAAAAAGCTATCGCATCTGGCGCAAGCGAATGCCACATTGTTGATTTGAAAGAAGAGTTCGTAAGCGAATATATCTTCCCAACTATCACTACCGGTGCGGTTTACGAAGGTGAATATCTACTGGGTACGTCAATGGCACGTCCGGTTATCGCCAAAGCGCAAGTTGAGATTGCGCGCAAAGTAGGTGCCGACGCACTATGCCACGGCTGTACGGGTAAAGGTAACGACCAGGTCCGCTTTGAAAGTACCTTTGCTGCTCTAGCCCCAGACCTTACGGTAATAGCGCCATGGCGTGAGTGGGACATGGTAAGCCGTGAAGATCTATTGGCTTATCTAGCTGAGCGCAATATTCCAACCACGGCGTCAGCAACAAAAATTTACAGCCGCGATGCAAACGCATGGCACATTTCACACGAAGGCGGCGAGCTTGAAGATCCATGGCAAGAGCCTACCAAGCAAGTGTGGACCATGACCGTTGATCCTGAAGATGCACCTGATACTCCAGAGCGCGTAACCCTGTCTTTTGACGAAGGTAAACTGACTCATGTTGATGGTGAGGCACTCTCGCCGTATCAAGCGCTAGTTAAACTTAATACTGTTGCTGCGGCGCATGGTGTTGGACGTATCGACATTGTTGAGAACCGCCTTGTAGGTATGAAGTCACGCGGCTGTTATGAAACCCCAGGAGGCACCGTACTGCTTAAAGCGTATAAAGCCCTAGAAACTATGGTGCTAGATAAAGCTGCGCTTAAATACCGTGAGCAGATTGGTCTTGAGTTCTCACACGTGATGTACGACGGCCGTTGGTTCACTGCCCTTAACGATGCACTGCTTGCTGGTGCTGCGTCTTTTGCGAAGAAAGTAACAGGCGATATCGTGGTTAAGCTATACAAAGGTCAAGCTACGGTTACCCAGCGTCAATCGCCGAACAGCCTTTACTCTGAAGACTTTGCCACCTTTGGTGCTGACGATGTTTACGACCAGAAGCACGCTGAAGGCTTTATCCGCCTGTTCAGCCTTTCAAGTCGTATCGAAGCATTGAAAAAACAAGGTGAACAGTAAGCTTTACCTACAAAAGTAAAGCTTAAGTCAGAACAGCATTTAAGGAGCATCACATGGCGTTGTGGGGTGGCCGGTTTGAATCCGGTGCAAGTAGTATGTTTAAACAGGTTAACGACTCGCTGCCGTTTGACCAAGTTATGGCAAGCCAAGATATTCAAGGCTCTATCAGTTGGTCGCGTGCGCTGCAAAAAGCAGGCGTATTGACCGTTGATGAACAAGCCCAGCTTGAGTCTGCATTGAGCGAGTTAAAAGCGAAAGCTGATGCAGGTGAATTAGACTTTAACGCATCTAGCGAAGAAGACATTCACAGCTTTGTTGAAGCAGCGCTTATAGAGAAGCTTGGTGACATTGGTCGTAAGCTTCATACCGGGCGTAGCCGAAACGATCAGGTTGCCACCGACTTTCGCTTGTGGGTACGTGAACATATTGCCTCACTTCGCGCTGATGTTTTAGGTGTAATAAAGTCGCTTCTTAATGCCGCTAGCCGTCATCAAGAAGCGATAATCCCAGGTTACACCCACTTACAGCGTGCACAGCCTATTCACTTTGCACACTGGTGCTTGGCTTACGTTGAAATGCTAAAGCGTGACTTAAGCCGTTTAGACGACTTGAAAGTACGCATGAATCAGTGCCCTTTAGGTTCAGGCGCATTGGCAGGTACTACTTTCCCTGTAGACCGTCACGCCATTGCTGAAGAACTGGGTTTTGATTCTCCATGCCTTAACAGCCTAGACGCAGTGTCTGACAGAGACTTTGTGCTAGAGCTTTTATTTGTAGCCAGCACTAGCATGATGCACTTGTCACGTCTTGCCGAAGACATGATTTTCTATAACTCTGGCGAAGCAGGATTCTTACAGCTTGGCGATAGTGTAACCTCTGGTTCATCGCTTATGCCGCAGAAGAAAAACCCTGATGCGCTTGAATTAATGCGCGGCAAATGTGGCCGTGTGTTTGGCTCATTGCAGGCCCTGCTAGTTACCATGAAAGGCCTTCCTCTTGCCTACAACAAAGACATGCAAGAAGACAAAGAAGGCGCTATCGATACGGTTAATCAGTGGCATATTTGTTTATGTATTGCCAGCGAAGTGCTTGATTCACTACAGCTAAACGAAGAGCGCTGTCGCGTTGCAGCAACCCAAGGGTTCTCTAACGCCACTGAGCTTGCCGATTATCTGGTAGGTAAAGGTGTGCCGTTTAGAACAGGCCACGATATTGCAGGACGCGTTGTGCTTCAAGCCATCGACAAAGGCTGTGCCATTGAAGATTTACCACTCAGCGACATGCAGGCTATTTGCGACAAAATTGAAGACGACGTATACCCGGTACTACAGCTAGAGTACGGCGTGAATCAACGCAATATCTTGGGCGGCACCAGCAAAGAAACCGTGACGAAAGCACTGTATCAAGAGCTGGAAGACTTGGATAAGCAAGGGTAGCGACAAGGAACTGCTTAGATGGTATTAGCGCATCATGACGGCATAAAACTGTTTCGCAGTTCACTGCCCTATATTAATGCTCACCAGGGAAAGACCTTCGTTTTGATGTTCGGTGGCGAAGCCATCGAACATCCTAATTTCCCTAATATTATTCACGACATTGCCCTGCTTAACAGCTTGGGCGTGCGCGTGGTCGTAGTGCACGGTGCCCGCCCTCAGATTGATCAGCGCGTAGCCCTTCGCAACATCGAAGGTCGCTTTGACAGCGGTGTACGCATTACCGACAAACAAACCCTTGAGTGCGTTAAAGATGCCGCCGGCTCGGTACGCTCTCAGGTAGAAGCCTTATTGACTATGGGGCTTCCAAACTCGCCTATGCATGGCTCGCAAATACGCGTGTGCTCGGGCAACTTAGTCGTTGCCAAGCCAATGGGCGTACGAGGCGGCGTTGATTTTGAAAACACTGGTTTAGTGCGCCGTATTGATACCACCGGCATTAACGATCATTTAAACGATGGCTCAATTGTGCTGCTATCGCCTATGGGCTATTCATCAACAGGAGAAGTGTTTAACTTATCTCACGAAGATGTAGCTACGCAGGCGGCTATAGCCCTTAAAGCTGACAAGCTGATCGTATTTTCGAATTTTGATGGTGTATACAACCGCGAAGGTCGTTTACTTCGCACCATTGAACGCCCTCAATTAGAACAGCTAATCATGGCAGGCGACATTACCACCGAAGATACGGTGTTAAGTGCCCTTACCACCAGCGTTGCTGCCGGCGTGCCTCGCGCTCACTGCATCAGCTTTGAAAAGGACGGTGCCTTGCTTCAAGAGCTGTTCACTCGCGACGGTACGGGCTCGTTAGTAATGGAACATCATTATGAACAACTGCGTGCAGCGACCATCGAAGATGTGGGCGGTATCTTAAAGCTGATAAAACCACTAGAAGAAAGCGGCGTATTGGTAAAGCGTTCTCGTGAGCGTCTAGAGAACGAAATTAACCAGTTTATAGTGATAGTGCGCGACGGCATGATCATCGCCTGTGCAGCCTTGTATTTATACCCTGAAGACGGCTGTGCCGAGTTAGCCTGCGTGGCAACCCATCAAGACTATCGAGGCAAAAACCGTGGCGAACGGATTTTAGATGAAGTGCGCGCCCGTGCTAAAGAAGCCGGTATTAACAGCATTTTTGTACTGACCACAGTTACCGCACACTGGTTTTTAGAGCAAGGGTTTGAACCTGCTGACATAAGTGCGCTACCTGCCGTGAAGAAAGAGCTATATAACTTCCAGCGTAATTCTAAGGTGTTCACTTTGAACGTGTGAGGAAATCTTTTTTAAAGCGTGCATGCTATGGCGTACTTATCCCAGCTACGCGATAGCATTTGCGTGTTCAGCGCACATACCTTTTTGCTTAGCGCCAATTATCAGCAAAGTAAATAGTCAAAATATTGCATTTTATTCATGCAAAAGGTTTACTGGTTTGACCAGATGAATTTACGAGACTTTCCATGTCGAGCACTTCAAAGCAATACGCTACCCCCACTGGCATCCAAGTAGAGGATATCACCATTGTCTGCGCGGATAACACGCCGCTTGCAGCTTCCCTTTTCTCTCCAACCACTTCCCCTAAAGCAGCAGTTATGATTGGCCCTGCAACGGGTATAAAACGGCAATTCTACAGCGCTTTTGCCGCCTATTTATGTGAACAAGGCTTTGGTGTTATCACCTTCGATAACAGAGGTATTGGCGGTTCGGTAAAAAGCAGCGTTAAACAAAGCGATGCGTCGTTGGTAACATGGGGCGAGCAAGATATGCCAGCGGTGCTAGAAACATTGAAAATTCATTTCCCTAACGTCCCCTACTTTCTTGTTGGTCATAGTGCAGGTGGTCAGTTGCTGGGTTTGATGCATAATGTGCACGACCTTACTGCCTTTTGTAATTTTGGTAGCTCCTCGGGCAGTCTGAGAAACATGCGTAAAAGCTATTTGCTAAAAGCCCATTTCTTCATGAATTTCTACATTCCCGTGAGTAATTTACTGTTCGGCCATACTAAATCTCAGTGGGTAGGCATGGGAGAGCCACTACCTAAAAAAGTGGCCCGCCAGTGGCAAAAATGGTGTAATGGTAAAGGCTACGTAAAAACAGGCTTTGGCAGTGATGTTAACGAGCATCACTACGACACCATTCAGATACCTTCTAAATGGCTGCTCGCCAATGACGACGATATTGCTAATATTCATAACGTTCACGATATGATTAGCGTTTTCCCCAATATGGAAGCAGAAGTTGAGGAGCTAGATCCACAGGCCTACGACGTAAAAGAAATAGGTCACATGAAGTTTTTTTCCCGTAAATGTCAGCATTTATGGCCTAAGGTCACCGATTATTTTAATCAGTATGTGTGAGCCAACATGTTGTTGCGGCATCTTGACAACGTGATTCTGTTTGCTAACGATACTTACTTAGAGAATACGTTGTATCAGCACGAGATTAGTAACCGTTTTACTTGGAAAGAACGTGCGCTTCGAGCCATTCGCCTGCACGTTTACGCCCGTATAGCTTCTCATCAGCACAATTTTGTTGTGCTATTTTGGATTACGCTTGTCTAGTGCATATTGAACAGCCATCCGTGCAAGACCTGCTCCAATGCCAGACACCACAGCCCAAGTAACGGCTTCTTTAAGGTCTGTATTTTCACTTTGTTTATCTTTAGGTGCAGGTTGATCAATTACCTTTTCCCAAGACTTTTGCAGCGTTTTTCTCGCAAGAATTCCTGCAGACGCTGCGGCGAGTCCAATGCCTACGTTCGTAATGAACTGTTTATTACTCACGGTAGCCTCCATTAGTTTTGTCCGCTGATGTGGCTAAAGATAAAAAACAGCCGCCTACTACTAAACGACTAACAGCTGTCTTTTTCTATTCGTAATATGAAGTTGAAATCAGGCCGTGATTCAACTTTTGCCCCTAACCAAATTCATGACAACTGAAATAATCAGTAAAATAACGAAAACACCAAATATAATTTTGGCGATACCCGCTGCAGAGCCAGCGATTCCACCAAATCCTAAAACCGCAGCAATTAATGCGACAACTAAAAATATTAAAGCCCAACGTAACATAATGTATCTCCTTATTTCATCATTTAAAGTCGTTCAGTATTCTAGTAGCAAACCATGGGCCTATTTGAGACTTGATATTAGCTATCACGCAGCCCATAAGGCTTACAGGCTGATTATAGTTAATGAAAGGAAATGCGTTTTATCGCTGCCGTGACTCTTATTTCAAAATATTCAGGCTTTCTTACCTTTAAAATTGTAAATATTTCTCGAATACAAAGAATCAGAGTAATTTTCATTAATTAACTCTGATTCCCCCACAATTACTATTTATTTGCTACCGCTTTTCTTACCCGTTCGCCATAGTCGCTATCAGCTAGGTCGTATTGCACGAACATGGCTTCCTGAACATCCTTCGTTGCCTGGCTTAAGCCGTCAGCAATGTTGTTTACCAGCTGCTGTTTTTGATCTTCACTCATAATGCGAAAAAGGTCACCGGGCTGTGAGTAGTTATCTTCGTCACGGTTATCGTAAATATCTAACCATGCGTCTTGCTCAAGCGGCATAGGCGGCTCTTGAACCTCTGGTGCTTCAGCCGGCTCACCAACTCTCGCGCGATTGTTTGGATAGAAGTTGGCTCCACTTCCTGCAAGTGCTGGGTTAATTCCCGCAAAGGCTCCATCTCGTTGATAATTGTGCACTGGACAACGAGGCGCGTTTACCGGTATTTGGTTGTAGTTTGCACCAATGCGGTATCTGTGCGCATCTTGATATCCAATTAGTCGCGCTTGAAGCATTCTGTCTGGCGACGCACCAATACCCGGTACCAAATTGCTCGGCGCGAACGCTGCTTGCTCAGTTTCTGCAAAGTAGTTATCAACATTACGGTTTAACTCCAACTGACCTACTTCAATTAATGGAAAGTCGCTGTGCGGCCATACCTTGGTAAGATCAAACGGATTGATACGATAATTACGTGCTTCCTCTTCGGTCATAATTTGAATGTTCACTGTCCACGATGGAAAATCACCGTTATCAATACTTTCAACAAGATCTTGTTGGGCACCATAGGCAGGCATTTTCGCTGCTTCTTCGTTAGTAAGCGTTTTGATACCTTGGTTAGTTTTAAAGTGCCATTTCACCCAATAACGTTCGCCTGCGTTATTCCAGAAACTCAACGTATGAGAGCTATAACCATTCACATGGCGATATGAAAGTGGAATACCGCGATCAGACATCAAGATTGTCGATTGGTGTAATGACTGAGGGTTATTCGCCCAAAACTCATACACGGCCTGCGGATCCGGCAAGTTCGTACGCGGGTTTTTCTTTTGACTGTGAATGAAGTCAGGAAACTTGATGCCATCTCGTAAGAAGAATACCGGAGTATTATTTCCTACCATGTCCCAGTTTCCCTGTTCAGTATAAAACTTCACTGAGAAACCACGAGGATCACGGGCATAGTCACTTGAATCCTGACCACCACCTACGGTAGAAAAGCGCAAAAACACGTCGGTTTTTTGCCCCTCTTTTTGCAGAAAGTTTGCAATAGTGTAGTCAGATAAGCTCTTAGTTAGCGTAAAGGTGCCATATGCAGCACTGCCCCTTGCGTGAACTACGCGCTCTGGAATTCGCTCGCGGTTGAAGTGCGCAAGCTTCTCAAACAAATAATGGTTGTCGAAAGTAACCGGCCCGCGTGGCCCCGCTGTTCGACTCTGATTGTCATTGGCAACGGGCGCACCATTGCTAGACGTTAGCGTAGTAGGTTTTATAGCTGCACCTGAAAATGGACACTTACTCATTGCGAATTCCTTCTGTTTATTTCTCACCGATTTTTAGTCTTACTAAAATTGGGTGTTAGTGTGTGATTAAAGAAATGCTGTTAATCACGCTTTTCGTTTAAACAGATAATCGCTGATTTAATAAAACTATTAAAGCGAACAAAATAGATAGTTCTAATCGTAATAACTGAATCATTATCCAAAATCAGTTTTATGTTTAGGGTACATTGATGTGGTGTTATCGAGACAGCGAATGCGCGAGGCTTTTTAAGTCGCTGTATTTAATGTCAGGTAAGCGTTGAGCGGCGTCTCTCCTGTTATTAAGACAGCACCAGGACGCTTTAAGGCAGCAGCACATTTATCTCTCCGCGTATTACTTTTTTGCAATAAAAGTCTAGCTTAGATCTTTGTCCGTAACTAAAGAGACAAAAGTTTGTCTAATGTAAAGGGCTTAAAACATGAAAAAGCCACTTATCTTCATTACTGGTTTTTTAATGCTGTGCATGATCATTTTTGCGTCTTGGAAAACCTTTGAAACATTAAGCCATTTCAATGATAAAAATAACGAGCTTTCTTTTATGGGCAGCTCAGGTTGGCAGTGGCACAACAAATCACAGGGACTTCAAATAAAACGAGTCGATGGCTATTTGCCTGCGCTGAGAAAAGTATCTAAGAGCAAAGAATATGCATCGCTCATTACCATTACAGAAAGCGGCAGCTATCGCGGCTTTGTGTTTTTCGACCAAGATTGTGAAGAAGGCGCTATTGTCTCTGAGAAAGTAACATACGCCGATACCAAATCACCACAAATTGAAGTGTTGCACTGCCTTCATGGAAAGCTGGTATATATGAAAAATTGGCCGGCAGTACCCACCGAACGCTGGCGAGGTCGTGTGGGTAATTTTGAATTTAATGAAGCTTTGAATGAGTGAGATTTCACGCCACTTCAAAAAGCCTATTTGAAGAGTGTTGCAGCGCTTCCACTAAGCACGCTTTTGACGCACGCCGTTACCGCATCCCGACGAGATTTATGCATATAATAGCTGACAAGCGATAAGACTTTGTTCACAATAGATAGTGCATTCATGATTGTTTGGCCTCGGTGAAGTTTGGCGATTGATCTGATCACCAAACGTCATGAATGTTCCTATCTTTTTTATCTCACTGATATCGTTATATTATTTGTGGGGATCCCTCAGACTCTGACCCCATTATTTAGGCTTTGGCGAGTGCGTCGTCGATATCTTTTGCGCTGTGGCGGTTTTCTAACTGACCATCGTCACCCCAGGTCTTATTGACAATACGGCCACGTTTAACGCCTTCTCGCTGCTCTAGTTGCTTAGCCCAGCGGACTAAATTGGTGTACTCGTGCACCTGAAGGAAAGTGGCTGCGTCGTACAGATTGCCAAGTACCAAGTTACCGTACCATGGCCAAATAGCCATGTCAGCGATACTGTACTCGTCACCTGCCATGAACTCATTGTTTGCTAAGTGCTTGTCTAGCACATCCAACTGACGCTTAGTTTCCATGGTAAAGCGGTTGATAGGATATTCCATTGGATATGGCGCATAGCTGTAGAAGTGCCCGAAACCACCGCCTAAGTAAGGCGCTGACCCCACCTGCCAGAACAGCCAGTTGAGACATTCCGCCTTTGCATGGGCGTCTTGCGGAATGAACTTACCGAACTTTTCCGCCAAGTAAACTAAGATTGACCCAGACTCGAATAGCTTGGTTTCTGGTGACGTTGTCGTGTCGACCATAGCAGGAATTTTACTATTCGGATTAACGTCGACAAACCCAGAAGAAAACTGATCGCCCTCACCAATGTTAATCAGCCAAGCGTCGTATTCTGCTTCGCTCACGCCAGCTGCCAACAACTCTTCAAGCATGATGGTAACTTTCTGACCATTGGGCGTAGCTAACGAGTATAGCTGCAAACCATGTTCACCATTAGGACGAGCCTTCTCATGGGTAGCGCCTGACACAGGACGATTAATGCTGGCCCACTTGTTGCCGTCATCCTCAGCCTGAGTCCAAACTTCTGGTGGTGTGTAGTTACTTTCTGTCGACATAGCAATTCCTTTAAATGACTTTATCGTTAAGGTTAGTGCAATACATAGCTACTAAGAACAGCTTTTAAAGACTTATAGCTCAACGGTGTCGACTAATAAACGGCGATATACGTTTATTGACATAAAAAAGCCGCGCTTTAGCTATATCAAGAGCGCGGCTTTATGAATAAAAGGCGAGCAGTCCGTTGCCCGCAAACTGGAACTATTCGATGGTTACCGTTGTGGTGTCCCCTGCTACAACTGTGGCAACATCAATAGTTTGTAAAAAGAAACCGTCTTCGGCGTCCTCGTCCGTTTCAGGCTCGTCAAATAGTGCCGTGCATGAAAAGCTTAATGAATACTCGCCCTGAGGCATGAAGCCCGCTGTAAAATTGAATGTTTCATCTGACTCGCTGTACGTTACTGGTACAACAGTGAAAGGGCGCGACTCGGTATCATCTACGCCTGCATCAGCGTCATCACCAAGGGCATCGAGAAGGTTTTGTTCACCTTCGTAGATATAAACTGCATTGCCAACAAACATGTCGGTTTTTACGGCGCATTTCTCGTCCATCACTAGCGTGCTATCTACTGTGCCGTTAAGCGTACCCACGTCATCATTTAACACTAAGCGAACACCGCGAGGTTTTAGCATAATGACCTCTTGACCTACTGGATCGACTAAGCTTTTTCTTAAATCGAATTCAACGGTGTAGGCTGCGTCAAAGTTAGGTTGTGCAGTAAAACCATCAAGTTTCAGTTCGCCACTTGGCACGCGAATAGGGTAAGTTCCCTCGTTAGTTACTATGTAAGAATCTTCCGTCACACTAAGACGAAGTTGGTCGTAGTCACCTACTGGGATTTCAGTATCTTCTACGATAACTTCAAACTGCTCGCCCGGTAGCGACAACAAGTCGATGCTTCGAGGATCACCATTTTCATCTTCAACTGAGAACGTGATTGGTGATTCATTGCCAATTAATTCAACTTCATCGAAATACACCACTACTTCACTGGCGTCATCTACAGGGGCGTCAGAAACTGAAAGGGAAAAGGTACTCATGGTGGGCGTGGGCTGGTCTTCGATCTTATCATCTGAGCCTCCACACGCGCTAAGCGTGGCAAGCGCAGCCATAACCAATGATGTAGAAAACGAACGTTTAACGAATCTAGAACCTAAAAAGTTTGAGTTGTTTTTCATTTTTTTCATCTCTAACACCTACCTTTCCTTTTTTGAGTATCAGGGAATGTGTTATCAATGATTGTGCCAATGAAAAATTAACCTTATATAACAAAAGCTTATTAAAAACCATTAAGAGTAAGTTGTATATCAGAGCAAGGAAATGTTGCGCATAGGCAACACCATATTACATTTGGTTGGAATACGGCCGTGAAATGGATGAAGTTCGAGCAGTGAGACGGTGGCTTACTTCAGCTTTTGGGCTGTAAGTCATGGTGAAAGCGTTGTTCACAAGTACAAAAAAGCAGGCTAAGCCTGCTTTCTTATAACGTTAACGGATACTAGATGCTTACCCGCTTATAAGGGCGGTACTCTGCTTTCCAGAAGTTACGCTCAATGCTGGCGCGCAATGCGTCGTCAGATATTTCAAGAGCAAGTCCCTGTTCCATCGCTACTCTACCCACCTCAAAAGCAATCTCTCTGCTAATTTCTGCAATGGCAGCAAGAGGTGGCAATAGTGAACCCTGACCCGTGTTGACTAATGGCGACGCTGAAGCAAGTGCGTTACTTGCGGCCATCAGCATTTCGTCACTAATAAGCTTCGCTTTAGATGCAACAACACCAAGGCCAATGCCCGGGAAGATGTAAGAGTTGTTGCATTGAGCGATAGGGAATATTTTGCCATCGTACTCTACAGGCTTGAACGGACTACCTGTAGCAATAATCACTTCACCTTCTGTCCATTCAATCACTTGCTCAGGACGCGCTTCGACTTGTCGTGAGGGGTTACTTAACGGGAAGATGATTGGCAGCTCACAGCCTTGCTTCATGGCACGGATAACTTGTTCAGTGAACAAGCCTGGCTGACCTGAAACACCAATAAGTACGTCTGGCTGCGCGCAGTGCATAACATCAAGTAGTGACGCATAATCTCCACTGAACGTCCAATCAGCCAAGTCAGCATTTTTCTGCTGAAGCTTTTGTTGGAAGTCGCGTAGACCTCCCATGCCTTCGGTTACCAAACCAAAACGGTCAATCATGAACACTTGCTTACGTGCTTGTTCGTCAGTCAGGCCTTCAAATACCATTTGTTGAATGAGCATTTCAGCAATACCACAGCCTGCCGAACCCGCGCCCACGAACACCACCTTCATGTCGCGTAGCTTTTGCTGCTTGGTTTTACATGCCGCCAAAATAGTACCAAGGGTAACGGCAGCAGTGCCTTGTATATCGTCGTTAAAACAACACACGTCGTTGCGATAGCGGTTTAATAACGGCATAGCATTTGGCTGCGCAAAATCTTCAAACTGAATCATTACATCAGGCCAGCGTCGCTTCACAGCGTTAATGAACATATCAACAAATTCGTCGTATTCTTCCTGTCCAATACGCGGATGGCGCGCCCCCATATACATTGGGTCGTTTAGCAGCTTTTCGTTGTTAGTACCTACATCTAACATTACGGGTAATGTGTATGCTGGACTAATTCCACCACACGCTGTGTAAAGCGATAGTTTACCGATAGGAATACCCATTCCACCAATGCCCTGGTCTCCCAAGCCTAGAATGCGTTCACCGTCAGTCACAACAATCACTTTCACTTTGCGCTTCGTAGCATTGCGAACAATGTCATCAAGCTGGTGACGTTCTTCATACGACACAAACAAGCCACGCGAACTGCGATAGATATCTGAAAACTGCTCACATGCATCACCTACAGTAGGGGTGTAGATGATGGGCATCATCTCATCGATGTGCTTTTGAATTAGGCGGTAAAACAAGGTTTCGTTATTGTCTTGAATTGCGCGCAGATAAATATGCTTGTTTAGTGCTTCGTCAAAACTGCTGTATTGCATGTAAGCACGTTCAACCTGCTCTTCGATGGTTTCGTACCTTGGTGGCACTAGACCCGTCAGGTTAAACGCCGCACGTTCCCGTGCAGTGAAGGCACTGCCTTTATTCAGTAGGGGGGTTTCCAGCAATGAAGGGCCGGCATGAGGAATATAAAGATATCGCTGTGAATCTTCTGACATTGGTTTTCCGATAATGTGTTCAGGCAAATACATCACCTAAGCCTGAAGCGGCACGCCTGCAACGTGCCTCTTAGTAATTAGAATATTTCTTCTGGCTCAGGCGCAGTAGTCGTATCCTGCGTGGCCGGATCCAACACTTCGTCATCGCGAACATAAGTCGTTGGCTCAGTTCCCTGCAGGAAATATTCGAATAGTGTCGTATGGTCTGTTCGTCTGGTCAACTTTCCACTGGTACGATCAATGCGAACACGCACTATATTCTCTGGTACGGGCATTGGCGTATGTGGTTTATTTTCTAGAGCATGTTGCATAAATCTGATCCACGCTGGCTCAGCAGCTTTAGCTCCATCTTCAATGCCGATCATGGCGTTGCCTATCCAGTTGAATTTCTCAGCATTCTTATTAATAAGGTTTTGGTTTCGCGTAGCTCGCCCTAACTGACGCCCCATGTTGTCGAAGCCTACCCATGTGGTGGCCACCAAATCTTTGTGGAAACCACTGAACCATGTGTCTCGCGAGTCATTCGTGGTTCCCGTTTTCCCAGCTATGTCAGTACGCTGAAGAATATTACGAGCACGCCAGCCGGTGCCTAACCAATAGGTTTTCTTGCTCCAATTTCCGTTTGCTCTCACAGCCGTTCGCATCATTTCTGCCACTAAGAAAGCGTTTTGAGCAGTAATAACCTGAGGCGCAATCACTTTTTCTGCAGCTTCGTCATCATTGACGTCGCCAAGTAAAATATCTTGATTTAGTTCAGCGGCAAGTAAGGCTTCAATATCGGCTTCTTCGTCTTCAGGTAGTATTTCTGGATCGCTTTGATTTTCACAACGATTGCACGCCCAAACTGGGTTTGCTTTCCAAAGCTCATCGCCGTTTTCATCAAGCACTTTGCTGATAAAATGAGGGTTTACTAAGTAGCCACCGTTCGCAATGACCGACATACCTCTTACTACTTCAAGCGGCGTATGTGAACTCGACCCAAGGGATACGGTTTCATCAAGTGGGATATCGTCTTTATTAAAACCAAAGCGTGTTAAGTAATCGGCCGTTTCTCTCAGACCAACACCACGCAATAGTCGAACCGATACCACGTTTTTCGATTTACCAAGGGCTTTACGCATTCTAATTGGGCCGTCGTACTCAGCTGGCGAGTTTTGCGGTCGCCAAGCTACACCCGTCGCCGCATTCCATTGGTTAATGGGAGCGTCATTGATGATGGATGCAAGGGTATAGCCACTGTCTAATGCCGCAGAATAAATGAAAGGCTTGATGTTTGAGCCCACTTGGCGCTTGGCCTGCGTTGCTCTATTAAATTGGCTTTGATAGAAGCTGTAGCCACCCACCACCGCTTCAACCGCGCCGTTTTTCGGGTTAAGCGCGATAAATGCACCGCTTACTTCTGGTATCTGCGATATGCGCCACTGCCCTTCTTGCTGCCTGATATAAACTACCGCCCCTTCTTGAGTAACATCTGAAGCGGTTTTAGGGTCACTGCCCTGTCTAAAATCAGTGATGTAGCGTCGCGCCCAGTCTAGGCCGCCCCATTCTACCGTTATCGTTTTTCCGTCAACTGATAACACCTCTATAGACTGTTCATTTACTTTGGTAACCACAGAGGGCACAAGAGGTTTTATGTGGGGTACTTCTTCAAGTACTCGCAAAAGTGATTCATTATCCCACTCATCTTTGGTTGTTTTGTCGCTTATATCAAAGCTTAATGACAACTGCGGAATCGTCTCATCTCTGCCTTCCGGCGTAGGAATGTTCCATAGATAGCCAAGGGCGCCTTTGTAACCATGACGCTCATCATAGTCGTGTAAATTCCTAACCACTGCACGTTGCGCGGCTAACTGAAGATCTGACGTCGCAGTTGCAAACACTTGGTATCCGCCGGTTTCAGCTTCTTCTTTACCGTAAATTTCTACCATTTCGTTATAAATGGTGTCGGCTAAGTATGGCGCATCAACTTCAATTTCTGCTCCATGTTTCTTGGCAGTCACGGGCGCGTTGGCCGCTTCTTCGAATTGCGCTTTAGTGATGTACTCCTCATCAAGCATTCGAAGTAGCACCACTCGTCTACGCTCAACAGAACGCTGTGGCCCGCTGATTGGGTTCAGTACCGATGGTGCCTTGGGAAGGCCCGCGATAGTGGCTATTTGGGCTAAAGTGAGTTCATTAAGCGGTTTGCCATAATACACCTGAGACGCCGCCCCAAAGCCAAACGCTCTATGGCCTAACTCGATTTTATTAAGATATAGCTCGAGAATTTCCTGCTTGGTGAGCTCTTGCTCCATGTGCAATGCGATAAAAATTTCTTTTATCTTTCTTATGTATGTTTTTTCCCGGCTAAGGAAGAACCCTCGCGCTAGCTGCATGGTTAACGTACTCGCCCCCTGACGCTTTTCGCCAGTTAGGACTAAACTTACTGCAGCGCGCATGATACCAATGGGATCAATACCGTGATGTTCGTAGAAGCGACTGTCTTCTGTAGCGAGTATGGCGTTAATTAATTCTTGCGGGACATCCTCAAGTTTTACTGGGATCCGCCGTTTAACTCCATATTGTGAAATGAGTTTTCCGTCTTTGGTGTATATCTGCATAGGAGTTTGCAGGCGTACATCCTTAAGTACAGTAACACTTGGTAAGTCAGGTTTGATATAAAAGTAAATACCTACCAGTGCTGCAAAACCAAGAAGGCCTGATAGAAAACTAAATAAAATAAGTGGTTTGATGTACTTCACTGTAACGGATACCAAGACATTTTGTTGAAATGACGTATATTTTATACGTATGTGTTATCTCTAGAACCATACGCATAACACTATTAGAGTAACATTGTACTTTAGAGCAACTACCTTTGAAACTGGACACTTGCACATGAAATCGCTGTTTAAGAAAAAGCTGCCGCCCATTGTGGGCTTAGATATAGGCACGCGTCAAATAAAAGCGGTGTGGTTAGAGCAATCGAAAGACGGGTTCGTCCTTCAAGGGTATGCCTGTGAGCCAATCAGTAAAATTGCTTTCTCAGAACGCGACATCAAAGATTATGAGTCGGTGAGCATTGCTCTTAAAAAGATTCGGAAATCGTTAAAAACAAAATTAAAGCTGGCGAATGTTGCTGTGGCTGGAACCTCAGTAATAAGCAAAATTGTTTACATGGACCCAGAACAAAGCGATTACGACCTAGAAAACCAAATTGAAATTGAGGCCGACAGCCTTATTCCCTATCCGCTTGAAGAAGTGTATTTGGATTTTGAAGAAATGGGGCCAAGTGCAACGCACACTGGAAAAGTAAATGTATTACTTACCGCTGCGCATAAAGATTTGGTAGACAGTCGTTTGTTACTGGCTAGAGAAGCTAACTTTGAACCCAAAATTGTTGATATGGAAAATTATGCCATTGGCAATGCTATGGACTTTTTCTATACACCGCACACAGAAGACACGCCACTTTGCTGCATTAATGTAGGCGCTTCGCTACTCCAAATATGCGTAATAAAAAACAGCGACGTCATCTACACCAAAGAGCATGCTTTTGGCTTGAATCAGCTAATTAACGATATCAGCGCTATACATATGGTTGAGCGCGAAACTGCTGAGCGCCAGCTACTTGATGGCACTCTATCTGGAAATTGGGTAGAAGATACGCTGCCGATATTTGCCGCCAACCTACAGCAAAATATCAACCGTGCATTACAAATGTATATGAGTACGCTACATGCAGAGCGCCCCACGAAAATACTGTTCAGCGGCGGCGCCGCTACTATTGAGCCGTTAGTCGACATTCTAAAACAAGATCTTGGTCTTGATGTTGATTGCTTTAATCCTTTTAGCAATATGACTATAAACCCTAAACTTGACGCCGCACGCCTGGGTAAAATTGCACCACAGCTAGCAATTGCAGCGGGTCTAGCGAGCCGGAGCTTTACGCCATGGCACATGTAAATTTACTGCCTTGGCGTGAAAAACAGCGCCAACATCAAAAACAACAATATTTAGCAGGATTGCTTGCCGTTGCTGCCATAGTAGGCTTAATTTTTTGGTTTATTGGTCAAGCCATCGACCAGCAAATTAGTAACCAGAACTCGCGCAATCAGTACCTTGAACGGGAAATTGCAGTTTTAGATGCGCAAATTGCAGAGATAAAGAAAGTTAAAGACAGTAAAAATGCTATTGAGCAACGTATGGCGTTAATAGAACAGTTGCAGGCTAGCCGTAACGTTGCCCCTATTGTTTTTGATGAACTTGCTAAATTGGTTCCTCCCGGCGTTGCTTTTGAGTCTATGACCAGAAGCAATAACCGTATTGAGATTGAAGGTACTAGTGATTCGAACAATCGCCTTTCTGACTTTATGCGCGCGCTGGACAATTCAAAAGTGTTTGTTGCCGCAGAGCTTTCTACTATTAAATCAGACAGCAGTGCAGCAAGAGCTATCAGCAACTTTACGCTTACATTTTCGATAAATCCTAATGTTGCTCCCCTAGAAATTGAAAGTGGAGAGGCGCAATAATTATGAAGTTTGACGTTTCAAAACTAAAAGAACTCAACGAACTCGACTTTGAACAAATCGCCATTTGGCCAAATGAAGTTCGCATTGTTGTAGCCGCATTTGTGGCAATACTGGTGGGCGCATTAAGCTATTACCTGTTAGTCAGTCCAAAGCTTCCAATTAAAGATGCGGCTGAATTAAAAGAACAAGAACTAAAGCTACAGTTCGAAGCCAAGTACCGTATTGCAGCTAATTTAGAAGCCTACCAAGCCCAACTTGCTCAAATAAAAGAAGACTTCTCGTCAATGTTGAAAAGTCTTCCAACCAGCAACGAAACACCTGGCTTGCTTGACGATATCACCTACGTGGGCACCGCTTCGGGGCTTACATTCGAGTTGTTAAACTGGCAACAAGAAGTACCAAAAGAGTTTTACACTGAGCTACCTATTGAGATGGAAGTGAGCGGGGGTTATCACAACTTTGGCGAGTTCGTTTCAAAAGTCGCAGATTTACCTCGTATCGTTACCCTTCACGATTTCGATATTAAGCGCGAAGCGGGCGGTCTTTCGCTCAAGCTTCAAGCTAAAACTTATCGCTCTGAAAACTCTTCAGATATCGAAGGAGATAAATAATGACTCGTTCGTTTTTGTCTTTTTTGACCATACTGTTAATTACAGGCTGCTCACCTAAGCTCGATGACCTACAGGCTTATACCCAGAGCGTAAAAGAGCGCGCTCAGCCTCAAATTGAACCTTATCCAGAGTTTAAAACACATCCGCCCTTTAGCTATTCAGCGAGTGCGTTAAGAAGCCCTTTTGATCGCCCTAAAAACAACACTGCTCCGGTAACAAAAGCGCGTGTAGAAAACTGTTTACAGCCTAACTTTCAGCGCCCTAAAGAAGCATTGGAAGCGTATGGCGTTGATGCCCTTGCATTAACCGGAAATTTTGCGGTTAAAGGAGAGCAATGGGCATTATTAAAAAGCAACGATGGCGTATTGCATAAAGCAAAAGTAGGGAGCCGTATCGGCTTGTTTTATGGCAGAATTACGCAAATTAGCACCGACTCAATTACTATTGAACAGTTATTACCTGATGGTGCGGGCTGCTGGCAAAGGAAAACAACAACAATGACTACAGCATCGAAGGCGGGAGAGTAAGCATGGCCGAACGATACATATTCAACAAGTCTCTGAATCGTAGAGCGCCTAGGTGGTATTGGCTGGCCTTCGCTGTGGCTGCAATATTTTCGTTTACAGTCTTTGTCTCGCCAGTAAAAGCTCAAGAACCGTTATTGGTTGACCCTGATGCTAAGCGAAATGCTTCGACGGTAACCACCACGGTTACTAACATCGACTTTACCCAAGCGGCTAATAATACAGCTGTAACCCTTGTGAGTTTTGAGGGTAAAGCTCCCAAGGTACAACTTATTGAGTCACAGGGAAAAGTGTCGCTTACGCTGCCAAACACCAAGTTGGGTGAAGACCAACTGGTAGAGCTTAATGTCGCTGATTTTGGCACGTTAGTTTCGACCATAGAAACCTTCGAAGATAAAAACGGATCACGCATTGAGGTTAAGTACTCAGGCCCAGTTACGGTTCAAAATACCGTGAAGGATGGCACAATTCGTTTAGCCATTGCGCCTATGAATAGCGCGCAACAAGAAGCGCTAGAAGCCGAGAAGAAGTACACTGGCGACCCTATTTCACTTGATTTTCAAGATGTACCTGTGAGACAGGTTTTACAAATCATCGCCCAAGTGAATGGTTTTAATTTGGTAACCACTGATACCGTGACAGGCAATGTTACGATTAGCTTGTCGGGCGTTCCGTGGGACCAAGCACTCGACATGATTTTGCGCGTTAAGGGTCTGGACAAACGTTTAGAGGGTAATATTTTATTAATTGCGCCTGCTGAAGAATTGTCTGCTCGTGAAACTCAAGCGCTTCAATCTAAGAAACAAGTATCAGATTTAGCACCGCTTCATACGGTTAACATTCCTGTTAACTATGCAAAAGCTGCCGCGTTGGCCACAATTTTGAAGTCGACAGAAGGCGGAATTCTATCGGAACGAGGCGGTGTCACCGTAGACGAGCGCACCAACACCTTGCTTATTCGCGACACGTTAGCGTCGATTGATGAAGCAAGAAAAACTATCAACGCATTAGACGTTCCGGTGAAGCAAGTGCTGATTGAAAGTCGTATGGTAACTGTACTTGACGATGTGGATGAGCAGTTAGGGGTGCGCTGGGGTTTCAGTGACCGACAAGACGACAACGGTGTCTCAGGCAGCCTTGAAGGCGCAGACACCATTGCCGGCGGCGTAGTGCCAAGCATTGACAATCGCCTAAACGTAAATTTACCTGTCACCAGCGCTGCAGGTAGCATTGGCTTTCAGATTGCGAGTCTTGTAGACGGCACCATATTGGACCTTGAGCTTTCTGCGCTGGAATCAGAAAACAAAGGCGAAATTATCGCAAGTCCTCGTATTACCGTAGCCAACCAGCACGAAGCGTATATTGAACAGGGTACTGAGATTCCATACGTTCAAGCTACGTCAAGTGGTGCCACATCGGTAGAATTTAAAAAGGCTGTATTGTCACTGAAAGTTACGCCACACATCACGCCTGACAATCGCATCATTTTAGACTTAGTCGTTACTCAAGACACTCGCGGTGAAACCGTTTCAACGTCCACCGGTGATGCCGTAGCGATTGATACCCAAGAAATTAAAACCCAGGTATTGGTGGAAAATGGCGAAACCATCGTATTGGGCGGGATCTTCCAACAAACCAGTTCTGATGGCGTATCAAAAGTCCCCTTGTTCGGTGATTTACCCGTTGTTGGCGCCTTGTTCAGAAACTCATCCCAACTTCAGCAGAAGCGAGAACTGCTTATCTTTGTTACGCCGAAAATTGTAACGGAAAGGCCGTAGACACCATTTTCATCTAAAAAAAAGCGCATCTTGTTGCGCTTTTTTTGTTTTCAGGCCTTTTTTGTAACTAAATTTACAGGTATACGCTATTTGTTGGTAACAAAACTTGCAACGCGTTGCATGAAACTGAGATAATCCCCGCCTCGAAATTTAAGCGAGGTTTAAGGAGTGGTGCTTATTGGACACTAAATAGGCACGAGTCAATGGGTAGGCTGGTAAGGCAACAGTGCACTGCCCCTAACATGATTAAGTTGTGATATAAGCAAATATGGCTGAAAAACGTAATATCTTTTTAGTTGGCCCAATGGGTGCTGGCAAAAGTACCATCGGTAGACATTTGGCAGACGAACTTCACCTAGACTTTTTTGATTCGGATCAGGAAATTGAGCGCCGCACTGGGGCTGATATCGCCTGGATCTTCGACCTTGAAGGTGAAGACGGTTTCCGTAAACGCGAAGAAAACGTCATAAACGATTTGACAGATAAGCAAGGTATTGTACTTGCCACAGGCGGCGGTTCTATTGTAACTAAAGCTGTGCGTAATCGTTTATCTGCCCGTGGCATTGTTGTTTACCTACAAACAACAATCGATAAGCAAGTTGCCCGTACACAACGCGACAAACGTCGTCCTTTGCTACAGAACGAAGATCCAGAACAAGTACTTCGCGATCTTGCAGAAATGCGCAACCCGCTTTACGAAGAAGTTGCTGATTACATTGTTGATACAGACGACCAAAGTGCACGTGCTGTAGCAAATCAAATTATCAGTAAAATTGGTTTATAAATTAGATATGTAATAGGAGGTGCTACGCCAATGTCAACCTTAACTGTGGAACTTGGAGAACGTAGCTATCCTATACAGATAGAGGCTGGGCTGCTTTCGCAACCCGGCCTTTTTAGTGCCTATATAAAAGGCCCGCTTGCCGTTATTGTTACCAACGAGACCGTCGCCCCGCTTTACCTGGAAACCGCTAAAGCGGCTTGTGGAGATGTGCAGGTTGAAACTATTATTTTGCCTGACGGTGAGCAGCACAAAAATCTAGCCCAATTCGAAGTTGTCATGACACGCCTTCTTGAGCTAAACGCTGCAAGAGATACGACACTTATCGCACTTGGCGGTGGCGTGATTGGTGACCTTACTGGTTTTGTTGCCGCAACATACCAGCGCGGCGTGCCCTTCATTCAAGTCCCTACGACATTGCTTTCTCAGGTAGATTCATCGGTGGGTGGAAAAACCGCGGTAAATCATCCCCTTGGCAAAAACATGATTGGCGCGTTTTACCAACCGGTTTATGTGGCTATTGATACTGATTCACTCGCTACTTTGCCACCCAGAGAATTTGCTGCAGGTATGGCAGAAGTCATCAAATACGGCATCATTTACGATGCACCGTTTTTTGAGTGGCTTGAAGGTAACGTAGATGCGCTTACGTCGCTTGATACTGAAATTCTTACTCAAGCCATCTCGCGCTGCTGCGAAATTAAAGCAGACGTAGTAGCTAAGGATGAACGTGAGGGCGGCCTACGCGCCATTCTTAACCTAGGGCACACCTTTGGTCACGCTATTGAAGCGGAACAAGGCTACGGTAATTGGCTACATGGCGAAGCAGTGGCCGCTGGTACTATAATTGCTTGTAAAGCTGCAGAAGCATTAACGTGGTTTGAAGCGTCAGAAACACGACGCGTATCGTCGCTATTTGAAGCATTTGCTTTACCGGTTGCAGGCCCAAATAGTATGACAAAGAATGACTACGTTAAGCATATGAAACGCGATAAAAAAGTGGAAGCTGGCAGTATTCGATTTGTACTTCCTCAAGGCATAGGCAAAGCGGTTGTTACCAAGGACGTCACGGACGCCATTCTTACTGACATCCTTTCTTAGTCATTAGCCCTCGCGACAACCTGGCAACGCGTCTATCTTGACTTCCCTACGTTAGTTGGAATCATGAAGAAATGCGTTGCAGGACAGTTTTTAAAGCAACGGTGAATAAGGGCAAACTCCCATGCAAAGTGAACTGCATGAACGTTTGGAATATTTGGTCAATTACTCTTCTCAGCTGATTTTTGTCAGTGGTGAGTCTATTGCTCAACAACAAAAGACCCTTGAAGCCTTTGTCTTCCAGCAGCACGATGATACCGAGATTGCGTATTTAACTGCGCAAGAAAATATGGAGCCCTCTGACTACCGTCGACAACTTTGTCGGCAGCTTCTTGGTCAAGTGGTGGGTAGCTTCGTTAGGCCTCTAAACGAACTACTTTCCGACCTAAATAGTCACGAAGGTCCAATTCTTATAGCCATCACCCAAGCCCACAATCTTCCTGATGCACTATTGCAAGAACTATGGGACTTGGTGTTGCAAAGCCGGTTTGCTGGTAACAAACAGCATTTAAATGTGCTTTTGTTCGCGAATAACGAATGGGCTGAGCGCGCCAAGCAGTGGCTTCCTGCAAAAAATACGGAAACCCCTCTAATAATTAGCAGCCAGTCAGTCATTAGCGAACAGCCTAGCTTCGAGTCAGAGCTCGACAAAATGATTGCTTCACGTCGCGAGGCTTTTCAGGCTCATTTAGAAAATAGACAGCGTGAAAATACGCAAACTTTTATCAACCCGTTAAAGTCTAAGTGGTTTTATATCGCTGTTATATGCGTGTTCCTTGCTACATTTTCTGGCCTTATTTACTGGCAGTACGGTGATAAATTAGCATCGATTTTTGCGCCTATTAGTCAACCTTCGCCAGAGCCTGAAAGAACCCAGGTTGAGCCCGGCTCTGCTTATAACAAGCTTATAGGCAATGGTGAAACCGATGGAAGCGAAACAACAGCATCAAACTCAGCAACTCAAGCAACCAACCAAATAGGCAATGTAGAGCTTGTTTCCGCGCCCAATGATGATAGTGCAGACGTTGATGGCTCGTTAATTGATGAATCGTCAGATAACGGTCCGTTGATTACCAATTGGGAAAATGCGGTTTCATCCTTACCTGAAGTTACGCCATCTTCAGAACAGGCAGACAATAACCAGTTTGAGAATGCCCCGATTGGAGGTAATACCACTGATTCCAATGGTTCAGAGGTGGTTAGCAGTGGTGCGCTAAGTGATCAACAATCTGCTCAAGGTGCCAAATCAAACTCGGACGGCGTCAACGATAATGTAGCGCCAACCACAGTGGCCAGTGAATCGAGTCAAGAAGGCTGGATTGGGGAAGATGACTACGCTATACAGTTGTTAGCGATGAAAAGTGAGTTTGTTCTCAGTGAGTTCCTACGAGAAAACAATCTAACTGAGCAAACGCGAATTTATAAAACGACGCGCTATGGTGGCGACTGGTTTGTAGTAGTTAACAAGCAAATCTACACGTCGTTATCTCAAGCGCAACAAGCACGAAAAGGTTTACCCGAATATCCAGGTAAACAAAATGCGTTTATAAAGCGAGGAAACCAAATCCTCTTAGAGATGAGCAAAGCGCAAAATTAAGTCATTTCACAACCGGGTGGCCATAATATTTCCAGTAAATGAGCAAAATTCCGTTCTTGCGACACTTGTTGGTTGTCCGTTTTACTGATGAAAGTTACAATCTACCTTTAGTGTGGTGATATCTGATACTGATCAGCATAAAAGTATAAAGACGACCCTTTCCCTTGGAACGGCGGCGCACGGAAAAACCACCGTCTTCATTCCGTCTAGGTAGTAACGTTTAAGCATGATGCAGAAAAAAAACCGGGCTTTTTTAAAATGGGCCGGTGGCAAATACAGCTTGGTTGAGCATATTCAGGCCAGATTACCGCAAGCCAATAAACTCATTGAACCGTTTGTTGGTGCCGGATCTGTATTTCTGAATACGCAATACAAACGCTACCTGCTTAATGACATCAATCCTGATCTCATCAACTTATACAATTTCCTTAAAGCGCAGCCCGATGCACTGATTAACGATGCACGCTCATTTTTCGACGGAAAACGCAACGAAGAAAAAATGTATTACGCTTTACGAGAAGAGTTTAACGCCACACAAGATGAATATTATCGCGCCATTCTCTTTTTGTATTTGAACCGTCACGGTTACAACGGATTATGTCGTTACAGCCTTCAAGGGCGTTTTAACGTACCTTTTGGCCGCTATAAAAAACCTTACTTTCCAGAAGACGAGATGTTTGTGTTTTCGGAAAAGTCGCAAAAAGCGACGTTTACTTGTCTTCCTTTTGAAAAGGTTTTTTCTAGAGCTAGGCGTGGCAATGTTATTTATTGTGACCCACCGTATGCTCCTATCAGCAAGACTGCAGCGTTTACCAGCTATGCGGCGCGAAGCTTCGGACAAGAATCTCAAGAGAAGCTGGCTGAGCTCGCCACCCGCGCGTCAAAAAAGCGAGGCATACCCGTCCTCATCTCAAATCACGATTTACCGCTAACTCGGTCGCTTTATCACGGGGCAGATTTCAGTATGCTGTCAGTTAAGCGTTCGATAAGTCAAAACGGTGCAAAGCGACAGCCTGTGGATGAAATTTTGGCTTATTTCCCTCCAGCTAACATCGCACCAAAGCGAAAGACTCGAAAAAAGAAGACGTTTCACCGCCCTTCAGTTTAGTGTGTGGTGCCTAAAAAACGTCTTATAGGTAGCGCATCGACCGCCTTACCCGCAATTAATACCAATCCGCATAGATAAGTGCCCACTCAGAAGGTGCTGGCAAGTTTCCTAGCAAAGCGTGGGAATGCAGGAATGGTTGTTCCCTTTCAAATTCCCAGAATGAAGCTAGGAAGCTTGCCAGACCTTCCCGAAGGGCGAGTTTAAAATGTCCGTACTCTTTGTTGTGTCACCTTGATGTAGAACCACTATACCTGCGGCAACACGCCGCGATTACGAACATTTTAACTCTCGCTGAGTGGGTAATTATCTATGCGGACTGGTATAGTGTGTATTCACGCAATTGCTATGCGCTATAGCCCGTATACCATTTAACGAACATAAAAAGCGTAACAACAAACAGCACAACCAAGATTACGCCAATGACGGCGAAACTGATAAAAGTGCCTTTAGTAAAGTCACGTTCGTAGTTTTTATGGCTCTGAACACCAAATAGACTAGCAACTACACTACCTAGAACTGACCAAAAACCAGTACCAGACTGCATAATTTTCCCCTAAGTGTCGTTAGCAGGTGAGGTGAAATCTCGATTACCTTCGTCGCTGTGCATCAACTCAAGTAGGTCTAAAAAGTGGAATTGGAAAGAGGATGATTTCCCCGCTATCCATGACAGCCAACTGACTTCCTCAACACCCTCTTGATGACGGGCACATTGGTTTTGAATATGGCTTGCGGGCAACTTGGGGTTGAACTCCGTAACTGGTTGGAATTCGCATACTGACGAGTGTGAATTTGGCGTACTTGTGACCGCAACGCTAACAAGCGCTACCGCTCCACAAATCGCAAAAAATGGAAGAACCTTCATCCTGAATACTCCTTACACTCGTTTAAAAATTAATCTCATTATAATCAAAAGCAGGTTACGAACAAGTTAAAAATGCGTTGCTTGTAAAAAATGAAAAGCCTAACGAAAACACATTAGGCTTTTAGTACTCAACGTTTTGATAGAGGCCATCCAATGGCCTCTACAAGGTCATTACAGTTCGAAGTCCATAGAGTATGCTACAGTAAATTTCACTGCGTCGTTATCCAATGCATCGGCACCGTCGTCATCTAAGTTAGTGCCAGTTACAGCGAAGCTAAAACCATCTTTAGCGATCGAAACACCGTAGTCGGCATAACCCTCTACACCGTTAAATGCTTCAGCGAAATCGCCTTCGTGATAGCCAACGTGGAAACCAAGTTCCGTACCGTTTAAGATCTCCATGCTGTAATCAAGCGAGGTGTACGATGCTTGTGCAAAACCGAAGTCTTGATTTTCGCCTTCGTCAGCTTCAGTGTGCGCTAAAAGGTATACCGTAAGGCTTAACCCACCCATACCTACGGTGCCGTAAACTTCCGCAAAATCAAAGTTTGCTTCATCATCGTAGTTGTAATAAAGGTAACCAAAGTCGTACGCAATACCCTCAGACTCGCCAGAAAAACCAAAGTACATGTCGTGCTCATAAGAGTAAATGTCGTCTGATTCATAGCTTACATTTGATGCCCACGTACCCGCATAAAAACCACTTTCATGCGCGTAATCGATACCACCCTGTACTGCGGCTTCGTTAGTTGTTTGTGTTAGACCACGCCAGATGTAGTTACTGGTTGCACTAGCGTTAGCAGTGAATGAACCTTCTGCATAGCTAGGCATGGCTGTTAACAGACACGCTGAAGAAATAGCAGCGGCAAGTATTGTTCTTTTTGTAGATGTTTTCATGTGTGTTCTCCAGTCAAATTCAAACTTGTTGTAATTCGTTTTTTCTGTCTGTGTTTTCTTTTTTGGACTGGATAACGCAAAGTTGATGCCCATTTATGGTTCACCAAAAAAACTCGCAAAAAATAAATTAACCAATTGAAATTTAAAATATTATTTCACTTAAAAAATTCACCCGCTGTCACCGAAACAAAAAAACGCTGCATAAAAATGCACCAACATAACGCGCACTCACCAAAATTGGGCAACGTTCTGACAAAGTCCGTTTATCTTAAATTTCCGTGAAATTAACGCTGATTAACCCTTTGCATAGTAAAGAAGCACGGATTTGGGTAAACTTTCGCAAAGGTGAAACGTAAGTGGCAACGCACCTTGTTGTTTTTAGAATGAAAGGACATGCAATGAAACCATTCCTAATTGCTCCATCAATACTATCGGCCGATTTCGCTCGACTTGGCGAAGACGTAGAAAAGGTATTAGAGGCTGGCGCTGATGTGGTGCATTTCGATGTAATGGATAACCACTATGTACCCAATCTTACGTTTGGGCCAATGATTTGCGAGGCGTTAAGAAACTACGGCATTACCGCTCCCATTGATGTGCACCTAATGGTGAAGCCCGTCGATGACTTAATTGAAAAATTCGCGAATGCAGGGGCCAGCTATATTAGTTTTCACCCAGAAGCGTCTGAGCACATAGACCGCTCTCTACAGCTTATTATCGATGCAGGTTGCAAGCCGGGGCTCGTATTTAACCCAGCAACGCCACTACATTACCTTGACCACGTCATGGACAAACTGCACCACATTCTTATTATGTCGGTTAACCCAGGGTTTGGTGGTCAAAAGTTTATTCCTAGCACCTTAGATAAAGTGCGCGCGGTGAAACAGCGTGTATTAGAAAGCGGCTACGATATTAGAATTGAAATTGACGGTGGCGTAAAAGTCGATAACATTCGCGAAATAGCGGAAGCGGGCGCGGATATGTTTGTGGCTGGTTCGGCTATTTTTTCTCAACCCGACTACAGCGATGTCATTGAGCAAATGCGCAATGAACTAGCGTCACTGTCTAAAGCATAATTTTTGAAGCTTTATTTTCTCAAGCTTTATTTTCACAGTATTTAACGTATTACAGGTAAAAAGAAATGAGTAATAAACCCATTGTATTAAGTGGCTGTCAGCCTTCAGGACAACTTACCCTTGGCAATTACATGGGTGCACTTAAACAGTGGGTTTCCATGCAAGACGACCACGACTGCTTATATATGATAGTGGATTTGCATGCTATTACTGTACGACAAGACCCTAAGCAGCTTGCTGAAGCTTGTCTAGACGGCCTTTCTCTTTACCTTGCTTGCGGTATTGATCCACAAAAAAGTACTCTGTTTTTGCAATCCCATGTGCCTGAACATGCACAGCTATCTTGGGTATTGAATTGTTACGCCCAAATGGGTGAGCTTAATCGCATGACTCAATTCAAAGATAAGTCTGCGAAGAACGAAAATAACATTAATGTAGGCTTATACAGCTACCCTGTACTCCAAGCAGCAGATATTTTGCTATACCAAGCAGATAAAGTACCGGTAGGTGAAGATCAGAAGCAGCACCTTGAATTGACTCGTGACATTGCTACACGTGTTAACAATCTATACGGCGATGTATTTCGTCTACCTGACCCGTATATCCCAGACTTTGGCGCGCGCATCATGAGCCTTCAAGAGCCTGAAAAGAAGATGTCTAAGTCTGACAACAACCCGAATAACTTCATCGGCTTATTAGAAGATCCTAAGAAGTTAGCCAAGAAAATCAAACGTGCCGTGACCGACTCTGACGAGCAAGCTAATATCTACTTTAACCCAACTGAAAAACCAGGCGTGTCTAACTTACTGACCCTACTTTCACTTGCGACGGGTAAATCAATTAAAGAGCTTGAGCCTGAATATACTGACAAAATGTATGGCCACCTTAAAGGTGATGTTGCAGACGCTGTGGTTGCTCTACTTGAACCCATTCAGGCCCGCTATGCTGAAATTCGCGCAGACAGAGCATATCTTGACGACGTAATGCGTCAGGGTGCTGAGAAAGCGTCAGCGCGAGGGGCTGAAACTTTGGCTAAAGTATACAAAGCAGTCGGCTTTATTCCAAAGCCATAACAGCCGAATTCCAACATCTTGCTACACGCCATGAAGGGTTCATTTAATCCTTCATGGCTAAAACCTTCGCAACTTAGAAATACCAAGGACTAGCACTGCTGTGTTGCTGTTAATTGATAACTTCGATTCGTTCACTCATAACCTCGCTCGGTATTTCACTGAGCTCAGCGTCGACGTTGAAGTGGTGCGAAATAACGCACTGACCTTAGACGACATATCTCGCTTAGCGCCTTCACAGTTAGTTATTTCACCGGGACCATGCACGCCTAACGAAGCGGGCATCAGCTTATCTGCGATTGAACATTTTGCAGGCAAGATACCTATTTTAGGTGTATGCCTGGGTCATCAAGCTATAGGTCAAGTGTTTGGTGCCAAGGTAGTAGGTGCACAAGAGATTAAGCATGGAAAAGTTTCACCCCTAACACACCGCAACAGTGGCCTGTTCAAAGGCTTACCTAACCCATTTAACGTGACGCGCTACCACTCATTGGTTTTAGATCCCGCATCGCTACCTGCCTCACTGAGTGTTGATGCATGGTGTGAAACCGCAAAGGGCACAAAGGAAATCATGGCAATTTCCCATAATCATCACCCTATTTGGGGCGTGCAGTACCACCCCGAGTCACTACTTACCGAACACGGTCATAGCGTACTGGATGCGTTTCTTCAGTTTAAATCAATTTAAGTATACGAGTTTGATGCCGATACGCTTCTATAGTGTAAAAGGTTACGCTTGAAGGCCAGAATTACTCGCAATTCACTGATTTTTCGTTTAACTTTTCATAATTCGTTTTAGCCAATGCGCTGAATAAAGATTTTACGAAGCATCGCACACGCAATATCAACAGTTGCAGGGTAAATAAGGCTTGCTTTCAAGCAGTAGCTACCATTTTCATCATTACCGTAGCGAAAGTAATAAAGGCCCCTGATGTACGATAATATTGCCGTTCACCAAAAAGTTATGAGCAGGAGTGCTTTTAATATGACAATGGGGGCAACCACACCGCCCACGATAGATGATCGTTTTGAAAATATGATCATATCCCCAGAGCGAGTGCTGGAAATGCTAGGAAGGCGCAAGGTGGGAGAGGTAAGCTTCGAGCAATCGGAGCAAGGTGATGCGCGCAGGCTGCTACTGCACGTTGAAAAAGTGGCGATTGAAAACAAGCGCCTTCAAGAGAAAACCGAAGCGTCATACCTTGAATCAGTGAGTCACCATCTTCACGAGATCCTTCTAGGTGAATTAACAGAGCAGCTAGGCTATACCGACGAACTCGTTCAAAACGTACTTAACTTGCCCGAAAACATCGGCGAGCTTCTTGATGCACTTTCCGTGAAAGCATGCTCGGTTTCGAAACTAGAGCCAATTGCCGCAACCATGCCATGGCTTTATGATGAACTGATCGTTGTGGTGAATACTCCACAATTTAGACGCAAAGACTCCCGTGGGCGTATCATTGTTGTAGAGACACTGCGCACAGCATTGAGCTTTTTGGGTATTGAAAACCTACGCACATTGATACCGTCGCTCATCTTAAAGCGTGCTATGCCTCAGATTACCGACCCTTACCCGCTAATTAAACAAAAGCTTACGCCTTATACGACTGGCGTTGCCATAACGGCGAAACGCCTTGCAGCGCTTACGGATCTAAACAAAAACCAGGCTTATACCCTTGCGATGCTTAGTAATTTGGGGCGTTGTGTCGTAACAAGACTTTACTTCAAACTGTTCGATAAAATTCAGCTACACCTGTTGCAAGAATGCCAGAAAGACAAAGAGCAAAAGCGACATGAAGCGCTACTCAAAGTGGCTCCTTCAGCCAACCACCTTATTGCTCTACAGCAAGAATTCGCAGATGCAATCAGCGCGGATATTCTGGAGTGGATGCATTTAATGCGCTTGCCTATTGCAGAACCGATGCGAGCGTGTGCCGATAAAGTACCTGCACAGCCTAAAACACTCAGTAAGGTACTTCATCAAGCCCGAACCTACACACAAGTTCGGATGTTACATCAGTTAAAGCTTGTTGAAATGAAAGAAGTAAAGCCGCTTTTCATGGAGCAACGCTACCCTGCAGGTGCACTCGAAAAACTCAAAACCATTGATATTTTCACCCTTCCTTTGGTGAAAAACGAAGAGAATCATTAATTTTTTAGTGGATATTCATGCACTCGTTATGCACCTTTTTCATTTCATGTGCATGATGCCCCAAATTATTGACGCTTGCTCAATGCCTTGCCCGTTTTTAGCGACATTAAACAGGTAAGGCTTCCAGTCCTATCTCCCCTTTCTTATTGCTTCACAGTACATTAAAACCCGTATGCAGCCCTTTTCTCAGCGCAAAAATTGATTATTACTAATTGATATAGCCCAGTAGTTAATAGTTATTCACTTTTCCTGCAAATTAAGCCACAGTCCTTATAAATAAAGGGCTGCAGCCCTTTGCATAGAAGACAAATGTTAAAAAAAATGGCATACTGTTGAACAAATCCGATTAGTTTTTACGCGCCCAATTAACGCTTATCGACCAAAGTAGTACTAAAATGTGCTCATAGATTCGATAGGCCAAATCACACGGTGTGATTGGCGCCCAACGCAGAGGTAACAAAGATGAACGTAACTCGCGCTACATTTGATGATGTAATGGTTCCTAACTATAACCCAGCAGGTATGGTACCTGTTCGAGGTGAAGGTTCACGCGTATGGGATCAAGATGGAGCTGAGTACATCGACTTTGCAGGCGGTATTGCAGTTAACGTTTTAGGTCACTGTCACCCAGAGCTTGTGAAAGCTCTTAATGAACAAGGCAGAAAGCTTTGGCACTTAAGCAACGTTTTCACTAACGAGCCAGCCCTTCGTTTAGCTAAAAAGCTAAATGACGCAACGTTTTCAGATAGAGTTTACTTCGCAAACTCAGGCGCAGAAGCGAACGAAGCAGCATTGAAGCTAGCTCGTCGCTGGGCGCTGGACAAGCACGGTGAAGACAAAAACCAAATCATCGCTTTCAACAAAGGTTTCCACGGCCGTACCTTCTTTACCGTAACAGTAGGTGGTCAAGCTGCTTACTCTGACGGTTTTGGTCCTAAGCCAGGCGCTGTTGACCACTGTGACTACAACGATTTAGCTGCCTTTGAAGCGCTAATTTCTGACAAAACCTGCGCGGTAATGATGGAACCGCTTCAGGGTGAAGGCGGTATTATTCCACCTGATGTAGATTTCGTAAAAGGCGTTCGCGAACTTTGTGACAAGCACAACGCATTACTTATTTTTGACGAAGTTCAGTCGGGTGTTGGTCGTACTGGTCACCTTTATGCCTACATGGGTCTTGGCGTAACACCTGATATCCTAACAACCGCTAAATCTCTTGGTGGCGGCTTCCCAATTGGCGCCATGCTTACCACAGCAGACATCGCTGCACACCTTAAGCCAGGTACCCACGGTAGTACTTACGGTGGTAACCCACTAGCCTGTGCTGTTGCGGAAAAAGCGTTAGATATCGTGAACCAGCCAGAAGTGCTTGAAGGTGTACTTAAGAAAGAAGCCCTATTCCGTGAACTACTAGGCGCTATCAATGAAAAGTACAACGTATTTGAAGAAGTACGTGGTCAAGGCATGCTGTTAGGTTGTGCGTTAAATGAGAAATACCAAGGCCGTGCACGTGACTTCATGATGGCTGCAACGAAAGAGAACCTTATGTGTCTTGTTGCTGGCATGAACGTTATTCGTTTTGCACCTTCACTGGTTATTCCTGATGAAGACATCAAAGAAGGTCTTGCACGTTTTGAACGCGCCGTTGCTGCCGTTGTAAACGCCGAATAATTACAACACGAGTAGCGAACATGAATATCATTCGCCCTATCACGAAGGCCGACTATAACGCGCTTAAAGAAATCGCCGTTGAATCAGGTATTGGCTTTACGTCTTTACCTGTCAACGACGAGTTGCTGCAGCGTAAAATTGATCGTGCAGAAACTGCGTTTAACAAACCAAACGTAACCGAACCTGGCGATGAGTCATACTTGTTTGTAATGGAAGATACCACTACCGGACAGGTAGTGGGAACAACAGGTATTGAAGCGGCTGTTGGTATAGACGATGCGTTCTATCATTACCACCTAAGCAAAGTAGTGCACGCCTCGCGCGAGCTTAACATTCACAACACGGTAGACATTCTAACGTTTTGTAATGACTACACCGGTGTTACTGAAATATGTACGCTGTTTCTTCGCGAACAAGCCCGTGGCGGCATAAACGGCCGCTTCCTTTCGAAGGTTCGATTCTTGTTCATGATGGAGCACCGTGAACGCTTCTCAGAGACAGTTATTGCTGAAATGCGCGGAGTGAGTGACGAAGAAGGACGCTCACCGTTTTGGGAGTGGTTGGAAACCCATTTCTTCTCTATGGATTTTCCTACTGCCGACTACTTAACTGGCATTGGTAATAAAGTGTTTATTGCTGAACTCATGCCGAAGTACCCGATATACGTAAATCTGCTTAGCAAAGAAGCGCAGGAAGTCATTGGCGAAGTCCATGACAAAACACGCCCTGCCCTTCAGCTTCTTGAAGAAGAAGGCTTTTCTTGCCGCGGCTACGTAGACATTTTCGACGCAGGCCCGACGGTAGAAGCAAACTTAAGCCACATCCGCACGGCTCAGTCGAGTTTAAAACTGCCTGTAGTGATTGACGATAGCGCTGCTGCCCAAGGGCAAACGCACTACATCATTAATACATCAGTATCTGATTTTCGTGCAGTTGCCACCGAGATGACGGTAAGCGAAGAAAAGCAAGTTGCCGTGCTATCTCGCCAAGCCGCTGCTGCATTGAATGTCAAAGAGGGAGAGCACGTACGCTTCGCCCCCGTTACATTCAGAGATTAAAAGGACACCCACTATGCTACATACACATTTTATCAACGGTGAATGGGTTGCCGGACAAGGTCATGACTTAGCGTCAATTGACCCTGCAAAAAACGAAGTGATTTGGGAAGGTAAGTCTGCGACAGCCTCTCAAATTGATGACGCAATTAACGCTGCTCGTGCTGCACTTCCAGCATGGAGCATGAAAACCGTTGAAGAGCGTCTTGAAATTATTAAGGTTTATGGCACTAAGCTAGAAGAAGCTAAAGCGCACCTTGCCAAAGTTATGGCTAAAGAAACGGGTAAGCCAGAATGGGAAACTGCCACTGAAGTTGGCGCCATGATGGGCAAAATTGGTATTTCTGAAAAAGCCTATTTTGAACGCACGGGTAACGTTGAAAACCCAATGCCTGTAGGTAAAGCCTTCATTCGACACAAGCCTCACGGCGTTGTTGCTGTATTTGGCCCATACAACTTCCCTGGCCACCTGCCAAACGGACACATTGTTCCAGCCCTTATTGCAGGTAACACAGTTGTGTTTAAACCAAGCGATTTGACGCCTATGGTTGCACAAGAAATGGTGAAGCTATGGGATGCTGCTGGCCTGCCAGCGGGTGTACTCAACCTAGTACAAGGTGAAGTTGAAACAGGTAAGGCTTTGGCGTCGCATAACGATATCGATGGTCTTTTCTTTACGGGTAGCTCACGCACAGGAAAAATCTTGCACGAGCAGTTCGCAGGTCACCCAGGTAAAATTTTGGCTCTTGAAATGGGTGGTAACAACCCACTCATTGTTAAAGATGTGGCTGATGTTGATGCTGCTGTACATGACATCGTTCAATCTGCTTTCATTACGTCCGGTCAGCGCTGTACGTGTGCACGTCGCCTATTCTTACCAGCCGATGCACAGGGTGATGCAATCCTTGCTCGCTTAATCGAAGTGACCAAGAATATTAAGGTGGGTGATTATGACGCTGAAGATCAACCATTTATGGGCGCAATGATCTCAAGCAATGCCGCTGCACTGATGGTAAAAGCACAGCAAGAGCTTGAAAACCTTGGTGGTAAAGTACTGGTTCGCCTTGAACAAAAAGACGAGAACAAAGGTTTTGCTACTCCTGGCATCATTGATGTGACTGATATGCTTGCTTCACTGCCTGACGAAGAACACTTTGGTCCACTACTTAAAGTGATTCGTTACAGCGATTTTGACGCAGCTATCGCAGAAGCGAATAACACCAGCTTTGGCTTATCAGCAGGTCTTCTAGGCGACAACGAAGAAGATTATCGCTACTTCTTCGCACGCATTCGCGCGGGCATCGTAAACTGGAATAGACCTATTACAGGTGCAAGCAGCGCAGCGCCATTTGGTGGCGTGGGCGACAGCGGTAACCACAGAGCAAGTGCGTTTTATGCAGCCGACTACTGTGCGTACCCAGTTGCTTCAGTTGAGCTTGATAAAGTTACTATGCCGGGCAAATTAAGCCCAGGCTTGTCGATGTAACCCAAGCTTTTCACGTTACAAAAAGGCCGACATGATTTTTGTGTCGGCCAGTTTAGTACCAACCCTATACGAACTATTCGTTTAAAAATAGTCAACGACAGAAAGGACCCTACCACCATGCATAGCAACATCGATACGTTGTTTAGCAACATGTGGGACGATTACGTTACCATCACTCCCTCAGCGCATAAAATTCATGCACTTTTGGCGGGTGAAGAAAACACGAACGACATCGTTAACGACCATGTAGCTTTTCGAACTTTTGCTCTAGATAAAACCCGCTTAGACAAGCTTGCTGCGCACTTCTTAGCATTGGGTTATGAAGCTAAAGGCGACTATGACTTTGAAGCGAAAAAGCTTACTGCAAAGCATTTCGAGCACCCTGACGATACTAAACCAAAAGTATTTATTAGTGAGCTTCGTGTAAATGAGCTTTCTGAAACTGCTCAAGCAATTATCAAGAAGATGGTTGATCAAATGCCTGAGTCTGTAGTGGATGCAGATAACTTCTTGTACTCGGGTAAACATTGGGACGTTACTAAAGCAGAATACGACACACTGCTTAACGAATCAGAATACGCGGCGTGGATGGCGGCATGGGGCTTCCGTGCTAACCACTTTACAGTAAGTGTTAATCACTTAACCCGTACTGACGAGCTTACCGACGTAAACACATTGCTTAAAGAAGCAGGCTTTGTGCTAAACACCTCTGGCGGCGAAATTAAAGGTGGTCCAGACGTATTTTTAGCGCAATCTTCAACGATGGCTGACCGTGCTGACGTAGCGTTTAGCGACGAAACTGTGGCAATTCCAAGCTGCTTCTACGAGTTTGCACAACGCTATGAAATGCCTGATGGTAAGCTTTACAAAGGCTTTGTTGCCGCATCGGCAGATAAAATCTTTGAAAGCACCAATGCTAACTAACGAGCTTGCTTAGTCATTAAAAAAAGCCCGATAGGGCTTTTTTTGTTTATGCTTAGCTGAAGACATTACCGATTAGGCTCTGTAGTATGCCTTGCCAAGAACTGATCGTAAGGCATTGGTTTATCAAAGTAAAACCCCTGCATTAGCTGAATGTCGGCCTGCTCCATGAAAGGCAAATAAGACTCCAACTCTACGCCTTCAGCCACCACATCTATTTGCAAACTCTTTAACATGGCTATCAAACCATTAAATAGCGCATTGGCTTTGCTATCTTGGTGAATACCCTGAATTAAGCTTTTATCCACCTTAACCACTTCAAACTGGAAACTTCGCAAGTAGCTAAGAGATGAAAAACCACTGCCAAAATCATCCAGAGACAGTCTAAACCCATGATCTCTCAACGTGTTTAATGCTCTAAGTGCTGATTTTTCATCGCGAATAAAGACCGACTCAGTGAGCTCTAGCTCAATAAATTCGGGAGACACATCATTATCCATACAGATAGACATTGCCTGATTTGGAAATTCTGGGTCAAGCATCTGATTAGCGCTGATATTCACAGACAAAGGAATGGCATCACCCTGCTGCGACTCCATTATTGAAATGTAATCACATGCCGCTTCCAGTGCTTGAAGACCAATAGCACTGTCCAGCTTGTGCTCTTCTGCTATGGGAATAAACACTGCCGGCGATACAACACCGTGCAAGCCTGAAATCCAGCGACACAGTACTTCACCGCCCTTTAACTCGCCGTGCAAATCATATTTGCCCTGAATATAAAAATCGAGGAGGTGATTCTCTACCGTTCTGCGCAAGTCATTCACCATACTGACCTGCTGGGTCATGCTCTCGTAGAGACCTGACTCATAAATAAACGCCTGCCCTTTACCCAGCTCTTTCGCACGGTACATTGCCGCATCAGCGCACTGCACCAGACTTTCGATGCTGCTACTATGCTCTGGAAATTGTGCAATACCTATACTGGCAGACAGCCTTAGCTCGGTCCTTTTAACGGTTATGGCGTCTTCTTCTATCTGGCTGATAAGCCGCTCAGAGCGTTCAGCAATTTCCTCAACATTCTGATTAGGCAATACGGCAATAAACTCATCACCACCCCACCTGCCGACTTCCCCTATTGGGCCGAATATGGCAGTAAGGAGCGCTCCTACGCGCTGAAGCTCAATATCCCCTCTTTCATGCCCTGCGTTATCGTTAATTGCTTTGAACCCGTCCAGATCAATAAAGACCAAAATAAAGTGCTATTCTTTTTGTACTAACCCGGAGATGGACTCACGCAGCGAATTGCGATTGGAAAGGCCGGTTAACTCATCGTGCAATGCCAGTTGACGCAGCTTGGCTTCGTTGCGTTTTCTATCGCTGATGTCGCGCATTGTGGCAATCAAATAAGATGACGTCTGCTGGTAGGTCTCAAACAAAGCCACCGATATATCGACAGCCTTAATTTCGCCGTTTTGCGCCTTCACTTTCGACTCGAAGCGAACTTGTTTATCAAGCGCCAATTGCACTTTATCAACTTTCTCAGCAATAAAAATTTGGTTGAAATCCAGACCAATACATTGCTCTTTAACAGGTGCAGCAATCAGCTGAATATATGCATCGTTACATTCTGTGATAACAAGATCAGGTGAGAGTACTAACATGGGCTCACGTGAGCTCGCAAAAGCAGAGGCCATTAAGTGAAATGATTGTTCGGCTTTTCGCTGTTGAGTAATGTCTTTAGTGGTGCCAACAATATGAAGAGCTTCACCCGCTTTTCCACGCTTCAGCACGCGCCCACGCAGCCTTACCCACTGAAAATCTTTGTAGAGCTTTAAGCGAAAGGAAAATTCTATACGATCACGATTGCCGTGTAGCGCCATACTCCAATGAAATTGTAAGCCATCTAAGTCGTCTTCATGTACGCGCTGCAAAAGTTGAATAAGCGTTCCAGACCATGTAGACGCCTGCTCTGAGTTTAATGAAAAAGAACGTATTACCATTACATCACTCTGGGCCTCCCAGCTCCAAAACGATTCCTGAGAGGCCCAGAGTGCTAGTTCTAGATTCTTTTGAATAGTTTGGCTTTGTTGTAATGCTTCGTACAGGCTTTGCGTTTTTTCACTGAGTAACTTTTCGGCTTGCTCTCTAGCATTTCGCTCTCGCCTCAAGCGCCTTTCTAGTAACCCCGAGTGTTCGCTGCCAGAAGGCGTGCTATGCGGTGTCCCATCTGACATAACATGCCTCCGTTAAACAAGAGATATACTAAATTCGTAGGTATGAGGCGTATCTATTTGATGGGTTTCCCTTTCCAGAGTGCAGTTATAGTGAGCTGCGGCTGCGTCCATCAAGCCTTCTGCTAAAGGATATAGTTCTCTTTCAGAATAATACTGTAAGCGCATGGTATTATCGGTTCTGGATATCACCGTAAATCGAGGTAGGTCGGCGTCTGGGTAGAGCTTCTTAACCTGAACATGAATGTCGCCGTCCAAGTGCTCCAGCATATCCAACATGCCTTCTGTATTGGCCAGCACGTCGCCATGCACTGCACCTAACTTACCAAATAAGTAATAGCCAAAATCGTAAAGTAGCTCGTTAGCTGACTTACCCGTTTTCTCCACCAGCACACCTAACAGGCGTTGCATTTGTTCAAACGGGTAATAGCCCACTGCGGTATAAGCACCGTCGTTTTCTAACCCAGCTTCCATGATGACATCGTCAGCAAACTCAGGAGAAACTTTCTCCTCGAGCATATCGATTAACGATGTAAAAACTATGCCTAGCATGTAAATTCCTCATCTAATCCCTTTTTGAGTGTAGTTCACCTAAGCATAAGAACAACTTAAACTTTATGACAAATCTTCAGATGTTTCGTCCTTGCTGGGTAAGACAACTTCAACCGTATCAACCCGCTGTAGTCCTCGCGGTAATTTATTCCCTCTTCGGCCCCTTTCTCCCTGATAGTGGGTAAGGTCGTCAGCCGTCAGTGTCATGTTGCGCTTACCGGCTCCCACTTTAATTGCGGCACCATCAGGTACAACAGCAAGCACCTTTACGTACTCTTCTCGAGATTGCGATTTTGCAGAAGGAATATTGATAAGCTTGTTCCCCTTCCCTTTACCTAAACTTGGTAAGTCGCGTAGTGGGAACATGAGCATGCGACCTTCATTAGAAATACTTAGGCACCAATCGGAGTCTGGATTAGTAACCGGTGTTGGTTTCATCACTTTCGCCGCAGTAGGCAATGATAAGTAGGCTTTACCCGCCTTGTTCTTACTCACCATATCTTTAAATGTGCCGACGAAGCCGTAACCTGCATCTGAACCTACTAAGAATTTGCTTTCGTCTTGCGCCATAATGACGTGTTGGAATGACTCGCCACCCACTATGCTGAAGCGCCCGGTTAGAGGCTCCCCCTGACTTCGTGCAGACGGCAACCCGTGAGCGTCACAAGAGAAAGTACGACCTGAACTGTCCATAAACACGGCAGGCTGATTGCTCTTGCCTTCAGCGCTGGATAAATAGGCATCACCCGCTTTGTAACTTAAACTTTCCGCATCGATATCATGACCTTTTGCACAGCGTGCCCAGCCTTTTTCTGACAGCACAACTGTTACAGACTCAGCAGGTACCAGCTCTTTTTCAGACAGCGCTTTCGCTTCACCACGCTCAACAATAGGTGAACGTCTGTCGTCACCGTACTTTTCAGCGTCTGCAAGGATTTCTTTCTTAATTAGGGTTTTAAGGCGGCGATCTGAGCCTAGAAGCTGCTGAAGCTTGTCGCGCTCTTCTGCAAGTTCATCTTGCTCGCCTTTAATTTTCATTTCTTCTAACTTGGCCAAGTGACGAAGCTTCAATTCCAGAATTGCTTCCGCTTGTGTGTCACTTAAACCGAATCGCGCCATTAATTCTGGTTTTGGTTTGTCATACGTGCGAATAATTTCGATAACTTCATCGATATTCAAAAACGCAATTAATAAACCTTCTAAAATATGTAAACGCGCTAACACTTTATCTAAACGGTATTGCAAGCGGCGCGTCACGGTATCTTTTCGGTACTGCAGCCATTCAGACAAAATCGTACGTAAGTCTTTCACCTGAGGGCGACCGTCTAGGCCAATCATGTTCAAGTTGACCCGGTAGTTTTTCTCTAGGTCGGTAGTTGCAAATAAATGCTGCATCAGCTGAGTTACATCGATGCGATTTGAGCGAGGCGTAATCACCAGCCGGGTTGGATTTTCATGATCCGATTCGTCTCGGAGATCGCTTACCATCGGTAACTTTTTCGCCTGCATTTGCGCGGCAATTTGCTCTAGTATCTTGGCACCAGACGCTTGGTGAGGTAGAGCGGTAATAACAACATCACCGTTTTCTTCCATGTACACCGCGCGCATTTTTATAGAACCACGCCCAGTCTCGTACAGCTTTTGAATATCAGACTTTGGCGTAATAATTTCAGCTTCGGTAGGATAGTCAGGTCCATTAACGTGTTCTAGCACATCGGCAAGCTCGGCTTTGCTGTTGTCTAACAACATGGCACACGCATTGGCCAACTCTCTCACGTTGTGAGGAGGAATATCCGTCGCCATGCCAACGGCAATCCCTGTCACGCCATTTAATAGGATATGTGGCAAGCGAGCTGGAAGCACGCTAGGCTCGTTTAGCGTACCGTCAAAATTAGGTACCCAATCTACCGTACCTTGTCCAAGTTCATTCAGCAGCACCTCAGAGAAGCGCGAGAGCTTAGCTTCCGTATAACGCATGGCAGCAAACGATTTCGGATCATCCGGCGCACCCCAGTTACCTTGACCATTTACTAAAGGGTAGCGATAAGAGAAAGGCTGAGCCATGAGCACCATCGCCTCATAACAGGCAGAATCGCCGTGAGGGTGAAACTTACCCAGCACATCACCTACGGTTCTCGCCGATTTTTTATATTTGGCATTTGCATTTAACCCTAGGTCTGACATCGCATAAATGATGCGTCGCTGAACAGGCTTTAAGCCATCCGAAATATGTGGAAGTGCACGATCCATGATGACGTACATGGAATAGTTTAGATAAGCGTCTTCGGTGAAACGTCGAAGAGGAAGTTGCTCTACCCCATCGCGATTAATGATGATCTCGTCACTCATGATAGTTTTTTCGTTTTGTTATTAATACCAATGCGCTCGTGCTAGTTAGGCTGTCGATTGTGGACAATTTAGTGCACCACTTAGTGAAAGCTCCCGAGCGTTAAAGGCTATTGTGGGGTAAACCGCATTTGTGTGCAATCCTTGAAACCAATTGTCGCGACTTTTGGGTCTTACTCATTGTATGGGTTGAGGGTTTGTTTTGTTATTCTTCAAAGAGAGTGGTTAAATAGCATTGGGTGAAATTTGCCGTTCAATTTTCACTCTTACAGTAAAACTAAAAAATAATAAAGCCCCTAATCAAACGGTAACGTAAGTACAGATAATCATGGCTATCTTTCGCGTATTCTTTTTTTTATTTCTTGTTGTAGGCAGTCACCTGCCTTCGAATGCCAGCGCGCAGCATATCGAGCAGCTCTTCGATGAAGAAAGTACGCTAGATTTATCAGACTCTCTGTATTTTTTATTTGAAACCGATTATCAGCTTACTATCAGCGATGTATCACGAAGACGCAATGACTTCCTTATGCATCCCCATGACAACCCTAACTTTGGGTTTCGTAATAATGGCATGTGGCTACTCACTTCTGTTGCCAATGTTTCAAACGATAAACACTGGGTGTTCTCAATAAATTTCAGCCAACTCGACAGTGTTGATTTTTATTTGGTGCAAAACGGCAAGGTAATAAAGCAAAGCCATCAGGGGAAAGCTCAAAAAGAACAGCGTTTTCGTGTTCCAACCTTTCGTGTTGAGCTGCCTGATAGCGATCCTGTCGACCTTTACATACGCATTGAAAGTCGCTCATCTAGCCTAATTGCACCACTTCGAATTCAAGCCGAACCGCTACATAGCAGCTACTTCCAAATGGACAGCTTGCTCTGGGGCTTTTTCTACGGCGGATTGCTTATTCTCGCTATTTATAACCTTGCTCTATTTTTTGGCGTGCGGGAAAAAAGTCTGATTGCCTATGTTGGCTATATCGCTGCGGTTATTTTGTGGCAGTTTGTGTGGGGCGGCCATACGCACTTGCTGTTTAGTCAGGGGCTCCCCTCTTGGCTGGTTGGACATTCCGAGCTGATATTCGTAATTATTGGTATAAGCTCAGGCTTTTTTACCAAGACGTTTTTGGAAACGGAAAAGCACGCTCCCACGGCACATCCCGTCATTAATTTATTGTTGGTTTGCCAAGCGTTAACAGGGCTAGTCTGCTTCGTCGATCTGCTTCCTTCTATTTGGAAGAACAACCTAGTATACGGCGTGGGTCTTGTGGCGATATTGAGTTATATCTACGCCGGGTTCGAAGCATTTTTCAATAAGTTTAAGCCCGCGCGTTACTTCATTTTTGCATGGAGTATGCTCGCCACCGGTGCGATTATTGGCATGTTAAGCCTTATTGGTATTTTGCCTTCCAACGACTTCACCACCTATTGTTTTCAGGTGGGTGTTTTCTTAGAAGCAGGGCTCTTTTCCTTTGCATTAATGGAGAAAAGCAGAGGGCAACTAGAAAGCGAAGTTGAGCAGGCAACTAACGATTTACGCAATAATATGGAGCTGATTGAAGAGCAGAATGCGCGTTTAGATATTGCCCGTAAAGACGCGATAAAGGCAAGTAACGTTAAATCTCAATTCCTGGCCAATATGAGCCATGAAATTCGCACGCCGCTTAATGCTATCTTGGGATTTAGCAGAGAATTAAACAATGCGTCGCTGCCCACTGACCAGCAAGAGCAAGTCAGAATTGTAAACACGGCCGCGGACAACCTGCTAACAATCGTTAACGATATCCTCGATTTTTCTAAGATTGAGGCCGGTAAACTGCAAATTAATAATCAGCCTTTCTCGCCCAATAAGCTGCTCGAAGAAATGGTCACTATCATGGCTAAATCTTCCCACAGCAAGCGCATCGAATTTGTATTTGATTTGCACCCGCTCCCCGAAAAGCTCATTGGCGATGTGTTTCGTATCAAGCAAGTGCTCAATAACTTGTTAAGTAATGCACTTAAATTCACGTCCAGCGGCACCATTACGTTTTCGGTGAGCGGACGCTCGCTTCCTCATGGTATTCACGAAGTAAATATTACCGTTGAAGACACAGGTATCGGAATAAGCCGACAAGACAGAAAAAAGCTATTTAACGCCTTCTCGCAAGTAGACGACGCCCTTAACCGTAATTACCAAGGCACTGGATTAGGTCTCGTGATCAGTCGAGAGCTGGTTCGCTTAATGAACGGTGATCTAACGCTTAAAAGTGTATTAGGCCAAGGCTCTACGTTTAACGTATCACTACGTATGAACCAGTTAAGCCAGAAATATGCGTTAACTAGTAGTGAAGACTGGAAAGGTAAGAACGTGGTTATTTTCGACCCGGTACCTGCAACACGTCGCTCAAGTGCAAGCATGTTATCGATTTTGGGTGCGCAGGTTACCTCTGTTGAATCACTAGATTATTTGATGTCACTTAAAGGCCAGTACGACTTTTTCATGGCAACTGTGCCGGTAAGTAAGATGGGATTGCGGGATACCTATTTAAGTCGTTTTGTACAATTCCCTGCGCAAAAGCGCATACTTTGGTATTCCGGCCCTGAACCTTTTGCGCAATACCCAAGCCTGTCGCAACATTTCCATTCACAAGCGCGTATGCCGATGACGCTTACCAAGTTAGATAGCCTGGTGCACCACCATACAACGCCAGCTAAAAATGCGATGCAAGAGAAAATAGGCACGCTACCAAAAGCTAAAATTCTTGCCGTTGATGACATGGAAATGAATCTTAAACTGCTGCATACGTGGCTCGATCATTCTCCTGTCGAGCTAACCACAACGATCAGTGGACAAGACGCCGTCAATCAGTGCCAGACTCAAGAGTTTGACTTAATTCTCATGGACGTGCAGATGCCAGGCATGGACGGACTGCAGGCCACCCGAGAAATTCGTAAATCACCGTTGAATATGGGTACCCCAATAGTGGCAGTGACAGCCCACGCGTTTAAAGAAGAGCAAGAAAGATTGCTTGCCTCTGGCATGGACGATTACTTACCTAAGCCTATTGAGGTTGAGCTACTTATTACGCTTATCAATTCGTGGTGCCACAATGTTGAGCCCGGTGAAATCGTCTTTCCCTCTATCGACTGGCAGCTAGCACTTAAACGAGCGAATCAAAATCAAGATACAGCAAAAGAAATGTTAGACAGTTTTATTGCGTTACTGCCCGAAACTATCGAGACACTTTCGGCGCTTTGGGACGATCAAGATTACAATGGGCTTAAGACCGAAGTTCACAAACTACACGGTGCGTGTTGCTATACAGGTCTGCCGCGCATGCAGCATTTAGCCAACGAAACAGAAAGCTCACTTAAACTTGGTCAGCACAAGCTAGTCGAGGAAAACTTACCAGCCCTTATTGCCGAAGCCAAGAAAGTGCTTAACGAGAGTAAATTGAAGGACAGCCGCAGCTAGGCGAATAAAGTCTAATTGCTACGATGAGCTTAGCTGGCTTCAGAAGACTGCCTAGCTTTCTGGCACTGAGCAATAAGTCCTGCAAACTCGCTGGCATCCCTATCTAGCTCTGAGCTCGCGATAAAAATATCATACCCAAGGCGCTTTCTTAGCTCTACCATACGATGTGCCAGCATAGCTTTAATGCCTTTAATGATGGTCCCGTCTTCCATAACGTACTGCTTATCGTCAAACATAGATTGCTCATAACAGCTTCCAGAGGCGCAATTCTCATCTGTGTTCTGCATTAGCAATGGCCGCTGCTCCATTAACAAGTGCGTTGCAAGCCGTGGTGAAATCGTATTGAGGAAATCCGTGTAACTTTTGATTTTGAAACCGATGGTTTCAAGGGGAATATGCTCCAGCCCATGACGAACACGGGGGCAATCTGCGCGCAGCAGGTTGTCCCAGTGAATACGCCAACTGCCCAGACGGTGGCGATAAGTAATATAGTCTTTGGCTATTTCCAAACTATAGTCGGGCTCACGAATTTTGAAGTACCCTACGAGCAAGCACACTAACGCGGCACTGGTGATGAAAATCCCCGCTAAGAACAGCCAATCGGGAAGAAAGGCTAACCACAGTGCCGCAACACACAAACCGATACAGCCCAGCACCAGGCTGGTAATACCGTTACTTTTCGAGGCAGCTCGGATATAGATTGGTTCGACACTAGTACCAGACATAAAAATACACCACCAACATGATTACGGCCCAAACGATATAAAGTCTCATGCGTTTACACTTAACGCAGTCGGTTTGCCACCAACGCAAAAGAGGATTTGATTTTCGCATACGCTAAGTAAGCCAAATTTATACGTGGGTTAAAAAGGGATAGTTTAACCGTAAAATTATGCCAATGTGTGATTTCTATAACGGTATCGTTGAAAAGCAGCCACTATAGTTGGCGTAAAGACTAACGACAAGATTACCGAGAATCCTACTCCACCAGCCAGCACCACGGCCAACGGCGGCCAAAAGCTACCTTCACTGAACAATAGCAAAGGAATCAATCCACCTACCGTTGTGAAAGTAGTCGATAAAATATGGCGGCTACAGCTCATGGTTTCTTCAACAATGGCTTTCGTGTCTCCCTGCTTTGCTTTGGGGTTCGCGTTGATAGCGGCAATGACCACTATCGATCCGTTGATTGCTACGCCAATAAGGCCTGCACAACCTAGCAGCGGATTAAACCCAACCGGCAATCCAGATATCCAAAGACTGAACATACCCAGCCCTACAGAAAGTATTGCCACTAATCCGATTACACCCGCCATGCGTAAGCTGGTAAAAGTCAGAATGAGCGTGGTTACCATAAGAACCAAAAGCACCGGCGCATAGGTCGCTAATTTACCTAATGCTTGCTGCTGTTCATCAGCGTCTCCAGCTAAATGAATACGATATCCTTCGGGAAGAATTAATCGACTTTCGAGCAGATCTCGCAAATGGTTACTTGCATCAATGGCCGGAACACCAGGAAGCAAAAACGCCTGAATACGGTTGAGTCTTTCACCATCGAGACGCGTGATACTGCTGGTTGCAGGCTGAAGCATTAAGTTTGTTACAGCAGCAAGTGGCGACCAAGAAATAGCATTGTCTCCTGCAACCGGAATTGGCATGGCGTCTACGCCCGTTACATTTTGTCTATACGCCTCGTCTAGCCTTACGCGTACAGGAATTTCTTCTGTGCTTTCCAAAACAGAACCACCAGTAATACCTGAAAAGTTTATCTGCATTTGATTGGCAAGCTCGGAAAGCGTAAGCCCCAAGTAAGACAGGTTATCGCTGTCCGCGTTTATTTTAAGCTCGGGTTCTCCCATTGAAACGCTGGTTATAGACTGAGAAATGCCGTCGACTTCAGACATTAACATGCGTACTTTGTCGCCTAGGTCATTCAACACATTCAGATCAGGGCCGAAAATCTCTACCTCAACAGGCGCCGCAATAGGCGGCCCCTGCCCAAAGGCTCGCACTACAATTTGTACTTCTGGATACGCGCTATCAAGCTCTTGTTGTAGTTTGCCCACTAGCGCAACAGCGTCATCCACTGTATCTGTCGACACCACAGCATTTGCGAAATAAGGCATGTTGTCACGCGTCATCATCTGGTTGTAGTACACCGACGGCGCAGAGCCCCCGACTAACCAACTAACTTGTTTCACGCCTTGCTCACTGCGAATAGCACTATCTATTTTTTTAACATAGCTCGTTGTGTTGTCGATACTGCTCCCTTCTTTGGTCCACAGGTACACTTCGAACTGGTCTCTATCTGCACTTGGGAAAAACACATTCGCCAAGGTGCCCGACAATACAAAACCCGATAAACAAAGGATAGCAATAACCGGTAATACCAAAATTGGCTGTTTAACCCATCTACCCAATTGCTTTTTAAAAGCGAGACTGAGCTCTGGCGCTTGTAATCCCACTTTCCACCACGCCTTCGATGCTATTTCATGTTGCGAACTATTGTCTTGCTTTGGCAAAAATCGGGCAGCGAGGGCTGCAATGATAGTAAGAGAAATAAACAGCGAGCCAATAAGTGCCATCACCACGCTAATGGCAATCGGGCCAACAAAGTCACCGATGTTTCCATCTAAAAGAAAGATGGGCATAAAGCCTAAAATGGTCGTCAGCGTTGAAGCCAAAAGCGGTACAAATAGATGTGAAACGCTTTTGGCCATAGCACCTACTCGCGTTAAATTAGGATCTTGTAAATTAATGCGAATTTCATCGGTAATAACAATGGCATTATCGATTAGTAAACCAATGGCGATGATCATGCCAAAGATAGACATTTGGTGAATTTGCTCGTCGTAAAAACTTAAAGAGAACAAGGCAAAAGCGGCGCATAAGGGAAGTGCCAGGCCCACAATCCACGCAGCACGAAACCCCATGAAAAGTAGAATAACCATCATGACCACGGCGCACCCCATAAGCAGGTTCATCGATAAGTCAGCAAGGCGAGTAGCGGTATATTCGTTTTGCTCAAATGCAACGGTCGCGGTTAAGGTTCCGCTGAAGTCTTTATTGAACTGTTCCACTACTGCTAATGCGTTTTCTGTCCATACATCAGAACGCAGCGAGGGCTGCATACGCGCTGCCACAAAGATAGACTCTTCACCATTTAGAAATGCCACTTCGTTGCGAGGGGTAGTGAAACTGCGCTCCACTTTAGCGACGTCTTCTACCCGTAAGTAGCGGCCTTGCTCGTTAACTAAGGGAATTGAAGCAATCATGTTCACGCCATTTAAGCCCTCTCCCACTGTAAAGCGCAAATTGCTTTGCTGGGAGTTAAGCATACCCGCAGGCAATTTGGGGTCGGCGCGGCTTATTAAATTGCTTACTTGCTGTAAGGTAAGACCCGTTGCAGCAAGCTTAATAGGGTCGATATTGACGCTAATTTCTTCCTGCGGTGCGCCGTATACACGTACTAACTCAGTGCCATTAACGTTTCGCAGCCTGTCTGTAAGTTCTTGAGCCAAACGCGCGGTGAGTGTAATAGGGGTATTTTCAAAGTGGTCTGCTCGCACAGATAGCAATAAAGTGAACGCTGTCGCGCCGCGCTTTTCATCGAAAACTGGCGCCATGGCACCTTCAGGGAATGACTCAGCGGCAGCGCCAATGGCATCGCGAATTTCACTGAATAATTGTTCGTTACTTGAATTATTTATCCAGTCTTGCGTCTCTATGAGAATGATGGAGATACCAGCACGCGACGTGGACTTCACTTCCTTTATTTCAAATATTTCTCTAAGCCTGTCTTCAAGCACATCACTAACCAAAGCCTCTACCCGTTCCGCCGACGCGCCTGGGTATTGAGTGATGATCAGTGCGTTTCGCGTATCTATTCGCGGGTCCTCAATACGCGGCAGAGAGCCTAATGCTGACAACCCTGCTGTGACTAGCACCAGAAGACTCAGTATGAGTAAATGCCCTCGTCGGTAAAATAAGGTATACCATGGATAAGATTTATCTGAGCCGAAGTTAAAAGACTTCATTAGCGTGCCCCAGCTCGATGTTGACTAGGGATTGATACCATTTGGCCAGGTGCGAGTTTGTGTGTACCTTCGCTTACGTAAACCTCTCCATCTTTAAGCGCTCCGCGCACAAACGCGTTGTTTCCGTCTGTATATACAACTTCCACTACACGGGCTTCAAGGGTGGCGTTTTGCTCGTTTGATAAAACAAATACGCGCCACAAACCGCGCAAGCCGTTGCTTAGCGCGTTAACCGGCAGCCAACTTCCTGTCTCAGAGTGAGAACGAAATCCAGATAAAATAGCCATATCACCGGGGCGTACCCGCTCATTACTATTTAATGTCACTAAAATATCAATGGTTCGCGTTTGCACGTTGCGAACAGGTAAGCGTTGCGTAACAGTACCCGCCACATCAATATCCCCGACGCTAACCAGCACCGGCTCATTAAGGTCAAACTGATCCACAACATCGGCAGGTACCGCGAAACGAGCCTGATAATTCTCTATGCCCGTAATTCCAAACACGGGGGTTCCAGCGCTAACTACACTGCCTTCATCAAAAAAGCGTCGATTGACTACGCCATCGAAGGGAGAAATAAGGGTCGTTTTTTCTATTTCTACATTCAGTGATTCAAGGGCGGCCTGCATTTCACTAACTTGGGCCTTAGCGACATTTAAACTTGCCTTTACTTCGTCTAGTCGCTGTGCTGATTCTAGCTTTTTCTCAACCAACGACGTGGTTCTTTCGCTATTTACTCTAGCAAGCTCAAGGTCGGCGTTCGCACGCTCAAGTGAGGCTTGAAGCTCACGTTTTCTGGCGTTCAGACGCTGAACATCTTGACGAGCTAGAACATCTCCCTTGCTTACTACATCGCCCTCTTCAACAAGTAAAGTATTGACTTGCCCTGCCATATCGAATGAAAGCGAAGTGGCCCGTGGGGATTCGATAAGCCCAAAAACATTGATTGGAGTTTCAAAGCCCGATTGAATTTTGACTGTTCCAGTGGACACTGCAACGGGAACTCTTGCCTCTGGCGTTTGTGTCGCATTGCCAAGACCTGCTGTCATCAAAAGAATGACCAACGCTGCAGTAAAAACGGCAATAGCGATAATAAGTGAGAGTTTGCCACTTTTAGAAGGCGTCGTTGCAGCAGTCATAACATTTCCTTTAACCAGTTTAGCGTTTGCTCTGGGCTATATTTGCATACTTATTGTGCTATGCTAGTATATAAATACTAGACCGTCCAGTTTGATATTTAAATATTCGTCAATAAAGTGAGAACGAACGTGGCTACCACTCGAAAGCAAGGCCGACCTAAGAGCGAAGAGAAATACCATCTTATATTGCATGCAGCGTCTTGCCTGTTCTTAAAAGAGGGCTTTGCCAACACATCTATGGACACTGTGGCTAAAGCCTCTGGTGTGTCTAAACAAACGGTCTATTCTCATTTCGAAGGAAAAGATGCTCTTTTTAAAGCGGCAATCTCATCGAAATGCAGATCATACCAACTCGACACCCAGCAACTTATCGACGCCACTTCAGGCTCACTCTCACTATTAGAATGTTTACGAAAAGTTGGCTGTCAATTTGTGCGACTATTACAAGATCCTGAAGCCATTGCTATCTTTCGAGTAATTATAGCTGAAGCGGTAAATAGTCCTCATGTGGCAACACTTTTTTATCAGGCTGGCCCAGAAGCTTCCCTATCTACATTGAGTGATGTCATAGAGAAGTTCGGAGAAGGTAGCTTAAGCCGTGATATCGCCCAACAGCTGGCAGTTGACTATTGCGCCCTGCTTAAGGGGGAATATCACACAATGATGCTGTGCGGCATACAGTCTCCGCTTCAAGACGAAGCGATTACAGCCCACGTAAATAGCGCGGCTGAAAAGATCCTTTTACTCTTTACCCACTATACTCAGCAACACAATTAGTCGACATATGCGCATATGCACACTTGCGTTTTGATTTGTGGAAAGCCCTTTTCAATAAAACGCCAAACTGAGAAAAACCTAAGGCAAGATTAACGTTGCGCTAATGACTTAACCCCAGCGGTATTATAAACTAGCGCCGTTTTCGTTGATGATTGAGAAGCGCATGTCTGACTTTACCGGTAACCACATTCTTTCGGTTAATCAATTCGATCGCGAGGCCATTGAGAAAGTGTTCTCAGTTGCCAATTCCATGCAACCCTATGCCAAACGACAAAAGCGCACAACCGTGCTAGATGGCGCCATTCTCGGTAACCTGTTCTTTGAGCCAAGTACCCGTACGCGAGTTAGCTTTGGTACCGCATTCAACCTTTTAGGTGGTGAAGTTAGAGAAACCACCGGCATGTCGAGCTCTGCGCTGGCTAAAGGTGAGTCATTGTACGACACAGCCCGTGTGCTGAGCGGCTATTCCGACATTATTGCAATGCGACATCCTGCGGCGGGTTCAGTGGCAGAATTTGCCGAAGGTAGTCGTGTACCTGTTATCAACGGTGGTGATGGTGCAAACGAACACCCAACCCAAGCACTGTTGGACTTGTTCACGATTAAACGCGAACTGGAATACAATGGCCACGGCATTGACGGCTTACACATCGCCATGATTGGTGATTTGCGCTACGGCCGAACAGTACACTCTTTATCTCGCTTGTTATGTTTGTTTAAAAACATTCGCTTTACGCTCATTTCGCCAAAAGAGCTGGCCATGCCTCAGCCCATCATAGACGCCATCCAAAATGCGGGGCACCAGCTTACGATTACCGATACCCTTGAAGGGAATATGGATGCGGACATATGCTATCAAACACGCATTCAGGAAGAGCGCTTTCCTTCTCAAGAAGAAGCCAACAAATACCGAGGTAAGTTCCGCCTTAATCAGTCGATTTACACGAAACACTTTCAGTCGAAGACCGTTATCATGCATCCACTTCCACGAGATTCACGTATGGAAGCCAACGAATTAGATAACGATCTAAACCTCAATCCAAACCTCGCCATTTTTAGACAAACCGACAATGGTGTACTTGTCAGAATGGCATTGTTTGCGCTTACTCTGGGTGTAGAAAACCTTCTCACTAAGTACGAGCGTGACGTTGTTTGGTACAGCAATAAGAGTAAGTAATTACATGCAAAAATCTGAAGCCCTATTTACCCGCGCCCAAAAAACCATTCCTGGTGGCGTAAATTCACCCGTTCGCGCTTTTAAAGCGGTAGGCGGTACACCTCGCTTCATCACGAAAGCTGATGGCGCTTACATGTGGGATGCGGATGGTAAGCAATATATTGACTATATTCAGTCTTGGGGCCCTATGGTTCTAGGTCACAATAACGCCCAAATTCGCGAAGCGGTTATTGAAGCGTCGTATAACGGACTGTCTTTCGGTGCACCTACCGAAGCTGAAGTGATCATGGCTGAGTTGGTTAGCGAACTGGTTCCATCTATGGAAATGGTACGCATGGTGAACTCTGGTACAGAGGCCACCATGTCAGCTATTCGCCTGGCTCGCGGCTACACGAGCAGAAACAAAATTGTTAAGTTTGAAGGCTGCTACCACGGGCACGCCGACTCACTGCTAGTGAAAGCGGGCTCAGGGGCGCTAACCCTTGGTGTACCAAGTTCACCAGGTGTTCCAGCAAATGTTGCTGAGCATACGCTTACCGTTGAATACAATAACCTAGACAGCGTAAAAGAAATCTTCGAAGCCCATGGCGATGATATTGCGTGCATTATCGTTGAACCTGTCGCAGGTAACATGAACTGTATCCCTCCTGTGGAAGGCTTCCTTGAAGGACTTCGCGCTATTTGTGACCAATATGGCAGCGTATTGATTTTTGATGAAGTAATGACAGGCTTCCGCGTATCTCGCGGCGGGGCGCAAGAGCGTTACAACATCAAACCAGACCTGACTTGCTTGGGTAAAGTCATTGGCGGCGGTATGCCAGTGGGCTGTTTTGGTGGCCGTCGTGACATTATTACTCACATAGCACCGACAGGGCCAATTTACCAAGCGGGTACGCTTTCTGGTAACCCGGTAGCAATGGCTGCAGGTCTTGCTGCTTTAACGCAAATAAAGCAGCCTGGACTTTACGATTCAATTTTCGAAAATACGCAAACGCTAGTGGATGGTTTCCAAGCCCTTGCTGACAAACACAATATTAGTCTAACTACTAATATTGCCGGCAGTATGTTTGGGATATTCTTTACTGACGTAGAGAAAGTCACGAACTACAAGCAAGCAATTAACTGTAATACCGAGCAATTCAACAAGTTCTATCACGGTATGCTAGAGCAAGGCGTTTACTTAGCACCTGCATCTTATGAAGCGGGCTTTGTTTCTAAAGCGCATGACGCTGCAGTCATTGAGCAAACCCTTGCTGCAGCAGATAAAGTGTTCTCAACGCTTTAAGTTAATTCCTTTCTGGTAATTTTTGCACTAATACGCCCACCGTGGCGTGTTAGTGCCTCTTCTTCATTGCTTCTCTCATACGTAACGCTTGAATTCCTCGCGGGCTAGATTATTAGCCTTCATTTAAAAGCAGTTTATAGGTGTGGTGTTATCAATGGATTGGCAGTTTGGCGCTATTTGCGCGCTTTTTCTCTACAGTGTCGCTATCACAATTTTGCACGTAAGGCGCAGCCGTCGGTTTTCATACAGAGCTAGCCAATTTAAACGTGGGCGTCATGTCTCCACCACTGTCGCAAAAAACGACGACGAAACGCACTTTCACACAGCTGCCGATGAGGCCCAAAGGCTTACACAAACCTTTCAAAAATTCATTCCAAAGCAGTTTGTGGAGCACATGTCGAATTCTGACGTAGACGCGCTGGGTCTTGGCTATGCGGCAGAAAACGACGTTGCGATTATGTTTTGCGATATCAGAGGCTTTACTGGTTTTTCTGAACGTATTACGCCACAAGAGTTGATGAACTTTCTTAATTCTTATTTCACCAGAATGAACGATCCTATTCATCAAAACCACGGTTTTATTGATAAGTTCATGGGCGACGCCATTATGGCGCTGTTCGATCATCGCGAAGGATCTTCACAACAAAAAGCTATGGATGCGGTTAATGCTGCGCTCGACTTACGCAAAGCCCTGACAATATATAACGGCCATAGAAAGAACAGTAACTACGAACCAATTAATATGGGAATAGGTATCCACTTTGGCCCTGTTATTATGGGTACGGTAGGTTCAGAAGATAGGATGGATACCACCGTCATTGGCGATAGCGTAAACATTGCTTCTCGCTTAGAAGCTTTAACCCCCAAATACGAGGCGGATATTATCGTAAGTGCCCAAGTTCTTCAGACCATAGGCTCTGGCTTCCCAATTAAAACCCGCTTGCTTGACTGGGTAAGAGTGAAAGGACGAAAAGCGCCAATTGAAATATACGAGGTGTTAAGCCACCTTTCAGAGAGTGAGCAGGAAAAGAAGTTGGCGGTTCAGACCAAGATTGCCGCAGGTATCGCATGCCGTATAAATCAGCAGTGGGACGAGGCCATTTCTTTTTTTGAGACCGCTGTCGCTATGAGCCCAAACGATTCGCTAGCGCATCATCACATAGATGTTTGTCGAATTTACAAAAGCGTCGATTTTAAGGAGGATTGGGATGGTGCGCTAGTCTACTAATCCCAATGGCCATAAGCGACGGTTAAATTTAGGACTCAGATAACTTAGCCTGCTGGCGAATAAAATTAATGGATGGCGCGAAAAACGCAGCACCTGTTTCAGCACTGGTAAAGTCCAGCCATCTGTCATAATCGCCTTCACCGTTGCCGTATATTTGGCTGTGGAGCATCTGTTTAAATGGCCGCGCACTGGCACTACAGCTTACAAAGAATAAACCTTGGGAGGCCATATCACCGTATGGCATGCCTTGCTTAATTAGCCTTGGTTCGTCGCCATCGGGCGCAACAGTGCTTGCCCTAACACAATGCGAAGATTCAGACTGTTCGCTACTTACCAAATTGTGTTCTTGCGTGGTGCCCATCACTTGTTCTTGCTGACGGCTTGAAAGACTATTCCAGCGCCTTAAATCGTGGCGATAGCGTTGTATGTGAACATAGCTGCCACCGCTAAAATCAGGGTCATCTTCGCCAATAATGCCGACTTGTCTGCGCTTCATGCCACGTGGATTATCTGCGCCATAAAGAAAACCATTGAGGTCACGGCCATCTAAGTACCTAAACCCTCTTATTTGCTCTACCAGTTCTACATGAATACGCAACAAATCCATCACTTCAATGCCAACCGCATGGCAAATATCCAGCCTATCAGCGCGAATTTGAATGAAGAGATCGCAAGGCATGGTGGGGGCACTTCTATCATCACACTGCATATCAGGAAAAGGGGCAAGCTCAACAGGTATCAAACCGGGGTATACCTCAGCCCAGTAACCGGTGCCAATAGCGACAACGCCGGTTACCATGGCTTCGTAGTGCTCATTCTCAAAATGCTCGAATATATCCAGTACGCGAGATAGTTTGGCGCGTACGGCTTGGCTATCGTCATCAATGACGTTCAGTAGTAAATACTGTGCATGTAAATTTGGCTCAGCGCAGAGGCCTTTTTGTGGTTGTGTCATTGCCGCTCTTGTTGTTATTAACGCCTTGTTCTGACGTTTCGCTGCTGGCGATCATTCGCCGCGCTTTGTTGTGCGAACCTTATCGTAAAGTGTAGCGGCTGCTTCAAACTTTGAAACCCTTTAAAGCGAAGCAGCAAACGGGGGAACAAATTAACTCCGCCGCCTATTATTTACACTAGTGTGCTTAATAGCCCGCGGCTTGTCCATCTTTTCGCGTTTCTGAAGCGCCCAAATAGACACCTTTCTGCTCGTCCCAAGCGATGGCCTGATAGCCACCGAACGCGCCTACCACGCGTTGAAGCTTATGCCCCCGCTCCATTAGCTCTCGCTGAACGGTTTCACTGAACCCTGATTCTAAGCTCACATAGCCACCATCAGTCATCAACGCGCCCGTTGGGCTACTCGACCCACTGTGGAGTATGCGTGGAGCATCCCCCGCTTCCTGCAGATTCATTCCAAAGTCGAGAATATTTACAATAATTTGTGCATGCATTTGAGGCTGAGTCCCACCGCCCATCACGCCAAAGCTCATCACCGGCTTACCGTTTCTTGTTACAAAAGCTGGAATAATGGTGTGAAATGGACGCTTTCCCGGGCGATATTCGTTAAAGTGCCCTTCTTCAAGGGTAAACATCTCACCTCTATTTTGAAGAATAAAACCTAGCCCTGGAGGTGTCATGCCTGAGCCCATTCCGCGGTAGTTACTTTGAATTAAGGACACCATATTGCCCTCTTTATCAGCAACGGTCAGATAAATGGTATCCCCTTCATAAATACCCGCATCAACGCGATTCGCTGCGCGTTCATTATCTATGAGCTTCTGGCGCTTAGCGGCATACTCTTTCGAAATTAGCCAGTCGACTGGAATATCGTTGAAGTCTGGATCCGCATAGAACTTAGCGCGATCTTCGAAGGCGAGCTTCTTGGCTTCAACAAAGGTATGGATGTAGTCTGCTGAGTTAAACCCCATTCCTTCGATATCATAGTGCTCAAGCACATTGAGAATCTGTAGTGCCGCTATGCCTTGTCCGTTGGGCGGAAGTTCCCACACATCATACCCGCGATAGTTAGCAGAGACGGGCTCTACCCACTCCGAGGTATGTGATGACAAATCCTGGTATGACAAAAAGCCGCCTTGAGACTTCATGTAAGCATCGATAGTGCGTGCGATATCGCCCTTATAAAAAGCATCTCGCCCGCCTGTTGCAATCTTTTCATAGGTCACGGCTAAGCCAGGGTTTTTAAAAACATCGCCTTTTTGCGGAACTTTCCCGTCGATAAGAAAAGTCTCTGCGAAGCCGTCATAGTGACCAATTCGCTCTTGATTCATCTGCCAGTAATAGGCAATGACTTCTGAAACAGGAAACCCCTCACGGGCATATTTGATAGATGGGGTAAGCAGCGCAGACATGGGCAGCTTGCCAAATTTTTCGTGTAGTGCAAACCAGCCATCTACAGCGCCAGGGACAGAAACGGGTAGCGGACCAAATTTTGGAATTTGATGCAAGCCACGCTCGGCAAACACCGCTTTGGTTAACTGTCTGGGTGAACGGCCAGAAGCGTTTAAGCCGACTAGCTTTTCTTCTTTTGCATCCCACACAATGGCAAATAGGTCGCCGCCAATACCGCTGCCTGTAGGCTCAACTAAACCTAACATGGCATTGGCTGCAATAGCTGCATCAACTGCACTGCCGCCTTGTTTTAAAATATCCAATGCCACTTGCGTAGCTAATGGTTGGCTTGTTGCTGCCATGCCGTTCTTTGCAATAACTTCTGAGCGACTTGCAAAGGGTTGCCCCGTTATTCTGTCATAGCCCAAACAGCTGATACTAAAGAAAGCCAGTATCAAAGGTAGAAGTCGCACACTTGCAGTCATAACCGTCCTTTTACTAAAACGTTGCCGATAATAAATCTAGCGTTAGTTTATCGATTCATAGTGTAGCGTTATTGTCACATTACGCCTAGGCTCTTTTCCTAAGCTCAATAATGGTCTTAAAACACATTGCATGAAACGAAAAAAGCCCCGCATTAGCGGGGCCTAAACGAAGTAATAAGGCATTATTGTTATTGTTGTTTCGTTGCCTAATCGAGACTCTCTTACGAACGGCTGCTTGTGAAGTCTGGGTATGCTTCCAGACCACATTCGCTCATGTCTACGCCGTCGAATTCTTCTTCTTCGCTCACACGTACACCCATAACCGCTTTAATCACTAGCCATACCACTAGGCTCACTACGAATACCCATACAAAGATAGTCGCTGCACCAATTAGCTGACCAGAGATGCTTGAACCATCGTTAGTGAAAGGTACAAGGATAAGACCTAGAAGACCTACCACGCCGTGAACTGAAATTGCGCCCACTGGATCGTCAATCTTAAGCTTGTCTAGTGCAACAATGCTAAGCACTACTAAAATACCACCAAGGCCGCCGAACAAAGTAGCTTGTAATGGTGTAGGTGTTGAAGGCTCTGCTGTAATAGCCACAAGACCGGCTAGTGCACCGTTAAGTACCATAGTTAGGTCAGCTTTACCGAATAGAATGCGTGCTACGATAAGTGCAGCAATTGCACCACCAGCAGCTGCAGCATTTGTGTTCATAAATACAATCGCTACTGAGTTTGCACTTTCAACAGTTGCAGTAGCCAGTACTGAACCGCCGTTGAAGCCAAACCAACCCATCCACAGGATAAATGTACCTAAAGTTGCAAGCGGTAAGTTTGCACCTGGAATCGCGTTTACTTTACCGTCAGCGGTGTATTTACCCTTACGAGCACCAAGCACAAGAACACCAGCAAGAGCAGCAGCTGCACCAGCCATGTGAACAATACCTGAACCTGCAAAGTCAGAGAAACCAAGGTCGCCAAGCGTATACATACCGAATACTGCTTCGCCGCCCCATGTCCAAGCACCTTCCATTGGGTAGATGAAGCCCGTCATAACAACTGCGAACGCTAGGAATGCCCAAAGCTTCATACGCTCAGCTACCGCACCAGATACGATAGACATTGCTGTTGCAACAAATACTACTTGGAAGAAAAAGTCAGCAGAAGGTGCATATGTTGCTGGCTCTTCAGCGACACCTGTTGCGCCATCAGCCATGATACCGCTTAGGAATGGACCCCAATCGCCGCCACCGTACATAATGCCGTAACCGCAAATCATGTACATAGTGCAAGCGATAGCGAATAGCGCCACGTTTTTAGTTAGAATTTCTGTGGTGTTTTTCGCTCGAACAAGACCTGCTTCAAGCATCGCAAAACCTGCAGCCATCCACATAACCAGTGCACCGCAGATTAGAAAATAAAAGGTATCTAGCGCATACCCAAGTTCAAAAGTGATTTCCATTATGGTTTTCTCCGCAAATATATCGTTGTGGCTTACAGCGCGTCGCTATCCGACTCACCAGTTCGAATACGAACGGCGTGTTCAAGGTCGTAAACAAACACCTTGCCGTCTCCAATTTTGCCTGTTTTGGCAGCGCCAACGATGGCTTCTACCAGGCGCTCTACTTGATCATCCTGAACAGCAATTTCCAGTTTGACTTTAGGTAGAAAATCCACCTGATATTCCGCTCCGCGGTAAAGTTCAGTGTGTCCTTTTTGACGTCCAAAGCCCTTCACTTCGGTCACGGTCAAACCGTCGATACCGATTTCTGAAATGGCTTCACGAACATCATCTAGCTTGAACGGCTTGATGATCGCTGTGACTAGTTTCATGAGTTGCTCCCAGTTTGTTTTGGTTATTCTGTGATTTATGGTCGTGTTTCCAACTATGGGAAGATAAACCAAGAGCCATGCCACAAATGATTAGCCAAATAAATCAAACACATACAAGCAAACGCTTCATGAACGCACAAAAATAATGCACACTAATGGTGCACTGTTAAAAATTTGCCCAATTTTGAAGCGGTATGAGGTTGCGGTAAGGTGAGAGGACTAAAAAGTGCGATGAAATTAGGATGGAACTATTCGATAGGGCCCATGGTCTGTTGTTTACTATGACGACTATCACCCCATCTTTCTTTGCGCCTGAGCGCAGCATTGAACACCATTCCGTTGCAAAGAAAACGGCGTGGCGCCCACTATTAATTTCGGGCTGTGCACATGTGTTTGGGGTCATCGTAGTGGTCATACTTTCTCAATTGGGCATCAACAATCAAAAAGCACGAGTAAATGTTTTGGAGCGAACGCCGGAGATAAGCGCCAGACTGTACTATCCCCCCGTTCCACGCCCTCCTGCCCAAGCTAAACCACAAGAAACTAAACCAATCGATGTTTCCCCTAAAAGGCAAGAAATTGAGTTGAAGCCTGACGCAACCAAAGCGACTGAAGCACTTGATAGTAAAAATGAAATTGTAGAAAGCCCTGCGTCCAAGCAGCAGAAAAATGCTGAGCCCGATAAACAGAAGGTACCCGTTGAAAGTAAGCCGACTAATACACTGCCGTCGCCCACTTTATCAAAAGACGCAAATCGGCGCGCAGGCTCGTTGAATCTGTCGGTAAAAGATGGCGCAGCCCTCTACTTTGAAAAGTATCACAGTGACAAAGTCGCTGAAGACGCAGAACAGGCAGCAAAAGCATTTCAAGAGCGTAAAAATAGTCCTGTGCTTAGCGGGCCAAGCACACAGCAAATACAAGCTAATGAAAATCGACGCCCTTCAAAACGCGTAAACTGTAGCAGTACGACCAATAAAACTTTGGCGATATTGAGTGGGATTGCTGGTGGAACCTTAGAATGCACCAAAATGGACGACCACAAACGTTTTATAGAAGCCAGAGTCAATAAACTTCCTAAAGACGAAGAGATTAACTAGTTGTCTCTATCAACGATTTACCGTCATGTGAGGTAAGCCCTTATCACAGTCACTTTCTTTTGAAAAACTTAGGGGGTCGCCCGAAATACGCTTTGAACCGGCGACTGAATGCTGCAACATCTTCATACCCTGTTAGCTGAGCTATACCCAACATTGGTGTATCGGTATTTCTAAGTAGTGCTTTGGCCTTTTCCATCCTCACTTTTACAAGGTAATCTCGTAAACTATGCCCGGTGGCTTCTTTAAAGCGTGTTTTGAATTGCGTTGTTCCCATGCAGGCTATCCGTGCTAACTCCACCTGTGTAAAGCCTCGGGCAAGGTCGCGATGAATATGGCTTAATACAGGAGTCATTCGCTTATCCATGCTGCATCCTTTCAAGGATGTTTCTAGCAAGGTTAAAAATAGCGCCAGTATTTCTTCATGGCCTTGGTCAGCAAACTGGCTAATTTGAATCTCTACAAACGATAAAAACGCCTGTAATGCGGACGTTACCTGAAATATCGGGTGCAACCTGTCATTTAAATTAACTGGCACATACTCCAAGTCCGCCACAATAAATTTTGACAGTTCGTTAGCGCTAAAATAATGGACCTCATTCGGCGCTATGCATACGCCTTCGCCTACGCCTACCCGCCCGCTAAAATTATCGATTTCTATCAAGATATGTCCGTTGATGGGCAGCACTAACTGAAAGTAGTTGTGTTTATGGCGGCACGTTTGCTTCGTATATGAGCGTACGGATAGCGATGGAATTGGGCTGTCAGTCATTTTATTGCTCCCAACAGTCCATAATAGGTAGTACTGATCTTTTGCCTAACTCACCGTTTATTTGCATCTATTTCCTTGCCGTTAACTCAGTACTCTCTGCCGTTAGATTAAGCACTTTTATTCATTTTGTCACAAATACGTGCAATATTTGATACGCCTAGGAAGGCGTCGAACACTACGTTTAAGGAATAAATATACATTTAAAATAAAGACAATAACGGAAAATAAATGAATATAAACTTACGTCAAATAGTCGGCTTGGCAAGTGCGTTGTTACCCGCTATCGCCATGGGTCAGGTCTCCAATGGAGACTTTGAAACATGGACGTCTGGCGCACCTAATTCATGGTCAACTATCGACTCCGGCATTAGTGTAGCTGAAAACTCGGCCTACTCATTCTCGGGAAGCAAGTCTGCTGCAGTTACCGTCAATACGACAACGCAAGGTTCAACTGACTTCCGTCAGACAATCAATGTAACCGCCGGTCAAAATTATGAATTTTCAGTGAGGCTATATCACACTGAAGGTGCTGTAAAAGCACGCCTATATGTAGACGGTTATCAAGGTTATTCTGACAACAACTTAACCGGAAACTGGCAACAGCTTACTTTCTCTTATTCCGCTACAGCGTCAAAAGAGATTGAGGTGGGGTTACGCTTTTATGATCAGACGGGCTTTGATGGGTCAGAAACCGTCTATGTAGACGCATTCGAGCCGACTACGCTTGGGTCAGGTGGCAATAACGGCGGTGGAAGCACGTGTGCTAGCCATTCAGGCGTTTTGAACTTAACTACCGACAATTACGGCAGTGAAACCAGTTGGCAAATAACTAACGCAAACAACCAAGTTGAAGCCTCTGGCAGCAGCTACGCTAGCAACCAAAGTTATACTGAAGCGGTTTGCCTTACTGATGGAGAATATACCTTTACCATTAGTGATGCCTATGGCGATGGAATCTGCTGCTCCTATGGCTCTGGCAGCTATAACTTGCTAATAGAGGGCGTGTCTGTAGCTAATGGCGGCTCTTTCGGCGCGAGTGAAAGCACCAGCTTTAGCGTTGGCACAACGAGTGGCGGTGGCAGTGGTGGTGGTTCATCAGAACTCACTGGTTACTATGCAAGTGCCAACGGTCTGTCAGGCTATACGTTAAAAACCGAGCTTTACAACATTATCAAAAATCATAATACACAAAGCTATGGCGACCTTTGGACATTCTATATTTCATACACAAGCGACAGCTACTATGAAAATGACGGCTCCATTTTGGACATGTATTCAGAAAACCCAAATGGTAGTGACGCTTACAGCTACACGGCTGGTTCTGACCAGTGTGGCAGCTATAGTGGAGAAGGCAGTTGCTATAACCGCGAACACGCCTTCCCGCGCAGCTGGTTTGGCGGTGCAGTCTCGCCTATGAATACTGATGTTCATCACGTTTTTGCAACCGACGGCTACGTTAACGGTCGCCGAAGTAGCTATCCGTACGGTGATGTCGCAAGTGCTACTTATACGTCATCGAATGGTTCCAAACTGGGCGCGGGCTCTTCTGCTTCTGGTTATACAGGCACCGTTTTTGAGCCCATCGACGAGTTCAAAGGTGACTTCGCTAGAGCGTATTTCTACATGGCGACACGTTATGAAAACGTCATTGCAAATTGGGAAACGAATAGCACCTATGGCGACGCAGTGTTGAATGGTACGAGTAATCAAGTATTTGAAAGCTGGTTCTTAACTCTGCTTTTAAGCTGGCATTCTCAAGACCCTGTAAGCCAAAAGGAAATCGATAGGAATGACGCTGCCTTCAATTTCCAGAACAATCGAAACCCTTTTGTTGATCATCCAGAACTGGTAAACAACATTTGGGGTAATTAACTTCAACATGAGAAGAGCACGAGCGTGCTCTTCTCAACTCACACTTCCTCTGAGTTCGCCTTTTCTGTTGGTGATAGCCCTGAAAATTGCCTAAAACGAATTGTGATTTATCGGCATTATTCCTGATTGTATATCACCCATGTTTTAAGTACGCTAAGCTGCTATTTACTGGGGATTACTCTAACTGTAATACATAACAAAGGATATTCGACGTGGCCGCAGCTAACTTACTTGCCCTACTTGATGATATAGCAACGTTAATGGACGACATCGCAACCATGTCGAAAGTCGCTGCGCAAAAAACAGCGGGCGTTTTGGGCGACGATTTAGCGGTAAACGCCGACCAGGTCCAAGGCGTTAAAGCAGACCGAGAGCTACCTGTTGTATGGGCAGTAGCAAAAGGCTCACTTATTAATAAAGCAATATTGGTTCCTGCGGCATTAGCCATCAGTGCTTTTGTGCCCTCTCTTATAACCGTCCTTTTGGTACTGGGCGGGTTATATTTATGTTTTGAAGGTGCAGAAAAACTGCTGCACAAATATCTTCCCCACGAAGATGAAGAAAAAACACGAGAAGCCAGAATAGAAGCGCTTACCCACGAAGATGTGGATATGGTAGCGTTTGAGAAAGATAAAATTAAAGGCGCTATACGCACAGACTTTATACTGTCTGCTGAAATTATTGTAATTGCATTAGGCACAGTGACCGATGCAACACTTACTACGCAAATTGGTGTACTAGTAGCACTAAGCTTAGCGATTACCCTTGGCGTTTATGGGCTGGTAGCGGCACTAGTTAAAATGGACGATGTTGGGCTTTACATGCTTCGCAAGTCGTTAACAGGTTCAATGAACACCCTTCAACGATTTATTGGCAGAGCGTTATTAGTTGCCGCCCCCGCATTAATGAAAACCCTTGCGGTTGTAGGCACCGTTGCTATGTTTTTAGTCGGTGGTGGCATCCTCACACACAGCATTGGCTTTTTGCACGTTATTACCGACTGGTTTACCGCACTTATCCCAGACGCATCGCTGGTTATGTCTATACTTGCTGATGGTGTTGTTGGTATTGCTGCTGGTGTGATCATTGCGCTAGTAGTGACAATGGTTTCACAATTTAGAAGTAAAGCGTCCTAGACCTACTCACTCCTTTATACATTGGCGGCGCTGCTCTTCTTTATAGACTAGCGCCCCTATTTCTGACCTTTCTCATGGTCACCAGTGTCGCTGCGCAAGTGTTAAAAAATTTGCGTTAGTCATTTTGACCACCTCTACATTAAATTCGCTAAATTTTAGTATTTCTTTAATCCCCCAATTCCACCTTCATTTTTTATCAAAAGTTAAAATTCACTAAATTCATACACTTAGCTTATTTTTACGAGTTGGCACATCCCTCGCTATAAACTAATTGTTAATTGATAACGACTTATTATCGAAACCTTTAGCAACATGATAGCTGCCACGCAGTATGTTCAAGTGCAGTGTCTAACTTAATTTTTGGAGATTACTATGTTTATCGGTCGCAAAACTTTCACTGCACTAACTTTAGCAACTAGCGTATTGGGCGCATCAGCGTTCGCTGACGACACTCAGAACAACATTGTTTCGCATACAGATTTTATCGTTGAAAGCGCCATGCATGACGTAAAGCAGAACTTGGACCTAGGCGTGACTTATGACGTGTTAACTGCAAGCCATACGTTTGAGCCAGAAGTAGAAGAAGCAAATGCATTGGTTGCTGACATCACTATTACGCCGATTGAGCCTATCAGCTCAGACGATAACGACGCATAAGGAGAATGCACATGTTAACCGCCGCAACCCTATTTATGGTGGTACTCGGACCGGTTATTGCGTTTGTAGTCAGTGCGCTGGTGTTTTCAACAGCGCGCCTATTCCTTCAGAAAGGTCACTGAAAACGCAATAAAAACAAATAGGAACCTAACCGACTACCGCTAAAAGATTTGCCTTCCCTGGGCCTTTTACTCCAGAGGGAGATAGAAAGCACGGACTGTATCCCAGCCAAGTGATTGTGTTTTCTATCTTCTTACTGGAGTTTTTTTCATCCGAATATCCGTTCCCACCAGCTTTTATCATCCTTGTCGCTGTCTTTGTCTACAGGACGGCCTGAACAATCTTGTTGAGGTGGAGGAAGCACATCCAAAATAGCCGGTACGCTTAAACTCCCAGCACATCCTGCAACCACAACCGCGCCGGTCTTGGCGTCAAAATGTGCAATGCCTAAGCCTTTTGGGAAACGCCTTGATAATGACTTGGGTGACTGAGATTTCATGTAGTTTATAAAGACGGGCAAGGCCCCTCCTGCACCGGTCAAATTAACCGGTTGGTTGTCATCATTGCCTACCCAAACCGTAACCACATTGTTTCTATCGAAGCCACTAAACCAGCTATCGCGGTAATCGTCTGTGGTGCCCGTTTTGCCAGCCATATTCACATTCCCAAAATTCCAACCGATGCGCTTCGCAGTACCTTCGGTGGTTACTTTATACAAGGCATAGTTGAGCAAATAGGTTGCTGCTTCATCGGTGCGCTGAGCAAAAAACTCCGCCTTTTTCCAAAGCAGCGCGTTATCTGCTGTTACTACAGAAGTCACCGTATGAAGAGGTATGTAACGCCCATCATTTGATAAGGTCTGGTACATTTGGTTTGTACTAAATGGTGTCAATTCAAAAGCACCAAGGGTCAACGACGGTACTTTATCTACGGGGGTGGTTACCCCTAATCGCTCTATCGTATCGGCTAGCGCATCAAGCCCTATCTGCATGCCTAAATTAACCGTAGGTATATTTAAAGACTCGACTAGCCCTTGAAGTAAAGGCACCTGACCTCTGAACTCTTTATCGTAGTTTTGCGGCGACCACGTTTTTCCATTTCGACTTTCAAGGGTAATGGGTTCGTCTTTAAGCGGCGTTGCCAAGTTAAATTGTGTTGGATCTTCTAGTGCGGTTAAGTAAACCGCAGGTTTAATCAACGAGCCTATAGGGCGTTTTGCGTCTAGTGCTCGGTTAAAGCCTTTGAACGCAAAGTCTTTTCCGCCAACGATAGCGCGTACTTCACCACTTGCACTATCTGTGACTACCATTGCGCCCTGTAATGGCACTTTCCTGTCTTTTTGCAAACCGTCTAGCGTACCCGACAATGCACTTTCAGCGCGGCGCTGGGCTACGATATCAAGTGTTGTAAACACTTTTACGCCCGAATCTCTTAAGCTAGGCTCAGCCAGAATTTCATTGAGTTCCCGACGAACCTGCTCCATGAAAGCAGGGTGTTTACCGCTTGCTAAGCTAGCCCCACTGGCGAGCCCTAACGGCATATTCACAAAACGTTCGTAGTCTTGACGACTAATTTCATTTTCATCAAACAGCATGCGCAACACTAAATCACGACGCTCTTTCGTGCGCTCAGCATATTTGCGTGGGTTGTAATAAGATGGGCCTTTAATAATAGCAACCAACGTGGCTATTTCGGGCGTACTTAGCTCGTTAGCTGGTCGGTCAAAATAGAAATAGCTGGCAAGTCCAAAACCATGTACGGCCATATCGCCATTTTGCCCCAAAAACACTTCGTTTAAGTACGCTTCAATAATTTCTGACTTGCTGTAACGGGCATCAATGATCACCGCCATAATGGCTTCTTTTGCCTTACGCACAATGGAACGCTCACGGGTTAAAAACATGTTTTTAACCAGCTGCTGCGTTAGCGTACTGCCGCCTTGAACCGTTCGTCCGGCTGCAATGTTTGCCATTAGAGCCCGCAATATTGAAAGCGGCGCAACGCCATGGTGATTATAAAAATTGCGGTCTTCCACCAGGGTTAGCGCTTTTGGCAACATTTCAGGAATGGTGTCTAACGTTACCAGCATACGGTCTTCTTGAGACCCGCTTGTCATGCGCGTTACTAACCAGGGTTCTAGCTTTGCAGAACCATACGGGCGGCCTTGCGACTTGTCATAAATTTCCCCAATACGTGCACCTTCCCACGTGATCACTAAATGACGCAGAGGCTCTGCGCCTTCTGGAAACTGAAACGCACGGCGCTGCACAGTCAGCACCTTATTTTGATAGCTATATTCACCGCTGCTGTCGGCGAAGGTTACCTTGCGGTAGCCCAGCAAATTGAGCTCGTCAATGACTTCTTGGGGCGTTATCTCTTCACCTTTGCTGATTTCCAACGGACGGGCGAAGATCTGCGCGGGAACTTCCCATTTATTTCCAGAGAACGCATGCTTAATTTGGGCGTCAAGGTAGAAGGCATAGGCCCCAAGCACAACCAAACCAATAAGAGTGACTCGCCAAAACAATTTGAAAAACCACGAGCGCTTGGCCGAGCCTTTGCCATTGCTTGATGCTTTACTTTTTGAAGATGGATTGTCTTTTGTCTGTCTTTTTGCCACGTGAAAACGCCATGAAGATCATTGAGGATGACATCGCACATATTGCGATATGGATTTAACGAACGCCTTTAAAACGTTAGTTTTAATAGTATCAACATTACCATTCAGGCCGCCTCTCAACAACTGTTTCCAAATATGCACACTCCGAATTTGTATACTTCTGAAACGTCCCATGGCGCTAGTATGTTGAAGGACTAAAATGAATTTTACTCGCGTTTCACGGTCACAATGCGATAGCATGCTGGCAAGTAACACAGGAACCGTACTATGCGCTTAGCTTCATTTAAGTCTTCTTTTTTCTCTACTCGTTCGCCTAAAGGGGCCAAGTCTTACGCCTCATTTCTTCGACCGTCACTTCGCACGTCTATGGCGCTGCTTCTCGCGGGTGCGACAATGAATTCAGCGCTAGCCAATGAACAATTCGCTAGCTGCACCGCAGCGCTTGCTGATAAAGCCAAGCAGGAAGGGGTTAGCCAGCAGACTATCGATGATGTGTTTCCTCGTCTTGTTCACCAAGATCGTGTGATTGAGCTAGACCGAAGCCAACCAGAATTTGTACAAACCTTTCCAGGGTACTTCAGCAAGCGCGTTACCGACTGGCGTACCGAAAAAGGTAAAGAGATGTATGCAAAGCACGACAAACTTTTGCATAAGCTAAGTGAAAAATACGGCGTGCCTCCTCATTATCTGCTCGCTTTTTGGGGACTAGAAACAAACTTTGGCTCTTATAAAGGCAAAATGCCGGTACTCGACTCGCTTGCCACTTTGGCTTGTGATAAACGACGAAGCACCTACTTCACCCAAGAGTTTCTTGTTGCTGTGAAATTGATGGAGCGAGAGAAGCTGCAAAAAGAAGACATGATTGGCTCGTGGGCCGGTGCCATGGGGCACACCCAATTTATGCCTTCGGCGTATACCCACTACGCTATTGATGGCGATGGCGACGGACAAATAAACTTGTGGGCAAGTGAAGAAGATGCGTTGTCTTCTGCGGCAAACTTTCTTGCCAACTTGGGTTGGGAGCGCAGCTTCCGCTGGGGTCGTGAAGTGCAACTGCCGGAGAACTTTGACTATCAAGAGTCAGGCTATAAAAATAGAAAATCTCTCAGTGAATGGCACGCCCAAGGCGTGAAAAAAGCTGATGGTTCTGAATTGGGCGAAGGCGATACTACCGCCTATGTTATTGTGCCAGCTGGTCACAACGGCCCTGCCTTTATCGCCTACAAAAACTTCCGCGTTATTATGCGCTGGAACAACTCAGAGTTTTATGCCATTGCCGTGGGTGTATTGGCCGACCGCATCGCTGGCGCGTCTGGCATTAAAGCCACGTTACCTGATCTACCTGCGTACAATCGCAAAGATATTATTGCCCTCCAAAGCAAGCTGAATGATTTGGGCTTTGATGTGGGTAAGCCTGACGGCATTATTGGCCCCGCCACCCGCGAAGGCATTCGCAATTACCAAATTAGTAACAACATGATTGCAGATGGTTTCCCAGGCCTTGAAGTGATGGCTGCACTTAATATCGACCTTGAAACGACGACTTCTTAAATTTGATATATGCTGCGCCATTTCTGGCGCGCATTCACTGTTTGGTATTTTCAGTGGCCTACAAGGTGTAAACCACTCACTTTGTTGGTTACTGAAAGTACTCAAACGTTAGGCTTGAAAAATAGGTTTCGAAATCTGCAGCCGAGCTATTTGTAAGTGGGACTCCCCAAACTGTATTCAGAATTACAGGTCCTTCGACGTCAAATTTAAATGTCGCCTTGCCCTCACTATCCGTTTTAACCGCTTGCTCTTTAGCGCTGTGACCAACCAAGGAATACGCATCGATAAGCGCGTTACTCAAAGGCTTACCTTTAAATAATACCTGAACAGATAGCGTGTTTCCTGCAAGCTTGTAAGGATGTTCAAGAGGCACTATTTCCAATGTGTGGCCAATGGGTTTTAATACGTTGTTCGTTACCGCATCGCCAACTTGCACAATGGTTTTCGCCTTTCTAGAGTACAGCTCTTTGCCGGCGATATCGTTTTGTCCCCTTGCCTCGCGGTGCGCCAATACCTCAGTTAAGCCTTCTTCTTTTGCATACTGATTAAACTTCTTCGCTTTTAATGTGCTTGTGGCGTGATAGCTTTCAAACCCTATGACGTGAGTACCGGATGGGAGCTTGGTTGTTTTTGCCATGCCCGGCAGCATTGAGGTTTTAGGTACAACACTGGCAGCCATATCAGTTACACCATCAAAAGAGTAGGTGCGCAACGCGACTATTCTATCCCATGCAAGGTTCCAATGAGAGGTATCTTCCTTATGACCCACTTTAAACTGCAATGCCAGCGAATTCGGTTCTTGAGAACGATATGCTGTGGGTTCTAGCCAAAAATCGTGAGCTTGAACGTTAATTGAAGTAGCAAATAAAAAAGCAGCAGTGGCAATACAAGATAGTTTCATTGCGTAGTTTAACCTGTAAATAAGAGTGAGGTTTCATACTCCAACTTAGCGCAAGTTTCAGCGCACGACCACTGTCGTAAAAAACATACTGTGTACGAAACTGGCATATAGGAAAATGGCGTATAGATACTACTCTTGTTTAAAATAAACAAAAATCACCTGAAAACGATGGTTCGTGTAGCCGTATCAGCGCGCTACATATGCTTTTTTGTTTTGCTGGTCGGCGATGCATTTGCGGGGTCATCTGGCCAAAAGTGCTTTGGATAGCGCCCCTTCATCTCTTTTTGTATTTCCTTATAACTGCCATGCCAAAAGGCGGCTAAATCACTGGTGGTTTGTAATGGCCTACCTGCTGGCGACAGCAGCTCACATACAACGGTAATTCGCCCACCCGCTATCGTTAATGGCGTGCCTTGAGAATATAACTCTGGCATTTTGACCGACAGCACCACATCTCCATTATCGCGATAATCCAGGCTAGCCTCTCTGCCCGTTGGAATAGTCACGTGAGTTGGCAAGAGTGTGGCTAAGGCATCTTGCTGAGGCCAAGAAAGACCATTATTCAAGGCTGGTTTCCACGGTAACTGCTTAAGGTTTTTGATGTTTTTACAGTTTTTTAAGAGGGGCGCTAAACTGTCTTTGGCCTCGTGCACGAGAGCGTTCAATGACAACGGCCACGGCTCGGGTTCATCGAAGGCTTTGTCTTGTGGCAAATTGAGCTTCCCAGCCATTGCCACTCTTCGCCACCATTGCCAGTCTGCGTCAGAAAGCGGCCAGCTTGATAGAGGAAGTGCATCAAGGTAGGCGAACCATGCGTTGCATAACGCATCATCCCAGAATGCTTTTTCACGACTTTTTTCCTGTCCAGAAACCGGTGTGCTATTTAACGTTATCTCATAAAAGCCCGTACTTACTCTGGCTTCCATTACCCCAGTATCGCTGTTAAGAATAACGCTGCGCTTTTCTTTGAACGCGTCAGGAAAGGCTAAACGCAACCAGCTTTCAGGCACTGACTGTGCCAAGCGTATTGCCACCGTGCTTTTTATCAGCTGCCCGTCGAGCACTGCCAGCCATGGTCCATCGCCATTTTCGCTCTCATTAAAAATGGACGCACTACCAGCAGCAGTGAGCTCTGCACCTTTGCCACTTGCCAGTTTGTATTCGACTATACCGGTCTTAGGCTTACCATTTGTTGTATTCGAGCTCTCTGCCGATTTATCTGACGCACTGCGCCTATAGCCCACCTGCAAAGGAAATGCGATAGCGATACAAAGCCCAAGGGCTTGCTCGTCTAGTTCGTTAATATCAGGCTTAAAGCGTTGTGCTTTTCCATCATTATTTTGCACGTAGCGCGCATAACGGGTAGCTTGCTGTGTAAGCTGACTGCGCGTGTTGCTATTGGCGTGGAGCAGCGCATCCATGACATTTGTTGCGCCACCTACACTGATATTACTTTCGCTAAGGGCCACAACAAAGGGAGCATTATGGCGAAGCGCGTCGTTTATATCGGCACTAAGTCCATCAACTCCTTGTTTAACGGTGAGTAATAAATGGGCTAAGTGAGGTTGACAAGGTAACTGGGCCAACGCTCTTCCATAGGGAGTAATACTGGATTGTGAGATAGCATTAACCCGCTGAAGCTTTTGTTGTGCAACCTGCTGCTGCGCTTGTGTAGGCTTCGTCAACAATGCCAAGGTATCTGGGCTACTGCCCCAGGCTAAGGTATCAAGCAAAAAGCTACTTAAGTCTTCCTTTTCAATTTGCGCCGCATTGTATTTGGCCAAACGCTCGAAGCTGCTTTTGCTACACAAACGATAGCAGGTTCCGGCCATTACACGCCCCGCGCGCCCCGCTCTTTGAATGGCGGATGCTTGCGAAATGCGCTGCTGGGTAAGCGCAGTTATGTCACTGGACGGATGATACTGAGCACTGTTTTCCCATAGGCTATCAATAACCACCGTCACGCCTTCAATGGTAAGACTCGTTTCAGCAATATTGGTAGATAATATGATTTTTCGTCTGCCTTGCGGGTCTGGCGTAATAGCGGCTTGTTGCACAGATTTACTTAACGCTCCATAGAGCATGTGAACGGCCATGTCCGCACTCTCAGCTAACCCTTTTATTTCTTTGGCAACAGCATTGATGCTTCCTCGCCCAGGAAGGAAAACCAAAATATCACCGTCGTGTTCGCCTACGGCCTGCTTTATGATATTGCAGGTTTTGGGTACTAACTCATGCGCCTGCACATCTTGTGTGTAGCGGATGTCAACGGCAAACATGCGCCCTTGCGTATTCAAGTTCACTACTGGCAGTACGCTATGCGCATTGAGCAACGTTTGAAGGGGTGCTACATCCAAGGTAGCCGACATTACAACTAATCGTAAGTCATCGCGAAGCCCAGACTGTACTTCAAGCGCTAGTGCCAAACCGAAGTCACTGTGAATACTGCGTTCATGAAATTCATCGAAGACAATAGCGGCTACTCCATCAAGCTCAGGGTCTTGCTGAATCATGCGAGTCAGCACCCCTTCGGTTATGATCTCAAGCCGAGTGGCAGACGATGTTTTCGACTCCCCTTTAATGCGATAGCCAACCGTTTCGCCCACATTTTCATTTAATTGCCTAGCTAAATAGTCCGCAAGGTTTCTCACCACCACGCGCCGTGGCTGCATAAGTAATATTTTTCCCTGAAGCGATGATTTCAGCAGTGACAAAGGAAGTACGGTGGACTTTCCCGCGCCCGGAGGAGCCCCTATGATGACGTTGCTAGCGGCTACAGCTTCTTCAAGCGGCGTAACGAGTTCATAAGCGGGTAAGTGAGAAAACGGCTGTAACATAAAGGGCATAAAGGTGTTATAAGTTGATGGGTATAGTGTACCTGATTTGAGCAATGCACCCGAACATCACTGCTATTTTTTTAAATTTGGCAAATAGCTCAATACTTGCGTCTTGTTTTGGAAATCGCAGGTAGCGCCATGATAAACTTAGGTTTGTATGGACATTAACGTGATGTACAAGCTAAAGGGCAAATTGGAAGGAGGAAAGCTATGCGAAGCTTTATTGGTTTAGATCTTAGCGCCACAGAAAAACTTGCTCTAGATAGCTGGCGCCAACAGGCATTGCCTGAAGTTATGCCCCGTCAATGGGTAAAAAGCGAGCCTATTCGTTCTCGAAAGTCGTCCAATAAGCGCTACGATCACACCAGTAGCCAAGGGCCTGCGCAACCGTACGCAGTGCCGGCGGCGAACTTCCACATAACGCTTAGCTTTTTAGGTGAGATAAATCATCGGCAGCACGAAGCGTTGGTGTATGAACTCGATCAGCTTGTGAGCGAACCCTTTTCTTTAACCCTCGATGCAACAGGATTATGGAGCGGCCCTAAGATACTCTTCGCTTCGCCGACAGATGCGCCAAAGGCGCTAGGTGAACTCGCCAAATTGTCGCGAAAAGCAGCCCGCAAGGCGGCGATAGAGGTAGAAAGCAGAGAATATAAGCCTCACGTTACGCTTGTCAGAAAGGCTACGTCGAGCTTGCCTCTTCCCCTTTACAGCCCCAATGTAGACGTTCACGTTTCGGCATTTCACCTTTTTGAGTCTGTCTCTACACCGCAAGGGGTAGTCTACCCTATCCGCCAGTCTTGGCCGTTAAAACACAATATGTCGGTAAGAGAAAAGCTGCGCCGAGGGATAACCGACGAGTAAAGGCAAACGCAATACCGTGCTGACTTGGGTAAACTGATGTCCATTTGACTCGCACCTTTTGAGCTTAAGACCTCATGTGATTATGAGTTATAGCAATTTAAGCTGGTTTAAAATAGCGCGTCGCCTTTACAACACATGGCGGCACAGGTAAAAAGAAAGCCTGTTTTTTTATTCAAACTGCCCAAATGCAACAAACATTTAGATTAGTAATAGACTGCCCAGACCAAATTGGGCTCGTTGCCAGCGTGTCGCAATTTTTGGCCGACCATAACGCTACCATCGTTGAAGCAAGCCATCACACTGACTTACAAACCGGCCGCTTTTTCATGCGCCATGAAATTAGCACCGACTCGCTAAAGTTAGATCATCAAAGCTTTGTTAAAGAATTCACCCCGCTTGCTAACGAATATCAGATGAACTGGAAGCTGAGCGACTCCAGCAAAAAACAGCGCGTCGCTCTGCTTGCCAGCCTTGAGTCTCACTGTTTAGTTGACCTGCTTCACCGCTGGCACACAGGCGAACTACACTGTGATATTCCGGTTATTATTGGCAACCACCCGCAAATGAAACAGTTTGCAGACTGGTACAAAGTCCCTTTCCATTGGGTAGACTTTAAAGCGTTAGGGAAAGAAGCCGCTTTTGCGCAAATCACGACTTTACTTCAAGAATACAAAATTGATTTGACCGTGCTTGCCCGCTTTATGCAGATTTTACCTGATACGCTTTGCCAAGAATTGCAAGGTAAAGCCATTAACATTCACCACAGCTTCTTGCCGAGCTTTGCAGGTGCTAAGCCTTACCAGCAAGCCTATGATCGCGGCGTAAAGCTAATCGGCGCAACCTGTCACTACGTAACTAAAGATTTAGATGAAGGCCCTATTATTGAGCAAAGCGTTAAGCGTATTAGTCACAGCGACAGTGCAGCTGATATGGTGCGTAAGGGTAAAGATTGTGAAGTAACGGCATTAGCTCATGGCGTGCGCTACCACTTAGAAGACCGCGTGATTATTCACAGAAATAAGACCGTGGTGTTTGCGTAAGTCTTTACAGTGATAAATTAAAAAAGCCCGCGAGTAAACATTACTTTCGGGCTTCTCTTTACACTTTTTTCGCTCTACACTTTTTTTGCTTTACACTTTTTTCGCTTTATTTAGACATTCTTTTTTACGTTGTTAAATCCATCATCACCAAGCACCTCTTGAAGTCTCGCTTCTATTACTGCTTCCTTATGAGGGTAGTGAAAGTCAAACCCTTTACCGTTGCCGCTTTCCAAAATGACTCCAAGGTAATGGTGAGAAAAATTAAGCGCATAGATAGTATTGGCGTTCACCCTGAGGGGTTGGCGATCAAGTCCCTGTAAAAAGTGAAACACCACAAAATCACCATCTTTTTCTATCAATTTTTCAATGGGATATCTATTGCCGAAGCGCCTGCTTCTTAAATAAGAGAAAAAGCCAATACATAGCCCTACACTGCCTAGGGTAGCCGCGAGTTTAACTTCACCTTCTGCAGTGATATTTAAAATAAAAAGAGCCAGTAGAAACACTGGAACACCAAGAAATAGTGCCTTGTCGATGGGTTTGCGTTGCATCGTCTTCCCTGTGAAATTTTGATTCCCTTTAATGACGCAATAAATCACAAAGCGGCTATGGTTTCAATACAAGCAACGGTTTCAATACGTCCACTTTCTTGTCATTAAGTTAGTGCAGTTATCGGTCTGACATGAGCTACTTTATGCTTCAAACAGGGCTGGTGCGCGTGGCACGTCTAAGCTTCATGTAATACCACAGGTTCGAGGCTGCAAACAGCGCTTCAGTAATGGCTAATCCCCACGTTTGCGTAATTATTCCGTACGCAGTGAAGTTGATGGAGCCAATGATCATGCATACCCTTAAACCCGCTTCCTTACAGTGAAGTTCACCAAACCGGTATGCCATAAAAGTTAACACCGGCATAGCTTCAACTAACGATGTTTTACCGGTTAGGTTATTCACCGTCAGCACAATAACCATCATAGAGATTAATGTAATGTAGGTTGCCACAGGAGACAGTAGTTTTTGTTTTATTAAACGATAACTGGTACTCAGCCCTGCCACCGTAATTACTACGGCTCCTCCCCACGCTTGCTCGAAAACCAAAAGTGAGCCAATAGCAATACATAACCCTAAATTCAGTAGCAGTAATTTACGTTCAGTGTTCGACCAAAAGGAGGCCAAAGCGAATGCAACGGGAAACGCGTGAAGAAGTAATTCAAACATGATGATCACAGTAAAAAAGTCAGTGGTTTACGAGCTGCGGAAGACAGCAATTCAGAACGCGCGCAGTGTAATTTCCAACCAGCGTAAAGCCAATCAAAATTTGACCAATTTCGACGAATTGCATATCAGCGCGATTTCTCTTCAAACCGCTGTGCTGCAAGGAATTACGTTAAAGAGCATTTAACTTATTTTTACATTATCTTAAGATGGTTTTTGTCATAAAACGTATAGATAAAAACAGACAGGAAAACTCATGGGTAAATTTAAATCATCACTCACCGCTATGGCGGTTGTGGTTGCACTCGGTGCATGTTCAGAACAAAAAGCACCTGAGACCACCAGCACAGATGTACAAAATACAGCGACATCTCAACAAGCACAGTTTGATAACGTGCTGCTTCAAGAGTTTAAAGGCCCGTACGGCGGTGTGCCTGCTTTCGATAAAATGAATTTGGAAGATTTGAAGCCTGCGCTAGAAAAAGCCATGGAACTGAATCTTAAAGAGATCGAAGCCATCGCAAATAACGAAGCGCCACCAACGTTTGAAAACGTCATTGTTGAAATGGAGCGTGCAGGTGCAGAGCTTGGACGCGTATTCACGTATTACGGCATTTGGAGCTCAAACAAGTCTAGCCCTGAATTCCGCGAAATTCAGGCCGAGATGTCACCAAAACTGTCAGCCTTCTTCACTCAAATTACGCAAAATGAAAAACTCTTTGAAAGAGTGAAAACGGTGTACGAGTCTGATGAACTGAAATCGCTCACGCCAGAAGAACAGCGTATTACGTGGATGACTTACAACAGCTTCGCGCGCAACGGTGCAACGTTAGATGGCGAAGCGAAAAAGCGCTATGCTGAAATTAACCAAGAACTTGCTACGCTGCACACCAAGTTTTCTAACAACGTGCTAGCAGACGAAGAAAACTACGTTACTTATATTACTGAAGACCAGCTTGACGGCCTACCCGCTTCGTTTGTAAAGGCAGCTAAAGCGGCAGCAGAGTCTCGCGGCGAAGAAGGTAAGTATGCGATTACCAATACGCGTTCGTCTATGGACCCGTTCTTGACCTACTCAACCAATCGAGAGCTTCGCGAAAAAGTATGGCGTACTTACTACAACCGCGGTGACAATGCCGACGAGTTTGATAACAATGACATTATCAAGCGCATCCTAACCCTTCGAGATGAGCGCGTTGAGCTGTTAGGTTACGAAAATTACGCACAGTGGCGTTTAGAAGATCGTATGGCGAAGACCCCAGAAAACGCCATGGATCTGATGATGAAAGTATGGCCTGCCGCTATTGCTCGCGTTGAAGAAGAAGTGGCCGACATGCAGGCCATTGCCGATGAAGAAGGTGCAGACATCACTATTGCGCCATGGGACTACCGCTTCTATGCAGAAAAAGTGCGCCAAGCGAAGTACGACCTAGATTCAAACGAAGTAAAGCAGTACTTACAGCTTGATAAGCTGCGCGAAGCAATGTTTTACGTTGCAGGTCGCTTGTTCAACTTCAACTTCACACCTGTTGAAGAAGGCAAAGTACCCGTTTTCCACGAAGACGTGAAAGTATGGGAAGTAACTGACAAAGACAGCGGTGAGCATATCGGTCTTTGGTACCTTGACCCATTCTCACGCCAAGGTAAACGCTCTGGTGCTTGGGCAACGACGTATCGCTCTTACACCACGTTCGATGGCAAGAAGACCGTATTGTCTTCAAACAACTCGAACTTCGTGAAAGGTGCTGATGGCGAAGCTACACTTATTTCGTGGGATGATGCTGAAACCTACTTCCATGAATTTGGTCATGCTCTTCACTTCTTAGCGTCTGACGTAGAATACCCGTCTTCGCATTCTGGCGTACGCGATTACACTGAGTTCCAGTCTCAGTTATTAGAGCGCTGGTTGACCACCGATGAGGTAATCAACAATTATCTGGTTCACCATGAAACAGGCGAGCCAATTCCAGCAGAACTAGTTGAGAAGATTAAGAAGGCCTCAACCTTCAATGAAGGCTTCAAAACCACTGAGTACATGGCTTCTGCCATAATGGACCTGAAGTATCATACTACCGATCCTAGCAAGATTGACCCTGATACTTTTGAGCGTGAAGAGCTTAAGAAGCTTGGTATGCCAGAAGAAATCGTTATGCGTCACCGTTCACCTCACTTCGGTCACGTGTTCTCGGGTGAAGGTTATGCTGCGGCCTATTACGGCTACATGTGGGCAGAGGTTCTTACTGCTGACGCAGCAGAAGCCTTTATGGAAGCACCGGGTGGTTTCTACGATAAAGAAGTAGGTGATCGCTTAGTGAAATATCTATTCGCCGTACGTAACGCAATGGATCCAGCTGAAGCATATCGCAAGTTCCGTGGTCGTGACGCCAAGGTAGACGCATTGATGCGTGACCGTGGTTTCCCTATTCCTAAGGAAAGCAAAGAGTAAGTTAACACACTTACCCTTCCTAGGACCTGTTGTTATTCGCTGTACATCAAAGAGCAACAGGCCCTAGCTGTGGCTAATTAAATATTTAGCTTCAGTACGCCATTGGCCCTCTTGTTTTCTTCGTAAAGCAGAGGGCTTTTTTGTAACTGACGTTTTTGTAAAGCCTCATCTTTCTATTGACCTATTGGTCAATTATGCTTCACAATCTCTTTGCCCTAGCAAAAAGTATAAACTTTGCAGGGAAAAGGTCGATAACTTGTCTGCGCTTAAAAAATAAAAATAGCACTAGCGTAAGAATCAGAGAGTAGTACTGACCCGCCTAGGACTCAGTATCAGACGTTGCTGTGCCTGCAATGCCACGTCACCCTTGATCATAAATTTCAGCATTAACTTACGTGGTCGAAAGTCATGACTTTCAGTATAAAACAAAAACTCATTATTTCTCTTATTGTGGCGGTGCTCGCTGCTGCTATTCTTGTAGGTTCTATTAGCCAATGGATTGCCCGTGATCTCGTTAAAGAGAACATGGAAGAACTTCAGCTTCCTTCATTACTTAAACAGGTTGGTAACCGAGTGGACAGGGAAGCAAGTGTAATGCTTACCGTTGCTCACGGCATTGCTTCTAACCCCGACATTCTTGCCTGGTCGTCGGCAGGCGCAGATAGCGCTGGCGAACGCCGTCTCCTTAGCTATTTGAGTAATATCGTTGAATTTAACGATTTAACGGTAGCCTCATTTGTAGACAGAACCACCTACAAATATTGGAACCAAGATGGTTTCTTGCGGGTGCTACAAAACGATGAATTTGATGGGTGGTTTTTCGCTTACAAAAATAGCGGCGAACCAATTTCACTAAGCCTATACAACGAACCGGGTCAAGGTTACCGACTTTTTGCGAATTACCAGCAAGTAAACGGCAGAGGTATGTCGGGTGTCGCTAAATCGGTCGATGAGCTGCTAGATATCATCAATGCGGTGAAAATTGCGCAAACCGGCTTTGTCTTTCTTGTTGACGGAAACGGCACCATTATCGCGCATCCCAATACCGAGTTATTAGGAAAGGCTAAGTTAGCGTCCATAAGCGATTCAAGCACATCAGGGCAACTACTCAATCGTCAGAGTTTTGCTATGGCCACCAGCGACGCGGCAGGCGACACGCAACTGTTTGCCAGTACCTATGTGGAGAAAGCCGGTTGGTACGTGGTTGCACAAGTACCCGAGCATGAGCTTTACGCATCACTAAATGCAGGCAGTCGCCAGATTATTATTTGGGCTTTGGTGATAGCAGGCGCTTTCGCACTTATTGGTATTTGGCTAGCAGGCACGCTTACCAAACCACTTGAATCACTGGCCGATGTTTTCCAGCAGCTTGGCAGAGGACAAGGCGACTTACGCTCTCGTATTCCTATGCCAGAACAAAAGGAAATTGCCCGATTAGTGGAAGGGTTCAATAACTTTATTGATCACCTTCACGGCACCATTTCGCAAGTGGCGAAAACAAGTCACGCACTAAAGGCATCAGCACAAGATGTTGCGAAGCAGTCTCATCAAACAGAAAACTCTACCAAGAGCCAGCGCGATCAAACCTTACAGGCGGCAGCCGCGCTAACAGAGATGGGCAGTACGGTAAATGAAGTAGCCCAGTCAGCTACCCATGCTGCGCAAAATGCGAATATGGCAACAACTAATTCCGCTCACGGTCGAGAAATTACCCAACGTGCGGTGCACGCGATAAACGGTCTTTCGGATCAAATTCAAGATGTGTCTCGGGTTATTCAATCGCTAGATGAACACACCGCAGCCATTGGCGGTATCCTCGATACAATTCGAGGTATTTCAGAGCAAACCAATTTACTTGCGCTAAATGCTGCTATAGAAGCAGCTCGGGCTGGCGATCACGGCCGAGGCTTCTCAGTCGTTGCTGATGAGGTGCGAACACTTGCACAACGTGCCGCTCAAGCGACTGATGAAATACAGGTGAAGATCGATAAGTTCCAGCAAGACTCTAAATCTGCCGTTTCGCAAATGGAGTCAAGTCGCGCACGCACAACCGATGTGGTAACCGCAACCAATGAAATAGACAAACTGCTTCAAGATATCGCCGAAGAGATTGCTCACATTAATGATGTGAACACGCAAGTAGCGACGGCTACGGAAGAGCAAGCTACGGTGGTTGAAGATATCAGTCGAAACATTAATGACATTAGTGCATCAAGTGAAGAAACCCTGAATGCGACTAAGATATTGGTTAGCGTGAGTGACAAACTCGATGAACTGGCGCAAGAACTCTCGTCTGAAGTGAGCAGATTTAAGCTTTAAGTTTACTTATGTCTTATGAATGGCAAAGCGGTGAGATAACACAACCTTATGCGCCACCATTTAGAAAGTGATGGCGTATTCTACTTTTACTTGATTGTCACGGCTGGAGCGCCATGGCAATTGCATTGATGCTCCTTCACTTTCCCACGACTCTCTCATAGCTCCAACAGTAAGAAGGTGCTTGTCTTCCTTGAATGGAATTTCTACGTAAAGGCCTGCTGATGTACTGGTAGGCAGACGAATTGTATCGGCAACCGGAATGCTCATCTCATGACGGGGGCGTACTTTATGGCTTAACCCCAACCGATAATCACCTCTATCCCACCAGCTAACCACTTCAAATTCGTGGCTTCTGACACGCTGAGACATAACACCGTAGTCAAGCAACCCTTTGTTGTAATGGACAATGGCTTCAATGTTAAACATTGGCGCCAGTTTTTGGCTAAATGCAAGTTGATACTGCTTTTGTTTGCAGCCTTTGAACTTAATTTTATTTTTAGTGAGAGTTAGGGAAAACGTATCGTCACTGTCTGAATATTTGTTGAGCCATTCTTGTGCCTTTTCGACCACAGAGCCATTAGCTGCACCCGCCAATAAAAAACATGGACAAAAGCACATTGCTAAAAAGGACTGGTTCAATCGTCTCATTTTTCGCTGCCTCTCAAATTGTGGTTGGCTACAACTTATTCGATCACAATTTCAGTATAGACAGGAAAGTAGGCAGTTGGGTATTAGCCATTTTACTAACATCGACTAAAAGATAACTTTAAAAGAACAGCTGCTGACAATGAAAGAGCGCTTATTCACAACCGTGAATAAGCTTGGGGGGATTGGCTGCCAGACTTCAATCAGCTCGCTTTTTTATGGCGTTGCTCGTTACGGCGTTACCTGTTTTGGCGCTTCTTGTTATGGCATTACTCTGGCGCTAGACAACGATGCTTTGCGCCCTTCCGTAGCTTCTTCGCTGAACCAATATGTGCCGCTATTATCCACGCATATGCCTTCAACTTGTTTATATTGCTCAAGCGGCCATACATCAAGAAGGGCAAAGTCGCTTGATACTTGAGCCATGAAAGTAGCAAAGTTTCCAAATGGATCTGATTTGTAGCCGGTGATAACAAACCTATTTTGGTGCAGATCGAAGTCTACCCCAGTTACCACGCCCGGCAGTCCATCAATGGACGCAAACGTACTAATGGTTTGCTCAGCTTCGTCTTCGTTCACTTTATAGATATGGGTTATACCAGTTTTCCAACTTTTAGAAAAAAGAAGCAGGTCATCGCCATGCTTAACCATCGCCTCTGAGTCAAAATCATGTGCATAAGGAATGTTATTCGAAGCGTCATTACCCTCGTATTTCAATGTAATAGAGGTGATGTCATTCACATTTGAGCGGTTTACTTTATGTATTTCGACCTGCTCTCTTTTGCCTTTATTGTTTCCCACATCCGCAATGTAAAACGATGAAGCGTCAGCGGTTATTGCTTCCCAGTCTTTATTGGTGAGCGGTAAGCGCGTTCGTTCAATAATTTCACCCTGGTAATTTATACGATAAATGACGGGAGCATTACCTGAGTCATTTAATGAATACATGCCGTCCGTTTCGCAAAATAGACCCGATGTTTCTGAAAGTTCTTCCGGCAACTCAACAATATTTTCTATTTGTAACTGTGCAGAAGGGATGGGATATTGAACTGCGCATGCCGATGCTAGTACAAGCGATGCTGATAAAGCCGCGAATTTAAAGTGAGTGTTCAATGAAAGGCTCCGAAAAGAACGATAAGTGACGAATAATATCAAACCTACCCACTCTCTAACATGCATTTTAGTGCGCTAAATAAGGTCTATTGGTCTAAACTTTTAGCCCAAGCGTATATCGCTATAAACATAGGTTGGCCTAAAGTCTCTGTATGACAAATGTTTAGGCTGATATACCATGGAATAATATCAACACGTTAAGGACTCACTTTGTCAGACCCGCTTCTTTCACTCGTTGCAGTTGGATTGCTGTCAATTACCTGCCAATACTTAGCCTATAAGGTTAGGCTCCCTGCTATTTTACCGTTGTTAATTGTCGGTATTGTGGTTGGCCCTGTTTTTGGCGTGCTCAATGCGGACGACTTATTCGGTGATTTGCTGTTTCCTGTCGTTTCTCTCTCTGTTGCCATTATTCTTTTTGAAGGGTCACTGACGCTGAAGTTCAGCGACATCGCGGGTCACGGTAACATGGTTCGAAACCTTTGCTCTGTGGGCGTGGTTGTAACCTGGCTTGTCGCAGCCACTGCAGCGCACTACAGTCTTGATCTTACTTGGCAGCTATCCTTCCTATTCGGAGCCATTGTTACCGTAACAGGCCCAACGGTTATAGTGCCCATGCTCAGAACCGTGCGACCGAAAACGAATTTGGCCAATATCTTACGCTGGGAAGGGATTGTCATAGACCCTATCGGCGCTCTGCTCGCCGTACTGGTTTTCGAGTTTATCGTTGCATCGCAAGAAACCGCCATTACCCATACGCTAATAGCGTTTGGCAAAACCATTGGAATTGGCTCCGTACTTGGTCTCGCTTCTGGCTATCTGCTTGGTCTGTCTATTCGCAAAGACTGGATACCGCACTATTTGCTTAACACCGCAGTGTTAACCGTTATTCTGGGTGTGTTTGCAGCGTCTAATTATGTTGCGCACGAGTCTGGCCTTTTGGCGGTTACCATATCTGGTATGGTACTGGCCAATATGAAGGACGTAGACGTAGAAGACATTCTTGAGTTTAAGGAAACCCTGAGTGTTTTACTTATTTCAGGCTTATTTATTCTGCTTGCCACGCGTTTGAACTTACAATCGGTAGTGGATGTAGGTTGGGGCTCCGTTGTAGTGCTTGCCGCCATAATGTTTGTGGCTCGGCCTTTGTCCGTATTGGCGTCCTCCGTCGGTACCGGACTCAAGTTAAACGAATTAGCCTTGCTAAGCTGGATTGCACCTCGCGGTATTGTTGCAGCGGCGGTATCAGCCCTTTTCTCTTTAAAGCTTGAAGAAATTGGCTATGAAGGTGCGGGTATCATTGTTCCTATTGTCTTTATGGTGATTATTGCAACAGTAGTGGTACAGAGCCTTACTTCACGCACTGTTGCGTCGCTACTTAAGGTGAGAGCGCCTGCGCCAACTGGCTATCTGATTTTCGGTGGCAGTAAATTCAACCGCGCCTTAGCGACGGAAATGATAAACCAAAAGCTAGACGTTACCATTGCAGATACTAACTGGGACGCAATAAGAGAAGCGCGTATGAAGGATATCCCAGTATATTTTGGCAACCCAATGTCTGACCATGCAGCGCGACATCTTGATCTGAATACATTCGGTACCGTGCTGATTATGTCGCCTTATAAGCAGCTTAACCCACTTATTGCTTATCACTTTGAATACACGATGGGCAAAGACAAAGTATGGGCGCTGACAAATAACGAACAATCTACGCGACCAAGTCACCAAGTTAGCGAACAATACGCGAAAAAACTTACTCTGTTCGATGAAGGCGTTACTTATGGGTATTTAGCATCGGCCATTGCCCGTGACTCAATGGTGAAAACCACCCGTTTATCTGAAGAGTTTACTTACGAGCAGTACATTAAACAGTATGGTGAGCGCGCTACACCTCTCATTGCGATCAACGCTGAAGGTAAGAGCTATACTTTTATCAACGGTAACAGTATTCAGCCTAAAGCAGGATGGCGTGTGATTAGCTTGATTGAACCAGAACGAAAAGAAGAAAAAGTAGAAGTGCAAAAGTAAGAAAACCTCCTGCCCACCGGCAGGAGGTCTCTCCCTGGAAAACGCGCAACGCAGTGCCCTTTTTAAAAGGTGCATATTTATTTGGATTTTACTGTTGTTACGCTGTCGCACACTTTATAGCAAGCAGCGAACCAACTTTAACAATCCCCGTATAATCAAATAGATAGCTAAAAACCAAGTCCCTATTCATTATCTTTTAGCTGTCACAGCGCCTAATTTGGTGCATCAGACGCACAAATGCGGGGTTCCTTTTTTGTTCAATAACAACGAGTTGCTGTTTTTGACTGACGGCATTTAACGAATACTGCGATGTATACACGCTAAAGTAGAATCTAACGCGCCGCTGTTATCCTGTAGTACCTTTTTACCGGCCATTCCCGCTTTTTCAGCTTTACTGGGTGATTCAAGCCATTCTTGTACCGTTGAAGAAACGCGAGAAGCATCTTCTACAATGCTTAATGCGCCACATTCTTTTAAATAGTCGCAGATAACAGGGTTATTATAGGTGTGTGGCCCCATCATTATTGGCAACGAGAATGCTGCCGGCTCAAGGGCATTATGGCCGCCTCTATCGGCAATAGAGCCGCCAACAAAGGCAAATGTTGCTACCGCATAAGCATGATTTAACTTACCCATTTCATCCAACAGGATAACGTTCACATCGTCTGGAACGTTATCCACCTCTGAACTTTTGACGAAGTTCAAATTATGCCTTTCAAGTAATTTTGCTACGGCTTCAAAACGCTCTGGATGGCGAGGGACAATAATCACCCGTAGTTGAGGGTTCTCGTCCCATAAAACCTTTGCAGATTCAACGATAACGCTCTCTTCAGGTTCGTGCGTGCTGCCTGCAACTAGTATTGGCCTTGCACCCTTAGCTAACCCAAGAAAATGTGCAGAAGAGCTCGCTGTATTTGTGGCTTGATCAAACTTAATATTATTCGTGAGGGTTAGCTTATCTTGCGCAACACCAAGCCATGCATAATTATCATAGTCTCTCTGCCCTTGAGCACATACGTGAGATAGCTTAGCCAACATAGGGTTAAATAGTTGTCCGATTTTTTTATAACGTTTAGCCGAGCGCTCAGTCATGCGAGCATTTATTACCATAACGGGAATATTGCGCTTCCAGCACACGTGAATAAGGTTTGGCCATAGTTCAACTTCTGTAATCATTACTGCTTTGGGCTTAATGCGTTTCAGCATTGAAGACATAGTCAGCGACAAATCATAAGGCAGATAGAAATGGTGAACGGTGTCTTTGAATATATCTCGAACGCGAGCAGAGCCTGTAGACGTGGTTGTAGTTACGGTTATTTGCGCGTCTGGCTCGTGTTGCATTATTCGCTTTATTACGCATGAAGCAGCCACGACTTCCCCCACTGAAACACAGTGAAACAAATAGCCATTCTGCTTGAGCGGCTTTGGGACTATACCAAAACGCTCAAATCTCCCTCGATGCGAGTCATCGCTTGCTTTCGTGGCTTTTATTAATAAATGAATAAATGCGAAGGGAATGGCAATCGCCAATACAAGCGAATATCCCCACCGGCAGAGCGTTTCAAGTAGAGTAGGTTTATAGCCACGTGTATTGGCAACAACCATAAATACATCCTTTTTGATACAGATACTTCGACGGCACGACTACAAGTGATCGACTATCGATGTTGAATTATGCTTTTCAAATACGGTGTGCTGGGCACTGCGGAAACACCCACTTCCAGCGGTAAGCAGGTAATTCTAGCTATCTAGTGCCGCAGTTCCCGATAGATTCTTTCGACATTGTAGTGGCTAAATAGCCCGCGTCTAGGGCAAAGCGACCTATACGTAAGTAAATAGTGTATTTGAGAAAGGCAATAATATATTGATCACTCGCTTTATGCGTATAGTGGTGTTTAAACAGCAGGGTGTTACCACAACCATATAAGAAAAGCCGCAAAAAACGGTCTTAAATACAAAAGCAGCGTATACAGAATATTAAATAAATTTTAAGGAAGGCATTTGAGTATACGCGTTCTTCACATTGAACTTGGCATACATCTTCACGGTGGCGCAGAACAAGTTGCATACCTCATCAATGCGTTAGAGCACCATGATGATATATCACTTCACTTGGTTTGCGCTGAAGACAGTGAGATTCGTCATACGGCTTTTGGGCATTGTGAAACGCATACCATTAAGTATGCCGGTGAGTCAGACTTCCTATGTGTAAAGCGTTTACTGGAAGTCGTAAATGGGGTTAACCCAGATATTATTCATGTACACAGCGAACGGGGTTCGGATGTATGGGGTGCCATGCTCGCCAAAATTTCAGGTGTTCCTACGGTTTGCACAAGGCGAATAGATAACCCCGAAACTCACTTTTCATTTTATAAGTACAAACAGTTCGATGCAGTTATCAGCGTATCTGAAGGTGTGAGGAAAGTGGTTTCACTACATTGTGAAGGCGTAGAACATCAGCGCGTTATATATCCAGCAGTAGACTTAACAGAGTATTCCCAACGCAAAGATAGCGGTTGGCTGCGACGTACATTCTCTATTCCTGAAGACCATATCGTCATTGCAAACTTCGCTCAGTACATATCTCAAAAAGGGCAAGCGGATATCATTTTGGCTATGCACGATGTATTGAACAAGCATGAAAATGTAACCTGTTTATTGTTTGGCGAGGGAAATCTAAAAGAGAGCTATCAATCACTTATAGAACGCCATAAGCTAGACGAGCATGTGAAGCTTTGCGGTTTTACTAAAGAGGTAGCCAAAATACTCCCTAATGTAGATATTCTGGTTCATCCTTCCTATTCAGAGGGTTTAGGCGATATTTTACTTCAGGCAGGTGCTAATAAATGTGCAGTGTTATCTAGTCCTGTAGGGGGAATACCCGAAGTTATCAAGCATAAGGAAACAGGTGTTATGGTAGCGCCGGGAGATATTGACGGAATTGGGGAGAGCTTAATTAGTCTAATTGAAGCCCCTGATGAAAGAGCACAGTATGGAGAGGCTTTGTATAAGCTTGTCACAAGTAAATTTGGTATAAAAAGGATGTCCAATGCCTACGCTGATTTATACAAGACATTGCTGTCTGACAGTGCTGGGCAAGCTCGTGCTTAACATGGGTGAATCAAGACTGAAAAACGCCAGATACAAAAATGTATGGTCCGCCTCGTTATTGCAATAATCAATTTCGATAACGGGGTTGGTTATGCGCTAATGTATTCGGAGTCTGATTAGGCGCTCACGCAACCCGCTCCACGATGAGATCCGCGCTGG
>NZ_JAKREY010000011.1:0-162323 GCF_022348265.1 Alteromonas sp. Cnat3-28
CCTGCCGCCAGCGTTCAATCTGAGCCATGATCAAACTCTTCAATTAAATATATCGAAATATGAATCGTCGTTGTGACACTCTTAACGAGTGCCCACACAGATTGTCTTGTCTAAATTTTTAAAGAACATTCACTTGAAGCCGTTGCTTCTTAGTGACTCACCCTGTTCGAGTGAGGTGCGCATTATACGCTGGAAGTTTTCGTTGTCAACACTTTTTGAAAATTTATTTTCTGAAGCGTTTCTTCTAAACTCCCATCTTTACTGGCCTATAAAGGTAGTAGAGACTTACTTCAGGAGGCTTGCTGTTTTGCTTTTCCCCCGAAGCGGATGCGCATTTTAGGGAAATGAGCGCTCACGTCAACAAGTATTTTAAAAAAATCCTTATTTTTCGATCGTTTGCATAAACAATGTGCAATACGTTCATAAAAACTACTAATTCACCGCGCTTTTCACGATCTATAAGGTTAGTTAATTGGTAAGTCACGCTGTGTACTATAAATTAATAGAACAGTATTTGAACGTGTACGTGGATTATTGAGGGGGTTGCATGAAGGTTTCTGAATTTAAAACCGCTGGAAAACTCATAACGGGTCTTGGCGCTATTAAAGCCCTCACGGATGAAATGGCGAGATTATCCATAAAGGAATGTGCCATCGTTACTGACAAGGGCGTTTCTTCATCTGGTCTTCTTGAGCAACTACTCACACTATTACCCTCTTCACCCTTACTTATTATTGATGACATTCCACCAGAGCCTGAAGTGAATATCATAGAAGATAAGTTAGCGATACTTCGTGAGAAGCAAGTAGACGGAATTATTGCTCTTGGTGGAGGTAGCGCTATTGATAGTGCAAAAGTACTTGCAGCTACATACGATCATACTGGCCCCCTCAGTGAACTCTTCGGAGAAAATACGCTTTCGAAACGTCGTTTGCCTCTTATTGTTATCCCCACTACCGCCGGTACAGGTTCAGAAGTTACCAACATTGCTATTTTGTCAGATCCGATAGCACAGATGAAAAAAGGGATTGTTAGTCCCTGCCTTCTACCCGATGTTGCGATTGTTGCACCGGAGATGACAAAAACATGCCCACAGTCCATTACAGCAGCAAGCGGTATAGACGCATTCGTTCACGCGCTTGAAGCCTATATAAGTGTAAATGCTAGTCCGATAACCGACGCTCTGGCAGAGAAAGCACTGAAGCTTATCTTCAATTCATTACTTCACGCTTATAACAATGGTGAGAACTTATCAGCACGTGAAGATATGGCCACCGGCAGTTTAATGGCCGGTCTTGCGTTTGGAAACGCGGGCGTGGGGGCAGTACATGCCTTAGCTTATCCACTAGGGGGACGGTTTCATCTGTCACATGGCATGAGTAACGCGGTAATGCTACCTCATGTATTGAAAGTAAATGCGCCGTTCTGCCAAGACAAACTTTATTGTGTGGCTAAGCTTTTAAAGGTATGTGAGCGCCACCACTCAAAAGAGGAAGCAATTAAACTATTATTAGTTGCTATAGAAAAACTGTGTCGCGATGTAGGCATTCCCGCTTCACTCACCCACTTCAATATTCCGCCTTCTTGTGTAGGTGAATTAGCAGAAGAGGCGAGTAAAGTAACTCGCCTTCTTCGCAATAATCCCAAGCAATTGAGTATTGAAGAGATTGAAGATATCTATCGACTAGCTTTTTAAAGTGGTCTTACCCACATATTCTTAAAGCTTACTAAGTTGCCGTGATCTTGTAATTGAAGCGGTGCGCATCCGTGAGCTTTGTACTTAGGTGCACCGATCCATTCTGTTGTCCCTTGAATTTCAGTATGATTCTGAACCACTACGCCGTTATGTATTACCGTAACATAACCTTTCGTTGCTAGCGCTTCACCGTTAAAGGTAGGGGCTTTATATATGATGTCGTAAGTTTGCCATTCGCCAGGGGCCTTCATAGCGTTAACTAAAGGAATAGTTTGCTTATAAACACTTGCCGCTTGACCATTGGGATAAGTTTTATTCTGATATGAGTCCAAGACTTGAATTTCATATCGCTGCTGCAGGAAGATACCACTGTTATTGCGCTGTTGTCCTTCCATACCTGCTTCTGGCTGTGGCGCTTTCCACTCTACGTGCAACTGAACATCACAGAACTCTGCTTTCGTTTTGATATCGCCTGTTCCCGGCTTCACTGTTAGAACACCGTTTTCCAGCGTCCACTTAGCATCACCTTCCTTTACTGAAGTCCAGTTAGATAGGTCATCACCAATTAAAGAGATGGCATCAGAGGGCACGCCTGCCTTATCAAAAGAAACCACTTCAGGAACAGGTTCCCAAACTTCTGTTTTAGCGGCCTGTTGTTCGCGGGTTAACCGCGATTCGCTTTTCTCAGTATCTGCATCTGTCGTTGCGCATGCAGAGAGTGGCATAAGTAAAGCCACAGTTGAAGCGACGAGTGTTTTATTCATAGTGTCAGTACCTTGTTTTATCCGTTGTATAACTGTGTTGTGTTTGGCAGCTCGATAGCGCAGGCTTAGGTTGCCCACGCTTTGTCGCCCTTTTTATAAGGGAATGCACCGTCGTAACGTCCAGGAATAGCCACATATCGAAGTACTTTAGTCGCGCCAACTTGAGACGTGAAAAAGCAATAAAGTGTTAGCTGTTTTAATAACGTAAAGTAGTGAGGGGTTGGCTCATCGGTGCCTGGCTCCCACTGACTTGGCTTTCCTGTTTCAACACCTTGATAAACACCGTTAGCAAGATTCGCCGCTTTCGCTTCTACATCCAGGTCGTTAAATAAAGCCTCTCGTTCTTGCTTGGTAAGCTGAACAAATTGCTTGTTGAAACGACTTTGACATAACGAAGATATTTTCTTAATGCCATCAAGAAAGGTTTTCTGAAGCAAAGGTGTGTAGCAATCGGTTATCAACACAGCCATTGTCGCGCCAACGTTGGCCGCTTTTGCTCCAGGCGTGTCAGTTTGAGGAATGATCACCTCACCCATTTCATTCAGCAAAGCCACATCTTTTTCATTAAATAATGTGTCGCTAAGCGGTACAGCGGGCACATCTGTGTAGGCAAGTACATTACCTGCGAACAATGCTGTGCCTGTAGCAGTTGCTATGAGTTTAAGTAGTTCTCTGCGTTCCATTATAGATTTCCTCGCTTTAACTCTTCTACGGCAAAGTCTGCGGCTCTCGCCGTTAATGCCATATAGGTCAGTGAAGGGTTAACACAGCTGGCCGATGTCATTGCCGCACCATCGGTCACGAATACGTTCGGTGCATCCCATACTTGGTTATGCGCGTTAAGCACAGAGCTTTTAGGATCTCTTCCCATACGCGCCGTACCCATTTCATGAATGCCCATACCAGGTGCGTAGTCTGCATCCCAGCCTTGAACATTTTTAAGGCCAGCCGCTTCAAACATCTCAATCGCGTCTTGCTGCATGTCCTTACGCATCTTAAGCTCGTTTTCTTTAATCTCTACATCCATTGCGAGTACTGGTAAGCCCCATTTGTCGGTGACTTTTTTGTTCAAGTACACTTTGTTCTCGTGATACGGAAGAATTTCACCAAACGCTGTCATGCCTATTGTCCATGGACCAGGCTCGGTTATCGCATCTTTAAGTCCAGCACCTATACCAAGCTCAGCTATGTCTTTGCGCCAACCTGAACGGCTTGCGCCGCCTTGATAACCAAATCCACGCAGGTAGTCTCGTTTATCACTTCCCCAGTTTCTAAACCTTGGCACATAGAAGCCACTCGGTCTGCGACCGTAGGTATATTTGTCGTCAAAACCTTCAACTTCAGCTGAAGCACCGACTCTAAAGTGGTGATCCATAACGTTGTGACCCAACTCGCCGCTGCTGCTTCCTAAGCCACCGTCCCATACGTCTGTGGCAGAGTTCATCAGTACCCACGCCGAGTTAAGTGCAGACGCATTTACAAAGATGATCTTGCTTTTAAATACATAGGTCTCGTTGGTTTCAGCATCGATAATTTCAACGCCAGTCGCGCGTTTCTTGTCTTTGTCGAACAAGATCTCTTTTACTATCGAAAAAGGTCGAAGGGTTAAGTTACCTGTTTTAACCGCAGCTGGAAGCGTAGATGCTTGTGTACTGAAGTAGCCACCGAAAGGACAACCCAACCAGCACTTATTGCGGTATTGGCAATGAACACGTCCTTCTTCGGGCTTGCTTTGTGTCATGTTTGAAGTGCGGCCATGCACCATGTGCCGCGCGCCTTCATAGGCCTTTTTCACCCGCGCCGCAACACTTTCCTCTACAATGTTCATTGGCATTGGTGGCTGGTATACACCATCAGGCAATACATCTAAGCCATCGCGATTACCACTGATACCCGCGAATTTTTCTACGTAGTCATACCATGGTGCCAAATCGTCGTAGCGAATAGGCCAGTCGACTGCAATGCCTTCTTTAGCATTGGCTTCGAAATCTTCTTTGTTCAAACGGTAGCTTTGGCGTCCCCACAAAAGTGAGCGTCCACCTACGTGGTAACCTCTGTACCAGTCGAAGCGCTTGTCTTCGGTATAAGGGTTTTCTTTTTCATTTGCCCACATACCGTACGTTTTTTCATTTAGCGGGTAGTCGCGCTTGAGCACGGGATAATCCACTTTCATTGCTTGAGTAGGCAAGTCTCGGTGAGGGAAATCCCAATCTTCTTTGTGCGCATTTTTATAATCTTTAATGTGCTCGATATTTTGGCCACGTTCTAACATGAGCACTTTTAGGCCCTTCTCAGTTAGCTCCTTAGCAGCCCAACCGCCACTGATACCAGATCCAATAACTATTGCATCATATTCGTTACTCGCCATAACACGTCCTTAAAACTTAATTCGTCGCTGTGCCTGTTCGCACGTTACACATCACAGATATGGATCGCTTGTTGTAGCGACGCTATTCTGTTGGCTTTGGTTTTCGGTGTGGGTATAAACTCTTGTGCTAAGTAGCCTTTAAATCCGGTCTCGACAATGGCTTTAGCAATTGCTTCGTAATTGAGTTCTTGTGAAGCATCTATTTCGTGACGCCCAGGTACGCCGGCCGTATGGTAATGGCCAAAGTACTGATAGTTATCTCGAATAGTTCGGATGATATCTCCCTCATTAATTTGCATGTGGTAGATATCGTAAAGCAGTGAGAAGTGCTTAGAACCTAGGCGTTTGCAAAGTTCTATCGCCCATGCAGAATTGTCGGCCATGTAATCAGGGTGGTCGACTTTGCTGTTAAACAGCTCCATGAAAATCACTACGTTGCGTTTTTCAGCATGAGGTAAAATGCGTTTTAACCCTTTAACCGCATTTTCCAGTCCGTCTTCTCGTGACATGCCTCGGGCATTGCCGCTAAAGCAGATAAGGTTTGTATAACCTGCATCAGCGACCAAATCGATGTGCTTTATATAACGCGCTTCTAGTTCGTCGTGGAGCTCACTGTGAATGAAGCCGTCTTCAAGACTTATCTCGGCGCCGTTACACATAGAAGAATCGATGCCGTACTGTTTTAGCACGGGCCAATCTTCAGGACCAACCAAGTCAATGGCTCCAAATCCTAATTGCTTTACGGTCTGGCACAACTCTTCAATGCTTAAATCGCCGTAGGTCCATCGGCTTACCGAATGGTTTACATTTCCTTTAAGCGGCGTATTCATGGTGTTGCTACCTTTCGTGCCGTTTATACTCGCTATAGCAGGCATCGCAGTGGCTAAACCAGCTGCTGCTAACCCTGTTCCGGCAATGCCTGCCCCTGTCATAGCCATACCTTGAAGTAATTTTCTGCGGGTAATGTTATGCATCTGCGTTCACCTTTTCCTTTCTGAACAGAATGGCGAATAGCACTAACACAACCGCGGCAAACCCTGCTGGGAATAACCAGACCTGCTGCCAACTATGCGCACCGGTTTCCATCGTGTAGGTGTCGGTAATTGCGCCTGCCACTGCAAAGCCCACCAGCATACCTACCCCATATGTCGCTAAGGTAATTAGCCCCTGCGCTGCACTTTTTACGTTTTCTCCCGCCTTTGCATTGGTATAGATTTGCCCTGATACAAAGAAGAAGTCGTAACAAATACCGTGCAGTGCAATACCAACAATAAGCATGAACAAACCTTCGTCAGCGTTTCCGAATGCGAACAGTGCATAACGTACTACCCACGCCGCCATACCTATCACTAACGTGGCTTTAATGCCGAAACGGTTCAAAAATACTGGCAGAGCCAACATGAACAACACTTCGGAAACTTGACCAAGTGTCATTTTGCCCGTTGCATTTTCAACGCCTATTTCCGTAAGGAAAGGATTCGCATTCTGGTAGTAAAACGCCAGTGGAATACAAATAAGTACAGATGAAAGAAAGAATACAAAGAAGTTTTTGTCTTTTAACAGTGCCAACGCGTCCAAGCCAAGAATGTCGCGTATAGTTACCGCTTTACCGCCAGATTGAGGTGGCGTGTTTGGCAGTGTAAAACTGAATACGCCCAACATTAGCGAGGCAACGCTGCACAATAAGAACGTGTTTTTGAGCATACCATCGGCAATAGACTGGGCAGAATCCCATGAGAAGACATAGCTAATCATAAGGCCTGCCACAATCCAGCCGATAGTGCCCCACACACGAACTTTTCCGAACTCTTTGGATGGGTCAACCATTTGCCCGAATGACACTGAGTTAACCAAAGCAAGCGTAGGCATGTACGCAATCATGTAAGCCAACACATAAGGGTAGAAGCTGGCAAAATCATTCGCTTGATACATAAAGTACATAAGCACGGCGCCAACAATATGTAATAAGCCGAGGATCTTTTCTGCATTAAAGAACCGGTCAGCAATAAGGCCCACAATAAAGGGGGCAATGATGGCGCCCCAACTTTGGGTTGAGAAAGCCATGCCGATTTGTCCACCGTTGGCAGACAGGGTATTTGATAGATACGTGCCTAATGTTACAAACCAGCCTCCCCAAATGAAGAACTGGAGGAACATCATCAAACTAAGGCGTAGGGTTATCATAGTTATTGTTATCCTATTGATGGCGCTTAGCGCTCAAGGCCTAAAATACGATTATTCTTCGCTTCACTAACCTCTCCACCAGCAAAGTCGTCAAACGCATATTTGCTTGGCTCGATAATGTGTGAAGCGATAAACGGTGCACCTTCTGCTGCGCCTTGCGCACTGTCTTTTAAGCAGCATTCCCACTCAAGTACCGCCCAACCTGTGAAGCCATACTGGGTAAGCTTGCTGAAAATACCTTTGAAGTCGACTTGGCCGTCGCCAAGGGAACGAAAACGTCCCGCGCGGTCTTGCCAGTCTTGATAGCCGCCGTACACACCGTTTCTGCCGTTCGGATTGAACTCGGCATCTTTAACGTGAAACATTTTGATCCGGCTGTGGTAGCGGTCAATAAAGTCAAGGTAGTCAAGCTGCTGTAAAACAAAGTGACTTGGATCGAAAAGAATATTTGCTCGTGGGTGGTTATCTACAGCTTTTAAAAACTGTTCGAACGAAGCGCCATCGTGCAAGTCTTCCCCAGGGTGAATTTCGTAGCATACGTCAACACCCGCATCGTCGAATGCATCGAGAATGGGTTTCCAACGCTTGGCTAATTCAGCAAAGCCTTGCTCAACCAAGCCAGCAGGACGCTGAGGCCACGGGTAAACCAAGTGCCACATTAGCGCACCAGAAAAGGTAGCGTGAGCTTTCAATCCTAAGCGCTTGCTGGCAATAGCCGCACATTTGAGCTGATTAATTGCCCATTCGGTTCGCTCTTTTGGCTTGCCGTGTAAGTGCGCCGGCGCAAAGTTATCAAATAACTCGTCGTAAGCGGGGTGAACCGCCACTAGCTGACCTTGTAAGTGCGTAGAAAGCTCAGTGATTTCTACGCCTGCGTCTTTACAAATTTTAGCAATGTTGTCGCAGTACTCTTGGCTCTCGGCTGCTTTTTCTAAATCAAACAGACTAGGGTCAGTAGGTACCTGTATTCCCTTGTAACCAAGCGACGCTGCCCACTTCGCCATATTTTCGAGCGTATCGAACGGCGCTTCTTTTCCCATGAACTGAGCAAGGAAGATAGCCGGCCCTTTTATAGGTTGTTGATTAGTAGCCATAAGCGCTCACCTTTTTCATTGTATGTTTTAATTGCATTACTGCGTTCCTTCCTGACTGACCGACTCCCATTTGGTGTCGCTGTCAGTACTGGCAAGCATGGCATCTATAAATACCATTCCGCGTATGCCTGAATTTATTCCTGGAACGCCGTCAGCTTTACCTTTTTGATTCGCGCGTACCGCTTTTGCAAAATCGGTATACAAGTTTGCCATTGCTTCTAAGTAGCCCTCTGGGTGGCCAGCTGGAACACGACAACGTGCAGATGCAGCATCACATAACCCAACTTGACCCTGGCCGGCTCTAAACACTTGATAAGGGGCATCAACAGGGCGATAGATAACGGAGTTTGGCTCCATTTGACGCCACTCCAAGCCACCTTTGTCACCGTAGACGCGGATCTTCAATGCGTTTTCTTCACCAGCACAAACCTGTGAAGCAATCAGCACACCTGATGCGCCCTTCTTAGTTTTAATAAGCGCGGCGCCGTCGTCATCTAAACGACGTCCTTCAACATGCGTGTTTAACTCGCCACATAACGAGGTAACACTGTCGTTTAATACAAACTCAACAAGTCCAAAGGCATGAGTGCCGATGTCGCCCATTGCGCCCGTTGCGCCAGAAATTGCTGGATCGGTACGCCACTGCGCTTGCTTATTGTGCGTTTCTTCTTCGCCAGACAACCAGCCTTGCGGATACTCAACATACACTTTTCGAATTTTGCCCAGCTTACCGCTTTCAACGAGATGACGTGCTTGCCAAACCATAGGATAACCAAGGTAGGTATGAGCCAAGCCGTAAAGCGATTCACTGGCGTGAATAACATCTTGAAGCTCTTTTACTTCTGCAAAGCTAACCCCTGCTGGTTTTTCACAGAAGACATGAAAGCCCGCCTTTATTGCGGCAAGTGAAATAGGTACGTGAAGATGATTAGGCGTTACGATAACCACAACCTGCATGCGCTGCTGCTCAGGTAATTTGGCTTCTTCTTCTAACATTGACTGCCAGCTATCGTATGTACGCGATGTTGATAAGTTCAATGCAGAAGCAGTACGCGTATTATTTTCTTCGTTGCGGCTAAATGCGCCACACACCAACTGGTAGTTCCCATCTAACCCTGCGGCATGACGATGCACGGCACCGATAAACGCGCCTTCCCCGCCTCCGATCATTCCCATTCGAATTGGTTGCATTGAAATTCCTCTGTGTGCAAACGCACTATTGGTGTTACTAATGCCACAAAATGTAACCCGTTACATTTTAATGGTCAATACAAAAAACAGCATTTTATTAATCTAAAGTTTACAAATGGCGAGGTAATACCGGGGCTTTACTACCTTTAACCGCCTATTCCTGCACCAAATTTGAACATAACACTAGCTCAAATTTACATAAATCCTACAAATAACCTTTGACGTTTTAATGAAAGTGCGTATTCTTTTGCTTAAAATGAAAACGGTTACATATTAATTTCACGTAAATTTTGAATTCGCTACCATCGTATAGACCACACCTCTACTGGGTTAGGTTTACAATGCGCGAGTGAATTAACAAACAACAATAACGTAAATGGCAAATATTAGAGATGTAGCAGATAGTGCCGGCGTGTCGGTCGCTACCGTATCAAGAACATTGCAACAACCTGAGCGTGTTTCTCCTAAAACGCGCAATAAGGTGATGGCCGCTGTTCAGGCAGTTGGATATAAACCTAACTTAATGGCAGTTAAGTTTCGCTCGGGAAAAACGCATAATTTAGTGGTACTGGTGCCTACGGTAGCAAACGTATTTTTTGCCCGTGTTATTAGCGGTATGCAGGAAGCGGCAGCCGAACTGGGCTATTCCATTTTACTTGCCAATACGCTTGGTAATAGTGAAATAGAAAGCCATTACGCCAAGATGGTAAGTACTTCTCAGGCTGATGGGCTTATACAGTTACGTGCGCACAACCCATTTGATGCCACGATGATCAACGACAATGGCCTGCTTCCCATGGTGAATGCCTGTGAGGTGATTGACGATGGTCAATATCCTGTTGTGTCGTTAGACAACCGTGCTGCAGCCAAAGCAATGACCGAGCACTTAATTTCATTAGGCCATACCCGTATAGCCATGATCAAAGGACCTAATTCAAGTCCGCTTACCCAAGAACGCTTGGTTGGATATAAAGACGCATTAGCGCAAGCCAATATTGCCTTTGATGAGAGCTTGTTGTTCCCGGGGGATTTTTCATTACAGGCCGGATACAACGCAGGGGAAACCATTAGTCACCTTCAAAGTAGACCCACCGCCGTATTTTGTGAGAACGACGAAACGGCTATTGGTGCCATGCAAGCCTTCAAGCAAGCCAACCTACATGTTCCTAATGACATATCGGTGGCAGGTTTCGATGACATTGCGTTTTCAGCATTTGTGGATCCACCGCTAACCACTATTGCTCAACCTGCAGAAGAATTTGGTAGAACGGCGGTTACGCTACTGGTGGACCTTCTTAACGGAAAAATTCGCAAGGCCCCCAAAGTTATTATGCCGTTTGAACTAATTGTGCGTGAGAGCACGGGCAAAGCTTTGGGTTAATTGATGATAGCGATGCGTCATCACCAATGTACCACTACAGAAAAGGAGCAAGCAGTGAATTTAAGTAAAACAAACTTAAGTAAGACAGCAATTTTAGACGCGGCCAGTAATATTGGCTCTGGCGTTTCAAGACGACAGTTCATTAAATATTCATCTGGTTTACTGGCGGCTATGAGCGCTCCTGCTGTTTTGGCACGTACTAGTTCGGTTCAGGGGCATGGCAGTGATAAAGGAGCTATGATGAAGGGCATGCACAAAAGTGCTGTTGGTCTGCAGCTTTACACGCTTAGAGATATTATGAAAGTAAGTGTGCCGGCTACGCTTAAACTGGTCGCCGATGTTGGTTATTCGGAAATGGAATTTGCAGGCTACTTTGACCATAGCGCAAAGGAAATTAAGCAACTGCTTGATGACAATGGCCTTACTGCGCCTTCGGCTCATATTCAGTTAGACGCGTTCGATACTAACCTGACACAAATTTTAGATGACGCACAAACCGTTGGTCACAAGTACTTGGTAGTTCCTTGGCTTAGCGAAGCGCAGCGCGGTACAGGCATTGCGCCATACCAAGCCCTTGCCGATAAGCTAAACACTATTGGTGAAGCCTGTAAGAAAGAAGGTATTACGCTTGCCTACCACAACCACGATTTTGAATTTGAAGTACGTGACGGAAAGACACCATTAGACGTGCTTATAACTCAGACCGACCCTGATCTTGTTGCCATGGAGCTGGATTTATACTGGACGGTAAAAGCCGGTAAAAACCCCGTTGATTACTTTAAGCAGTACCCAGGCCGCTTTAAACTTTGGCATGTAAAAGATATGGCCGAAGACGGCAGCTTTGCTGATGTGGGCACAGGCACGATTAACTTTAAAGAGATATTCGCGCACGGCAAGTTAGCCGGTATTGAACATAAATTTGTAGAGCGCGATCAAACCACCGACCGCATTGCCACTATAGAGCAAGGTTTTAAAGCAGTAAGCGCACTTAATAAAGGCGTTAGCTAACGCTTTTGGCCTTGCCGTGGTTATAATGGGCACACAGTAAAAACGTCATAATAGTAGTAATTTTATGAGTGAACTTTTCAGTGCCCTTTCTCGCGCCTTAAGCCCCTATTACACCGAAATGAGCATTATGCTTATGGCCACTATTTTAGTGGTGTACGGCGACCTGATTAACGGCCATGTAAAACGCATACTGGCACCTTACCATTTCACCATTCGCGTTAGTTTGTTTGTAGTGCTGTGTGCCTTTGGCTATGGCGCACTAACCTTGTACGGCGCTCCGTTCTTAAAACACACCCTAGCCTACTTACCCTGGCAGTACCAAGGTGCAGGCTATGTAGCATCGTTTCTGTTGATTGGCTTTTTGGCGGAAAGGCGTAGGTATATTTAGTACTGTCAGATCTTGTCTTTACGCTACTGTTTTATTGTATTGTTCCACAAACTTTTTGGGCGGTAAGTTCATGACCTTTTTAAAGGACGTAGAAAAGTAAGCAGCGGTGCCAAACCCTACGTCCAAACAGGTATCTAGAATGCTATTGCCCTCGAGTAATAACGGAATGGATTTTTCAATTCTAAAGCGTGAAAGAAACTCGCTGAAGTTGTAGTCAAACAACTCTGACATCCGTCGGTTCAAGCTTCTTGGACTTATCAATAACTGCGAGGCTGCCTGATCTCTATTGAATGACTCATTGTGATAGTTCTTTTCCAATACAGCGATAAAATTTAAATAGAACGCCATATCCTTTTCGTTATCAAACTCGGGAATTTTCAGGCATCCGAATTTAAATGCTGGCTCTTCACTTTCCTCTTCTTCTCGTTCTTTTGCTTCTCTGACCGACAGCAAATGCTCAACCCTAAGAGTAATTTCCTCATTAGATGCAGGCTTTGCCAAGAAATAATCCACCTTCTCTTCTAATGCTGATTTTTCTAACTCAGCCCCTGTTTCAGCGGTTAGCATAAGTATAGGGATATTGGCATAGCTAGTATTGCTGCGAATTGCTTTTGTTAAACTCAGTCCATCCATTTCGTGCATCATTTGATCGGTGATGACTAAATCGACCAAGTAGTGCTGCATGACATCTAACGCCTGAACACCATTTCGCGCGACTAGACAGCGATACTTGCTAGAAAACATATCAAACAAATAAGAGCGAAACTCTCTGCTATCATCAACAATTAATATTGATTTTTTATTCGACTTAGCGTTTGCTGGTGACAATTTTTCAGCATGTGAATTTACGTATTCAATATCGTCAATGGGTAAAGTGACGGTAACTTTTGTTCCAACACCTTTTTGACTCTCTAAAGCAATTTCACCTTGGTTCAATTCAACTAAAGTTTTGACCATTGCTAAACCGATGCCAAGACCTTCGTGTTCGCCGCTCCCTTTGGTAAACCTTTCGAATACTTTATTTTGTAGATGGTCTTCTATTCCTTCTCCATCGTCACTTACGATAATTTTAAGCATTTTGCTATCTTGTGTAGCAACGACTTTTATCGTGCCAAGCTCTGGAGTGAACCTAATTGCGTTTTGAATTAAGTTTGCCAAGATTTTCTCTAAACTGTCATTGATAAGGGAAATCTCTTTTTTCCCCTTAATGCGCACCTCCAAGCTCTGTCTTTTCTGCTTAGCTAATGGCTCCAATGATAATGCGATAAACTTTATATTATCTGGTGAGTAAGTCCTGTAGTAGTCGGCAGCAGCCGAAGCCTTAGGCACATCTTGGCTCATTTGATTTACTAACTGCTCAACTCTCTTCATGTTGTCCTGAACGCAAATTAGTTCTTTACTCGCTAAATTGGACGTATGAGACATGTTTTCTAACGAACCGTTGATGAGTTGAATAGGCGTGCGAAGTTCGTGCGTGATTTCGTTAATGAATCGCTCTTTACTACGGAGCATTTTTTCAAATTTTGATTGCCCATCTGTTATTTCGTAGCGGGTAAGATGGTTGTAGGCTTTGGTTGTTTTGAATTTCTCATATAGCTTACTTAACACACCCACTTTCCATAGGCATAAGACTACTGCTAAGGTAACCAAGTATATTATATACCCAATATAAGAAGTCCAAATCGGCGGTTCTATTTGGAAGTGAATTGTCAGCTCTTTTGAAGGCCCTTTATCAGTTGAAATGTTTACTTTGAGGGTATGAGCACCAGTATTCATGTCACTCAATGTTAAGTTCATCGCTGGTTTGTTATGGAAAACCCAAGCGTCGTCATCCAATTTAAATTCAATGCCCCTACTTTTATTGTAGAAATCACTGACAACAAAGTTAAACGTTACTTCCTTAAAACTTCTGTCGAATTTAAAGTCGAAAGACTCAGGAAAATAAACGATATGCTGCCCTTCTCCATCGCTCCACTGAACGTAACTAAGAACAGTCGACACATCCATAGCTGAAAACGTATTGAGACTTTCAATTAGCTTTTTCTCATCCAGTAAGTAACTATATTTATCTCCTTTGACTAGCACTTTCTCATTTAACTGTTCGAAACTTTTGTACTCAAAGTCTGTATCGAATAGTCCAAATTGAATACCTACTTTAGAAGCTGACTCGCTGTGATGGGGCTTAATAAAAAGGCCCATATTAGATGCAATCCAAAGGTGGTTTTCTTCAGTAACCATGGCTCCTCTAATAAATCTTAAGCTTTCTAGGCCTGAAATCGCCGAAGAACTCACAGAACCGCTTTTCTTATCTATTTCTTTTAATCCAGCACCTGATGTACATAGTAAATATTGTTCTTCTAACTCTATTAAACACTGGAGTCCAAACCAGTGGCCTTCTTCAGCAGTAATCGTTCGCCAATTAAATTTAGATAACTGAAAATGGACGTCATCAAACTCATCAAATGCAGCGAGCTCTCCACCGCTCAAGAGGACACTGTAGACAACTCTCTTAGGTGCTTTAATGATGTCTTGTATAGTGTTATCAACGACATAGTAGTAATTCGCCTCCTCTCCATCATCAAAGTAGAAATAAAAGGCGTTTTTACTCTCGATGATAGAGTGTGCGAAGCTACTCTTACAAAGTAATGAAGGACTAAGTTCTTTTAGCTGTAGAAAAATTTTCTCTTCTCTGGAAGTGCAAAAATTTGTGTCCTTTTTTTCTGAGAATTTATTTACCAACTCTCCATTTCGCTCGTTTAGCGTAAAAAGGCCATTCTCAGTTCGAACAACTGTTTCGGTTTCGTTTGTTGATGTTTTCTGAATATTTTCTCTTAAGACACTACCTTTAAATGACACTAAGTTTGTCACTACCTTTGTTTTAGGTAATGAAATTAAACCTAATTGAGATGAAGCAATTAAAATTGAATTGAAAGGGCCTATTGCTATCTTGGTTATCGATCTAATCGATTCAGACGTAAGTATTGGATTCATGAAAGAAGGGGCCGAAAACTTCTCACCTTCTAGCATTAATAACCGACCATCGGAAACCCAAATCTTTCCTTCATCGTCTTTGACCACATCATGAATGAAAGTCCCGCTAATTCCTTCGGTTGGAATATAACGCTCCTTTCTACCTAAAATATATAATCCTTCTATACCGCCAATATATAACTCGTTATCTATCACCTTAATGAAGGTTGCACTAGAAAGTAGTGGTAGTGTATCGCCCAGCTTAAATTCTTGAGGGCTATTTTGAGTCCCTTCAATTGAAATATAACCTTTGTCGGAAGCAATATAGACATCATTGTTGTTGGCAAAAAGAGAGTAAACACTGTTTAATTTAAAGGTTTTTAGCTGAGAGTTTATACTCGTTGACCGCCCTGTTTTTTTATCTACTTTAATAACATCGTCAATTAATGAGAAATAAAGATGCGTGGGTGTCATCGCCATACTCCAAACAGAGCTCGACCAATCACGCTCGCTGAACATTTTTTGCGACTTTTTGGTTTTTAAATTAACTTTAAAAACGCCCACTCCGTACTCAACAATCCAGAGGTCAGAGTCATTCATATGAATATCAGAGATAATTCCCGTAGCCTGATCGAATGTATTGAACTCTAACTTCTCGGATTCATTTCCAATTACCTCAAATACACCATTTTCAGCAGCTACATAGACTACTTTATCGGATACCTCCAAATCGCGAATAACACCTGAAGGAATCCCATCGAATGAAGTCACTCCTTCCAAATTAATACCAATTGCCTGGCTCAATTTTGGAATAATTAGAAAACAAAATAGAAGTATTGAGACACAAGCGTGGATTTTCAGCCGAAATTGATAAACTGTCTCAGTAAACATGTCTTACATCCCTGTCCAACTATTACTTTATGAATGCTCACTCGAGCTTGAGAATCAATAATATAAAAAGGAAAAGACATGAATATCGAACAAAAAACAAACATGCAAGAGCTTGCAGACGAAGAGTATACTAAAGTATATGGTGGAGCCATTTCATCAGCATTTAGTAAAGACTTTTACGTGATTTTGCCGATAGGACCTATAAAACCGAAGAAACCGGGAGTTAATGATTGATATTTAAACCAACAACCACCTCATCCCAGCATTCTCGGCGGCTTGCTGGTCATAAATAAAGTCGCCTACATACAGGCAGTCTTCAGGTTGAAGCTGCCATGTGTTCGCCACCATCAGTAATGCGGTTGGGTCGGGCTTGGCTGGGGCATCTTCGCGGGTTAGCACGTAATCGATGGGAATGCTGTTATTTGCTACCTTAATTGCGGTGGCTTGTCGGCAGTTGCGGGTAACGATTGCCATGGGGAGCTTGTGTGCCTGCACCTTTTCCACCATGGCTTTGCCAATGGGTAACCACTTAGCATTTTGCGCATCGTCAAGTTCGTGCTGCAATATAGCTCGGTGCGCACTCGCTTTGGCTTCGGCGCAGCTAAGGGCATCTACAAAGGTAAGAATATCTTCGTTTTGTGGGCAGCCCACGTCGGCGCGCATTTGCGTGAAGTTAAGGCTAGATTCTACCAAGGTGCCGTCTAAATCGAATATTACACCTTTAATGCCGGTTAAGTTCATCTGCTCAATACTCACGCTTTTTTAGCCCTTTTACTTCGCTGTCGTTATTGCAATTAGTAAGCGCCTGCTCAGAATCATGCAGCACTACTCTTACTCTTTTATTTTACCGCCAATATAATGCCACGAAAGCCATTAGCCTTCAGTTACGTTTGCTTAAGGCTTCAATATATTTAGTTAAAAACTACTGATGTGATTTAAGTTTACCCCGCCCACACCTTGCATTAGCATAGCCGCTCTTTTTGGCAAGCTACTTATTTACCCCTGCATTTTGTGGCAAAGTTCTAACAGGTAATTTATGGGTGTTTTTGCTGCGCTAGGTACAGCGCTTTGTTGGGCAATTGCTGCGCGTTTATTCCGTGGAACGGGTAACGCATTTTCGCCGCTTACCATGAACTTTTGGAAGGGGCTTATTTCTATTGCCATTTTGGCACTGGTTTTAGTAGTGGTTCAGCCAACGGGGCTTAGTACTCATGCTATTTTGTGGCTATTGCTTAGCGGGCTTATTGGTATAGGCATTGGCGATACCTGCTTTTTTAAAGCCTTGCAAAGCATTGGCGATAGCCAAGCGGTGTTGGTCGCCGAAACCCTTGCGCCTTTATTCACTGCCCTTTTTGCTATGGCGTTTATTGGCGAATGGATTACCTGGCAGCAGTGGGTTGGCGTTGCAGTGGTACTGTTTTCGGTAGATATGGTTATAAAGGTACGTAAACGCAGCACTACTCATGTATTTGCTACCAGTGGCTATTTGTATGGTGTGGGCGCGGCGTTATGTCAGGCAGTTGGTGCCGTAGTTAGCCGCGACATTTTAAGTGCCGGTGAAATTGACGCTGCCAGCGCTGCGTTCTTACGCTTAGTTGGCGGTATGGTATTTGTGGTGCCATTTATAGCCATAACCAAAACGCGCTATATGCCCGTTATTAACTATGAAAGCGACAGCGGAAAACGTGTATGGCCTGCTTTTGTGTTAGCCACGTTACTTGGCACTACTGCTGCTATTTACCTACAAATGTTTGCATTCGCTTATGCGAAAGCGGCCGTGGTTCAAACCCTTGTTGCTACAAGCGCATTAATGTCGCTAGGGGTTGCATGGGTACTTGGTGAACGGGCGACTAAAGCAACTATTGTATGGTCTGCCGTTGCCTTGGTTGGAGTAGCTATATTGGTTAGTTTTGGTTCGCCTACCCATTAGCAATATAGGGTAAATACCTAACACATGCTTATATAGCCCAACGTTTTAGAGAATAGTAGACGCATTAAGATACAAAAAATACGTAACTTTTAGGTGCCCCTTGTAGTAGTTCGGGGTTCAAATCGATATTATGAAGAAAAAACAAAAACGTTATTTCTCATGGTTCAAAGGTTATCCTTAACAGTATTCTCTTTCTTGAGCGTTGCGCTAGCTTCTTTTGCTGCATTGGCAAACGACAATATCGATGCCGTTATCGAAAAGGTACGCACGCCTTCCTATGACTGTCCTAACCAGTCTCTATTTCCTGAACTTGAAGACACACTCGCGCTAGAGTCGCTTACTTCGCAACAACGTTTCGCGTTAACCGTAGCCAAAGGGCAGTTTTTAATTTGCCGTGGTAAGTACGAAGAAGCTGAAACTATACTGCTTAAAGCCATTATGCAAAGCAATATTGATGAAAGCTCTTATGCGTTTGCATCGGCTATTTATCAAATTGGCTTTTCTTATGACGCCAGAGAAAACCCAGCACGCTGTAAGTACTACCAACAAGCCCAAGAACTATCATCGCCCGAGCGCCACAGCGATATCTTTACCAGCTCTTCTTTAGGCCTTATTAACTACTGTTCAGAAACCACTTCACCTGAAATAAGATTAGGTAAAATGTTTGGTGTGCTTAAGCGTTATTCAAACGACGGCAGCCCCGGTGAGTTAGCGCATATTCACAACGCAATTGGTTTACTATATGGCGATTTAGAGCAACATGCCTTAGCAGCAGAGCAATATCTAAAAGCGCATGAAATGGGCTTGCTTGTATACGAAGGAAGTAACAAGGTAAGCATTCTTATTAGTGCCATTGTATCGCTGTTAAGTAGCGGTCAAACCGACAAAGCTTATCAGAGCATTTTAGAACTAGGTGTACTCAATAGCGAAATAGACACACCGCTAACCAACTTCTTGTATCAGTATGCACTGTCTATTTACTATAGAAAGACACAAAACTACAACCGACTTACCTACACCCTTCCCGATTTAGAAAAAGCGTCTTCGAACATCTCGAGTTCGTTAGGCGAGCTTCTTGTTAACTGGCACAAAGCTGAGATTTGCTTACATGACAACGATCTCACCTGTATTAAGCAGTATATATCAGGTATTGAAGCGTTAAATGATGATGCGATACCGCCGGTCTTTCGTTCAAATTTGGATTACCTTAGCTTCAACGTATCCATGTATATCGCACTGCAGGACTTAGCTAAGGCGAAAGAAGCGCACGAGATTTATTCTAAAGAAGTGACTAAGCGCCGTGAAGTTACTCAAGACTCGGCCTTAATTATTGGTGCAGCTAACTTGTATACCCGCATTTATGATTTGGAATCTGCGATTGAACAAGCGGAACAGCAACGAAAGAACACGCTGTATACCGCTATTATTATTTTCCTTCTGGTAAGTGGTATTACTGGCTACGTACTTCGTAGAAAACACCTTGCGCGCAAAGCCATCGATCCCGTTACTCTGCTACTTAATGCGAATTCGGCGATAGCCCGCATTAACAAGCTTGATGCGCCGAAAAAAGGCCGGGCCATTGCCATTGCTATATTCGACATTAGCAACCTGCGTGAAATAACGCGGAAAATGGGGTCAACAAAAGGTGATTTAGTATTACGACAAATTGCACAAACTCTTCAAAATGTTACCCGCGGTAACGATATTTTAGGACGATTTGGTACCGAGCAATTTATTTTATGTCTGCACAATATTGAAGAACGAAGTGCACGACAGTTTTTCGATCGCGTACAGAACGCGTTAGACAATACCTTTGAAAACGATGCGACTTCCGACCATATCATGGTTGAGTCGCAGATGAGCGTATTTATTGCTAACGAGAAAATTACTGGGCTAAACGACATACTCGATGATATTGCCATGTCGATTGATATGGGTAACCGCTCAGGCGACAATTAATATCTACACAACCCAAAACGCGCGGCCCGTTGTTACGGTACCGCGCGTTTTTGTTTTAATGGTAGCTTGTTTACTGGTTCAGATATGTCTGAAAACGGGTATACACGCCATTGGTCCACCCGAAACCTAGCTGTACGTCGTATTCACCGCCACCTGCTTTTATTTCCGGTTCGCACACATTGTACTTTTCAAGTAGCACACCGCTTGATGCAAAGTGACGCTCAATGGTTTTACAAAAGCGCAGCATGATGGTTTGAGCCTGCATTTCAAACCCATAGTTGCGCAGCCCTTCAACGGCAAACAGTTGAAGCGGTGCCCAGCCATTTGGCGCATCCCATTGTTGCGACGTAGCGTTTGAAGTGGTTACCACGCCACCTTTTTTTAACAAGATGTTTATTGCGTTAATTCGCGCTGTAGATGCCGCACTGTAGCGCGCTTGCTCGGCACCTTTAGTCACGCTTGCCAGAGTCTATTTAAGCGTTACCAAAAGCGCATTTAAATCTACGGGAATAATTTCAGTTGTACGAATACTTGCCAATGAATTGGGATTAGCTAGCCAGCGCGAACTAAAGTCCCAACCCGATTCGCAAGCCGCACGAACATGCTGGTAAACTGACTTTTGTCAGCGCCTATGTGCTCTGCTGTTTCAATGTCTTCTCGATAAGACTCTGGGCGAGGCGTAGGCTCGGTGTCGAAGTAAAAACAAAGAAGTCTTACCGAAGTAAGACTTTTTTCAAATCGAAATACAAAACAATTAAACTTTTGCTAGCTCGGGCCGGTTTGGCTTAAAACCTTGTGTGCTGCAAGAATTGCGTTTCGTTTCTAGTGCGCTTAGTTGACGCTTAAGCCATGACTTCTGAATACCTGACTTAGCTGCGTCCATTTCAGTGCTTACGCGAGTGATTTCTTTTCCGACGTTCACGCATGCTTTCTTATTCGGTTCAAAGCCACCATTAGCTAAAACAGAAGAAGAAAACATTAAAGCTGATACTGCTATAAGCGTTTGCTGTTTCATAAGAGTCCCCAACTACTCGTTATAATCCCGGGTTAGTGTCATACCGTAAGAATAAGCATATATTTGCTCTCAAATCTGTAAGGAATATAGCAGGCCTTTTATTCTAGTTAGGTACTACAAAACATACGCAGTAATAAAACTTTGCCTACCTTGTTCTTGCTAACACACATAAGCCATTGTCTTTTATATTATTATGTCGACAATGATTTACCTTACCATTCCACTTACGTATCGATTTTTATATTTTTACGCACTAAATAGTGAGCCTATCCATAGTATCGGCTACAGCAACAGCATTCTGCAGCAGCATTACTCACTATTAAGCGTTGCTATTAAAACACCTTAGCTTTTCTGGAACAAGAAAAGTTATAACAATCCTTTTACAGGTTTTAGGACAGAAATTGCATTCTGTAAGTATTTACTCACTATACTTACAAGCGACTACCTGCCGAGAGCTTTTCTACGGTTTGCATAACACTTCTGCCCATATCATCTAGGCTTATTACGCGCTTAGCGGCGCCTTTTTCTATGGCTACTTTGGGCATACCAAAGGCTATAACACAGTTCCGAGTGAGATATGGGTTACTGGAGACAGTGAGGAGTCCGAAATTAGTGCGGGTAATAGGTTAGGTATGAAAACGGTTCAGATACTTCGACCGGACGTTAAAAAGTCACCAAAGGCACATTCCATGTGTCTTCACTTCATGAGTTTTTAAGTTTGCTACAGATATCTTAGCGCTTGAGTGTTCGTCATCATCAATGACTTGAAGTGTTAATTTTCCTTCCCCCCCTTCATGCTGCTTTATAGTGGAAACTATCTGTTCATTTCGATTTCATCGATAAGCCCCACTAGGGGGAATTATCATGCCAAATTCGTCTATATCGTGAATCCATTTATTTGAGGCCGGTCAATTATGGATCCAAACTATCAGCATCAGGCAAAGGTGTGTATTTGTATCCAGTCAATACCCAAACTCCATTCAAATAAGTGTAAGTCCACTCCCTGGTTCCATCAGCTCTAGTCTGTTTGACTGTTTTCTTATCACCTTCTTTCGGTGCTGGATCAGGATTTGGGACTCTGTTAAAGGCTTCGAAAGCACTTTCGGTTCCTTTATTGGACTTTCCGACACCCGTACAGAAATGTTTCTTGCTTATCAAAGTATAAGGTTCGTTAAGGTCAAAAGTGTTAGTGCTAATTGCTTCATGCATTGCATCAATCAATTCAGAACTGAGAGTAGGGGTGCCTTTTTCCTCTACTACTTCAGTGCTACAAACCGTTTTTGCTAAGGTAGAACCGGAAAATACAATAGATGAAACCACGAAGAATGTTACATAAGCACCTAATTTAAATTCAATTGGCGACTTCACACGTACTCGATGGCTTTTATTCGATAACAGAAAACTATGAATATACTTAAGCATTGTAATTAAACTCCCTTTTAATTTAAATTGTGAATGTCCACAACTAAAGCCTAGTCGTAATCCATGCAAAACGCATTAAATCAAACCTCGACGATTAAGTGCATGATATTACTTAGATTAAAAGTCAATAAGTGCAGCGCTCGCTAAATTAAGTACCCTTTCGTATGTATTAACGCAGAATTTGGCATAACTGGATGGTTAAAGTACTAGAGAAAGAACTTTTATCAGAATAGTTTTTGGAAAAACCGGATTTGATTGATAATTTGGGACTGGTTGGCCGAGATCAAAAAAGCCCTCGCGTTTCTGCAAGGGCTTAAATGATGGTGCCTCGACCCGGGATTGTAACGCGCGGCGCAGCCGCAGGGGCACGTTAGCGTGTGCCTGTGTTTTTCAATCGCCGAGATCAAAAAAGCCCTGCATTTTCATGCAGGGCTTTCTGAATAATGGTGCCTCGACCCGGGATTGTAACGCGCGGCGCAGCCGCAGGGGCACGTTAGCGTGTGCCTGTGTTTTTCAACCGCCGAAATCAAAAAAGCCCTCGCATTTCTGCAAGGGCTTAAATAATGGTGCCTCGACCCGGGATCGAACCAGGGACACGCGGATTTTCAATGCAAATAACCACTCTAAAGCATTGAAAATATGCAACTTTTAATTTCTTTGCAAATTCTTTGCAAAGAGAGCTCTTTTCTGTTTTACTGGCGCTATGGCAAAACAGACTGAAAGACACGACATAAACGACGAGCTGTATATCTTTAAACAAGATAACAGTGAGCGCTGGTATGCGCGATTTATACTAACCAATCACAAAAAATGGCTCTGTAAATCAACTAAGAAGAAAGATAAAGACGAAGCTATCGCCATGGCACATCGAATCTTCTTAGACCACCAAATTAGACACGAAAATAACACACTAGTCCAAAGTAAGCGATTCAAAGACGTAGCTGACCGCGTCATCGAAAAGCTTGAAGAGCAACTAGAACACGGGGGCGGTAAACGCACCTATAAAGACTATATTCGAGCGTTAGAAAACTACCACATCCCCTACTTTTCGCGTACGTTTATCACCTCAATTGACCAAGAAGAAATATCTAAGTTTGATGAGTGGCGTAAGGGACGAATGAAGAAGTCTCCAGCCTCCTCTACATTATTAACTCACAATGCTGCTCTTCAGCTCGTTTTTAAAGAAGCTATTGAGCAAAAATGGATGATCGCCGCTCAAGTACCTGTTCTTTCTTCGAAAGGTGGAACAGGCACACGTCGTGCGGCTTTTTCTGAAGAAGAGTATGATGTTATCCTCAACGAAATATATGAAGGTGAGCAAAACGCTCATAGTGAAAAGACCCGTCAAATTCGTGAGTTACTATACGATTACTGTGAAATAGCAGTTAATACCGGAATTAGGCCCGGCACGGAGATGGAACACCTAACTTGGAAAGATATCGAGATTAAAACTCAAGGTTCAAAAGCTCAATTTTTCATCAATGTCTCTAAGGGTAAAACAACAAAATATACGGGACCGCGTAAAGTAGTTTGCAAACGTGATGTGATAGGAGCCCTAACGAACCTACGAGAACGCTTTCCATTGCGCACACCCAATCAAAAGCTATTTTTGCTAGCAAGTGGCGAGCCCACAAGGCAATTAGGTAAGGCATTTGAGAAAGCTCTTCAAAGTTCCGGATTAAAAGAGTCACCCAGAGGACCTCGAACGCTGTACTCTCTCCGACACACTTACATTACGTGGCAGCTTCTCAACGGAACCAGCATAGACGTAATTACGCGTCAATGTGGAACCAGTACAGAAATGATCGAGCAGCATTACAGTCATGTAAAACCCGAGATGTTTGCAGATGCATTATCTGGAGTTACTTTTGATAAAGAAGAACCAAAAGCATTGTCTAAGAAAACCTTACATAGACGCGCAAAGACCGCAGAGCGCGATGAAAAACGCTTCAAGGAATGGGTAGAAGAGTATAAAAGGCGTGGGTGTATTTAGTCCACCATATAGGAGATAAGGTTACTTTTTTGTCGTTTAACGGTGGCTTCTTCGGTTGCTTTTAAAAATAAAGAATAGTTATTGAAGATATGTAAATTTAATCAATGCGCTCTAAAACCAAACGAAAATCATAACTCAGTAAAAAATTCAATTACTAGTATTGATTCATAATCTTCGAAAGTCTGCAGGAAGAACCTCAAAACCCGCAAAAATGTCCGTAAGAGAAGTAAATAGCACAGCGCAGCTCGTATGTTCATCTGTTTGAACTCAAGCTGTAACTGCTTTTGGAAACTAGAGTTATCAGGGATGAAGGAATTACCGAAGTTGTGCGTATGCTCCTGTAGTAATCCCAAATATATCTGCATAAGCGACTCGAATAAAAGCGCCAAGATCATAGCCCAGATTTAAATCAGTTTTGAGATAATAAAGTCAGCTTTCAACCGTGCTTTTGGTTCTGAAACGTTTGCTAAGCTATACCCTCAAACTTCTTTAAGAGAGAAGCAAAGAGTGCTCTATTGTTCGCTTTTTAGTATCTAAAAAGACAATAATTTGCGAAACATTGTTTCATTAAAAACTAGTCCTGACGGGTGAGGTTTACATCTTCTCAGGTTACAGTTTTTACATTACATATGCTTGAACACTTTCGATGCTGAACAGCTTATTAGTAGAAACCCTGTAGCCGATTCAACTCCTGCTATCATTCGTAGATGTCCGTCCGGCTCGATACTTCCAAGACCCAATGTAGTAATCGTAGTTAGTGAAAAGTAAAAAATATCCATGGAAGTGGCAGGTTGCTTAAAATCGCCGAGCTCGAAATAAAGTCCAATTTCATACGCCAGAGTAAAAATGACTGCTAGTAAAAGTTGGCTCAAAATGGCAATAACGACTACCGACAGTGTTTTTATCCAAGCTCCCTTCAATCTCTCGCTGATATTGTCCGCGACTACTGAAATATTAAAAAGATGCAGCCCTACGCAGCTCAACAGCGCAGCTAAAACTATTAATATAGACAAAAACATAATATTTCCTTGTTGGTACAAAACTTGACTAGTTAAGATTGATTGGTTTGTAACCTCTCTCAAGCTTTCTTTTGTTAGAAAGATCTACAAATATTAACTATTTCTTAAGTAAGGATTACATATGAAATACTCTAAGTTCGCTGCAATGATAATAACTTCAACTGTAGCGATGTTTTTAATGATGTACTTAAATACCTACGCTATCTCGCATGTCTGGTTCAGTGAGACAAGGACTTATATGGCACTCTATATGGGGGCAGGCATGGCGATTATAATGTTAGCTTTCATGTTAGGTATGTATAGCAACAAGAAACTCAATACAGCCATTTTTATAATAGCGGCACTTACTTTCGCCTTGTGTATCTATCTTGTTCGTTCACAAAGTACCATTTCAGATACCGCTTACACGAAAGCAATGATTCCTCATCACTCTATAGCTATTTTGACTAGTGAGCGTTCTAACCTTGAAGACGTTCGCGTACGAGAATTAGCAAACGGCATTATTAAAGCTCAGCGAAAGGAAATAAAGGAGATGGAGTGGTTGATAGAGGATATAAATAAGAATGGCAAGGTAACAACTCAGGAACAGGCCGAACAGCGTCCAATTCCTCAATTTGAAGGTAAATTGAATAAAGGAAAGGAAAATGAGTAAGAAAGCTATCCTATATAGAATGGTTACTAAAGAGCACATTTGCCCTTACGGTTTAAGGTCAAAAGACTTACTAGAGCGAGAAGGCTATTTAGTAGAAGACAATCATCTTACTTCACGTAATGACACCGATGATTTCAAGCAAAAGCATGGTGTAGAAACGACGCCTCAAACCTTCATCGAAGAAAAGCGAATTGGTGGATATGATGAGCTTCGTAAATACTTCGGGAAAGGAGAAGCGGGGCAGAACGGAACTACTTATGCACCTGTTATTGCGATTTTTTCTGTGGCAGCTCTGCTATCGTTAGCATTCCAGTTCTTTGTTTCTGAAGACTTCATCTCTATAAGAACACTGGTTCTCTTTATTGCTTTCTCAATGACACTACTTGCAGTTCAAAAATTGAAGGATTTGTATAGTTTTACAAATTCGTTCATAACCTACGATTTGTTGGCAATGAGGTGGCTTCGATATGGTTACATCTACCCATTTCTTGAAGCCTACGCGGGGATAGGAATGGTAGCTCACCTGCCTGCCATAGCTGTTGCGCCATTTTCACTATTTATAGGAACCGTTGGGGCAATTTCTGTCTTTAAAGCAGTATATGTGGATAAACGGGAGCTCAAATGTGCTTGTGTCGGTGGGGACAGTAACGTGCCGTTAGGTTTTGTTTCACTATCAGAAAACATTTTTATGATAGCAGGCGCATTACTCATGTTATCTTTTTAGTTACAAGAGTTGCTTATCGACTAAACTTAATAAAAGTAACTCTATCAGCTTTTAAGATTGAAAAGACTGCTTGTTTAACTACATAGGAAGTTGTTTATCTTAGTTACAAGCAAATGTCATTGATTAAAGTGTCCTTAAGACTTATCTTGTCTAAGGGAATAACGTCGCGTAAAGGTTGAGAGCAAATACAAAGTTATGAGATCTATTATTTTCACACTATGCATTGGATATTTATTGGTACTGTTTACCGTGCCAGTTGATGCGTGTGAAATGAAAATGGATGAACATAGCTCATTAACTAAGGTTTCTCACAAATTCGCAGACGCTCATGAGGAGAAACGTAGCAGTTCACCTAGTTCTAAGCATCAAAGCGCTCACACTGATGGACACCCCTCGCATTCGGGTAAATCAGGTTGCTGCAATGATGGATGTATGTGTATAGCTACCAATTGCTACCACTTTACAAGTCTTTTTTACGTTCCCATTCGTCAATTTGAAACAACGTTTGCTGAGCAGTATGACATTATCGCTCTAGCTGTTCCCTTCAAAATTTTCACTCCACCTTTTCGTCCACCGATAGCCTAAGGCACTGACTTAGTTAGTAATACTTTTTAAATGGATGAACTTCCTTCGTCCAGTTAGTATCAATTCAAAGGCTAAAAACTATGAAAAATTCTATCGACAACGGTCGCAGAAGATTTGTGCTCGGTGCCCTAACCTCGAGCGCTGCGGCTGCGTTAACCAACGTTAGTCCTCTATGGGCAGCACCTGTTGGTCGCCATTTTAAAGATCAAGTTTTGACAGGTGATATTAAAAATCTCAATGTGTCAAAAGCGCAATTGCCAATAGGCTCAAATATGGGCTCACCTATAACGATCAACGGTCAAATGCCGGGCCCGTTGATTAGATTGAAAGAAGGACAGCGAGCGCACCTCAATGTAACTAACCACCTTAACCAAGATACTTCAATACACTGGCACGGGATTATTTTACCACCAGATATGGATGGCGTTCCGGGAGTTTCCTTTGCCGGAATAAAACCTGGCGAAACATTTAAATATGCATTCGATGTCGAGCAAAACGGCACCTACTGGTACCACAGTCATTCAGGCCTCCAAGAACAGTTGGGCCATTTAGGACCTCTTGTGATCGACCCTGCAAATGGAGACATTGGGGCTGATAGGGAACATACAATTATTTTAAGCGATTGGACGTTTTCAGACCCCCATGAAGTTATGCGAAAACTGAAGGTAGCGGAAGGTTATTACAATTATCAAAAGCGAACTATTTTCGACACGTTAGAAGACGTAAAGAAAAAAGGGTTTGCCGATACATGGGAAGAGCGTGCTATGTGGGGTGCAATGCGTATGAGCCCTCGCGATATAGCTGACGTTACAGGCAGTACATATACATACTTAATGAATGGCCGGACACCACAGGACAACTGGCAGGCCCTGTTTAAAGTAGGCGAAAAAATCCGGTTGAGGATTATAAATGGTTCTGCGATGACTTATTTCGACTTTCGCATCCCAGGGCTTGAAATGACGGTTGTAGCTGCAGATGGTCAGCCTGTTAAACCAGTAAATGTGGATGAATTTCGAATTGCAGTAGCGGAAACTTATGACGTAATCGTTCAGCCAAAAGAGCGAAAAGCTTATACCTTTTTTGCGGAAAGTTTTGATAGAAGTGGATATGCGCGTGGCACCCTAACCCCGTCAATTGGCCTTACTGCAGAGGTTCCCCCACAGCGAGTTATCACAGAGCGTGGCATGGCGGCGATGGGGATGGACATGTCTGGTATGAAAGGCATGAATATGGATAAGTCCAAGGTCGACAGCTCGGGCATGGCTGCTCCAAAAGGTGAAATGAAAGGAATGGGGCAGCATAGCGCCCATACAATGCATGGCACCCAAATGGAAGGAGAAATGACCCCCTCCAAAAAGCTCCCAGTAGAAAGCATAGACATTGTCCACAGCGAAGACGGGCACGGCGCTGGTGCAGCGATGATTGCTAAAAATCCAAGCTCTAGGTTGGATGAACCTGGGATCGGTTTGGAAGACAGCCCACATCGTGTCCTTGTTTATACAGATTTAGTCGGTGAAAGTCCTTGGCCTGACGAAAGAGAGCCGGAACGTCAAATTGAGCTTCACTTAACGGGCAATATGGAAAGGTACATGTGGTCGTTCGATGGCAAAAAGTTTAGTGAAGTAGACGGATATGTACGTTTCAATTATGGCGAGAGACTACGTCTGATCTTGGTTAATGACACTATGATGGATCACCCTATTCATTTACATGGTATGTGGATGGAACTTGAAAACGGCCAATATCCAAGACCTCGTAAACACACGATCAGCCTCAAGCCTGGAGAGAAGGTCTCGTTACAAATCAGCGCAGATGCCCCCGGTGAGTGGGCGTTTCATTGTCACCTGCTATACCACATGGAAGCAGGTATGTTTCGTGTTGTACAGGTCGCATAGGAGATTAAAATGAAACAGATATTAATAGCAGGCCTAATAACATTAACTTTGAGCGTTGACAATGCTTTGGCTCAATCAAGAGATGACTGGCCATCTCCTATTCCTAATGAATATTTTGGCCAAGTTCTAATTGACCGGCTTGAATATACTCGCACTGATGAGCAGCAAAATATAGCGGTCTGGGACATGCAGGCGTGGTATGGCGGAGATTACCATCGTCTTGTTTTTAAAAGCGAAGGCGAAAATACACAAAACGATGGAATGCCTACTGATCTGGAACGAGCAGAACTGTTGTACGGTTATCTCGTTTCTTCTTTTTGGTCTATACAATTTGGTGTGGGCACAAAGGGAGAGCTGTCATCCGATGCGGATATGGAAAACTATGCGGTGGTCAGTTATCAAGGTCTAGCGCCTTACTGGTTTGAAATGGAAAATTCACTGCGTATTAACGAAGACGGTGACATGCAGTTCATCAATGAAACCGAATATGACTGGCAACTAAGTCAAGTTTCCTATCTGCAACCGCGACTGGAAGTTGTTGCCAACCTCACCGATTCTGAAAAGTATGACCGTCAAAGCGGGTTGAGTAATATTCGTATTGGTTTGCGATATCGGCATGAAATAGTGAGGGAGGTAGCACCTTATGTCGGTGTTTATTACAGCAAAGCTTTGGGAAATACAGCTGATGCATTAAAGGCTGAAGGCAAGTCAACCAGTGAAACTGGTGTAGTGTTAGGTGCAAGGATTTGGTTTTAAACGCCCTACGCTAAAAATGAAATAACTGGTATGCCATTGCCAGTTATTTCTTTCTACACGTCTTCGAATTTGTTTTGTAATGGGCCTGTGTCCTTATATTTGCTGCAGGTTGCTTTTGTTGTTACTCAGGCTCACATGACATAAAGGAGTAACCAATATGAATGAACACGAGCATTCAGACAGGAAAGATTCGTTAAGCCTCTGGGGCGCGGTATCGATGGGAACTGGTGTAATGATAGGTGCTGGTATATTTGCTTTAACCGGGCAAATAGCGGAGCTGGCAGGCACATGGTTTCCTTTTGCGTTTTTAGTTGCAGCGATAATTGCAGGGTTTAGCTCATACAGTTACGTCAAAATGGCACAGAAATACCCCTCTGCAGGTGGTATCGCCATGTTTCTGAAAAAAGCCTATGGTAGAGGTCTGTTGACCGGTGCCTGTGCATTGCTGATGTTTTTTTCCATGGTTATCAATGAAAGTTTGGTAGCCCGCACTTTTGGCACTTATGTCCTACAATTGTTTGACTCTCAGGGCGCTGAGTGGCTTATACCAGCGCTTGGCGTGAGTCTTCTTATTGTGGCATTCATTGTTAATATTTTGAGTAATCAATTCATCCAGACCCTCTCATTTATTATGGCTTTTATCAAAATAGCAGGACTTGCAGTTTTGGCAATTGGTGGGCTGTGGGCAACCGGTTTGTCGTTTGAGAGCGTTTCAGCTCAACCGCAAGATACCAGCGCAACCGGTTTTCTCGGAGCCGTGGCACTTGGTATTTTGGGATACAAAGGATTCACTACAATTACAAACAGCGGAGGCGAGCTCAAACAACCAGAAAAAAATGTAGGAAGAGCCATAGTCATTTCTATATCGATTTGTGTGGTACTTTATGTTTTTGTCGCAGTTGCAGTCGGAGCAAATTTATCAATTGGCGAAATAATACAGGCAAAAGATTATTCGCTTGCTGAAGCATCTCGACCGGCATTCGGCCAGTATGGTGCTTGGTTTACGATAGCTTTCGCGATTATTGCCACATCTTCCGGTGTCGTTGCCAGCATCTTCGCTGTTTCAAGAATGCTATCGATGCTTACATCAATGCAACTTGTGCCTCACCGTCATTTTTCATTACCGGGAGATATAAGAAGACATTCCTTAATTTATACGTTAGTCATCGCAATATTTCTTACCATATTCTTCGATTTGAGCCGCATAGCCTCAATCGGTGTAGTTTTTTATATCGTAATGGATATCTTCATCCACTGGGGAGTGTTCAAGCATTTACGAGATGATGTGCAAGCTAAAGCTTGGGTACTAGTCAGTGCAATTATTCTCGATATCATTGTTCTTCTATCTTTTATGTGGGTCAAAGCAAAATCAGATATCTTCATTGTTGGGATTTCTGTGGCTGGACTTCTTATCGTATTCGCGGCAGAGAAATGGTTTCTAAAGCTCCATGCGTATGATGATGATGATAAAAATTATAACTGATGCAAATCATTGAAGCTGTTCATGAACTACACCGACGGAGTAAGACTATATTCAGCGTAGGCAGAGTAGCAGCCTAAAAGGTAAGCGCAGTTGTTATGAATAGGAAAGGAATTAACCGGCATTAGCGTGCCGGTTATTTTTACTCGTGGCACACTTTAACCGCTTTTTTGCTGCTTCAGTGTATCCATTATTTCAGCAAACTCCTGTCCTTTTGACTCAGGTGGCTGGCTACAACCCTGCTTCTCTGTATTGGTTTGACTGGGTAGTTGCATGGCTTGCTGTAAGGCTAATTCTGAATTATTGGTTATCATAATATCTCACCGTTAGTTTAAATTTATGTGGCAGTAGATATCAGCAAATATCGTACCTGTGCTAAAAGGACAAATACTGACTATTTATTTAGCCCTCACTACTACAGCTGCCTATTGTAAATACTGGCAATAAGCCAACCCAGTACACCTGCGAACAAAGCCCATAAAGCTCCGCCTATCACTACACCCAATAAAGGCACGTTCCATATCATCCCTTGCCAGTCTGAAAACATTATATTACCAGCCATGGGTGACATCATGTCGGGCATTGTAATAATGAACAAAGAACTAACAACTAACAACACTCTCGAAGCTGAACGATGCGGCGCACGCGAACGCAAATACATTTTCTCGAATTTTCATCTTACGCCTCCTTAAAGTCAGCATCATAATGTAACGACATCGCTCAGCATTGTTGTTGAGTGAGAACGTAGAGCACAATAAGGTTATGTACGCTTCCTGTGAGCGCCCTGCGGCAAGTGGTGGCAACTCCACGGTTTGTGCGTCGCATTGTCTTTTATATTTTGATCTACAAACTGGTAATAACCTTCTTTTGTGTGTGTCCACCAGTCATTGTGAAGATCTGCGCCGTGTTTTCGAATGATCGCTTCAATACCGTCTAAATCGATATGTGTCGCATCATATGCCAGGTGAATAGCCCCTTCTTTGATGTTGTAGCTCACCTCATCAATGCCAAAGAGCTTGTCAATCTCTTCAATTAGGGGCTCGCAATTTGCCTCATAGACATTGCTGAGCCGTAAATTCCGAACGACTAAATTTGCTTCTCTGACACCGACTCTGTGGTCTAAATCACTCATATCTTTCTCCTCGGGTGTTAATTTGAATGTTTCTGAGATTCGGGTGAATGGCTTCCATCCATTTTCGACATCATTACTTCCATCATCTTAAGATGCCTTTCTGCCATATCAACTTGGTTTTGCATGGGTTGCCCTTCCATTTTTTCGTGCATTATATGCATCATTCCCATCATGGATTGCATGTGTTTTTTCATCATTTCACGCTGCTTGCTGGGATTCTTTTCTTCTTTGATAGCGTTAACTTCTTCCTTCATCGACTTTATTTTTGCATTCATCATATGCATATCTTGGCCACGCATAGGCATTCCCGTTTGAATCTCTGGCTTGTCTGAGCCCTTATGCTCATGCTCTTCCATTTGTTGAGCTTGCGATGTTGCAGCCATTACTAATGTGGTTGAAAAAATGATTGATTTAGTGAATTTTTTCATGGTTTTCACCTTTTAATTTAAAGTTGAGGTTTGGGATCCAGCCAGGTGTCGTGTTGATATAGCTCACATACTCATCGCCAAATTCAGCAATAGCCAGAGCTTCTTCACGCTTTGCCAGTTTCACATACACAACAACTAAAACTGGAAACATGACCAGTGTGGGAATGGTCGGCCATTGCAACAAAAAACCGAACATGATCAGTATGAAGGCTAAATATTGAGGGTGGCGACACCGCGCATACCATCCAGTCTTAGCTAAGTGATGGTTCTTCTGAGCGTGGTGCAGCACATTCCATGCTGAGGACAAGATAAAGAATCCTGCAACAATAAATACCATACTGGCGATATGAAATGGGTCCCAGTGGGCGTCGCCTTTAAAACCAAAGAAAGTATGCAACAGATGTCCGTTTTCGTGCGCAAAAAAGTTTACTTCCGGATAGGTTTCAGCAAGCCATCCTGACAAGAAATAAATAGTCAGTGGGAAGCCATACATTTCGGTAAAAAGGGCTACAATAAACGCAGAAAATACCCCCAAACTTCGCCAGTCGGTGGAAGATTTTGGCTTTACAAAACTGAATGCAAAAAAGATAAAAATAGCTGAGTTCAGTATCACCATTGACCATAAGCCATAATCATATGTATCATTCATCTTGGTTGTCCTTTTTAAGTGACTCCTTTCGGCCTTCCTCCAACCCCTGAATGTATCCATCACGATAAGCCGCGTTGTTATCACTCAATTCCTGAAAACTTTTCTGCTTATTGTCACTGTCGCGAGAATGTTCGTGGGCGTGTCCGTGTTTACCGTGGCTACTGTGCATGAACATATGCATGAATGGGCACAGCAATAAAATCAAATAGGGAAGAAACTGAAGGACATGATGACCATGTTCGAAAATTAAAAAATAAGTAACGGCAGCGATCATCGCTAATGCTGCCCACCCTGTAGGTGTTGACCAAAATCTGGGGTGACTGTTTTTCATGACTCCTCCTATACCACCGTAAGAACACCGCGATACATCTGCATCTGGCAGTGAAAAGTATGTTCGCCCTGTGGGACGTTTTCGAGGTGAATTGGTGTTACCTCATTAAGCGTTAGCTGCTCACTGATATCTAATGAAGGAATTAGCAGTACTTCGGAACAGGGAGACTCATCTTTGCGCAAAAACTTCAACGTAACAGATTGGATTGCGTTTACCTGAATAGACGCTGGTGAGTACACGCCATTTTTTACTTCTATGAGTATTTCGTTACTTTCAGTAACTGTCTGATCAGGCTTGTATAACCAAAACCACCAAATAATCAGTGCAATACCCGTAAGTCCTACAATATTAATTATCATCATAAGAAAACTCCTTAGTGGTCCTTTGCCTTGAATAGGCGAAGCCGGTTCGCATTTGATACCACTGTTAACGAAGAAAATGCCATGGCGGCTCCGGCGATAACTGGGCTTAGCAATACTCCGAAAAATGGATAGAGCACGCCCGCCGCAAAAGGTATACCTGCTACGTTGTAGATAAAGGCTCCAAACAAGTTTTGCTTAATGTTGCGCAAGGTGGCTTTACTAACCGCTATAGCATCGGCCAGACCATGCAACGAGCCGCGCATCAGGGTGATATCGGCGCTTTCAATGGCAACGTCCGTTCCTGTACCAATGGCAAAGCCGACGTTGGCATGAGCAAGGGCCGGTGCGTCATTTATGCCATCACCGGTCATACCCACAATTTCGCCTTCACGTTGAAGCTCAAGTATTTTGTTTGCCTTATCTTCCGGCATCACTTCGGCAACGTAATCTGCAATCCCCGCTTTTCGGGCGACGGCTTTTGCGGTCAGTCGATTATCCCCGGTTAACATCACAACTCGTATCCCGTTATGCTGTAGCCGCTTTATCGCATCTATTGAGTCAGATTTTATTGGGTCAGCGACGGCAATTACGGCAACTAATGTAGAATCAATAGCAAAATACATAGGGGTCTTTGCATCCGCTGCTAACCTCTGCGCTTTGTCGATGTAATGATGAAGCTCGATCCCTTGGTCTATCATCAATTTTTCATTTCCAAATAGCAGGCGTTGAGAATTTAGCATGGCTTCAACCCCCTTCCCCGCAATGGACTGAAAATCAGTAACGGAATGGATCGGCACACCTTGCTCCTTTGCAGATTCAACGATCGCCATGGCAAGTGGATGCTCAGAACCAGACTCAAGGCTAGCCGCCAAAGAAAGCACATCGTTGTGACTATGATCTGAAGCTATAACGACATCTGTTACTTTAGGGGCCCCCTCAGTAATAGTGCCTGTTTTATCTAGAACCATAGTGGTTATTTTTGATGCAGATTGCAGCGCTTCGCCGTTTCGGATAAGAACCCCCGCTTCAGCCGCCTTTCCCACACCGACCATCACCGACATCGGTGTGGCCAAACCCAAGGCGCAAGGGCAGGCAATAATCAGTACTGTGGTCGCAGAAACGATTGCAAAAGCTACTTCAGGAGATGGACCATAATTCAACCAGGCCAGCGCACTGATCACGGCAATGATCATGACGACCGGTACAAAATAGGCGGAAATCATATCAGCTAATCGACCAATAGGCGGTTTAGAATTTTGTGCGCGTTTTACCATGTTAATAATTTGAGCAAGCGCGGTATCTTTTCCCACGCGCTCTGCTCGAAAGACGATAGAGCCTGATTTGTTTATCGTGCCGGCAACGACCTCATCGTCTTTTCGTTTTTCTATGGGCATGGGTTCACCCGTTAGCATTGATTCATCAATACTTGTCTGGCCCTCGACAACTAAGCCATCAACAGAGATGCGCTCCCCAGGGCGAACCCGGATAAGATCATTTAGCAGAACATCTTCAATCGGAATATCTATATCATGCCCATCACGAATGACGCGAGCTGTTTTGGCTTGTAAACCAATCAGTCGTTTAATTGCCTCGGACGTTTTACCGCGTGCTTTTATCTCAAGCGCTAAGCCTAAATTAATGAGACCAATTATCATGGCTGTTGCTTCAAAATAGACATGCCGCGCCATTTCAGGCACATATCCGGGGAAAAACACAACGACCATAGAGTACAACCAGGCTGTTCCTGTCCCCAATGCAATCAAAGTATCCATGTTCGCGGCGTGGTTTTTAAAGGAGTTCCAAGCACCTACATAAAAATGCCGACCAGAAAACACCATAACACCCAATGTCATGATCCCTACAATCAACCACACGATCCGCTCAGTGGTCGTGTTGACGCTCATTTCCCCCGTCACCAAGCCATAAAGCATCAGTGGCACACCCAGAGATAATGCAATGACCATGTCTCGCATTAGTTTTTTATAATATGCCCAGTCCGCCTGTTCCTTTTCTTCAATGGCAGCCTCATCTGAATCCGTATTCGCTAATGTTGCGTTATACCCAGCTTGCTCTACCGCCTTAATCAATGCGTGGGAGGATGAACTGCCCATCACCAACACCGAGCGTTCAGCAAAATTCATCTCAGCATTGGTGACACCCGAGACCTGTTTTAAGGCCGCTTCAATTTTAGACACACAACTGGCGCAACTTGCACCTTGGATATTGAGTTGTAGCTCACCCGAAGACGCAGAGACTTGCTCAGTATGTGTTTCACTCTCGACCGCCTTACTAGCGGTTGATACTTTTTTGTCACCGCCACAACACGAATGAATTTTCGCATCGTCCGTTTTTGAATTCATGAGCCACTCCCTCTCTAAATAATGTTATGATTTAAGTGTTGTGAAACCTTCAATCAAATGGCAAATCGTATCGGCCGTTGGATGCTGATCCGGTGTATTTTCCCATTCTGAGATTGCTTTTCGCATGCGCAGTCTTAGCTCATGCATGTCCTGATACCGCTGTTCAGTTTCTTTCAACCTTTGTTCAATAAGGCGCCGAACCGTCGGGCATGGCGCGTTGGTTTGTGATGACGTGAACAGAATTTCCTTAATATCATTGATAGAGAAACCTAATGAACGCGCGCTTAAAATAAACCGTAGTCGTGTCACATCAGCGGGCCTGTAATACTTGTAACCATTGTGCGATTTACTTGGCACCAAAAACCCAATGCGCGTGTAATACCGTACGCTGTCCGCGCTAATCTCTAGTGCATCTGCAATTTGTTTAACGCGCATTTTAACGCTCCTCTTTTATCAACATAGATATGCGGTTAAGCACGCCTTTAATCCTATGTTCTACTCTCACGTTACTAGGGTAAACCTATGTGTTGCTCACAGGTCAACACCTATTCTTTCAGCAGATCCTTGGAAGCGGCTCATCTTCGAGTTCATTCATGAAACGTCTTCCTCCCATTGGCGTAACAATGGTCACGCGCCCTTTTGATTCGGTGTTTTTTACTATTACACCAATGTGTTCGGCCTGCTCCCCGTTTCGAATGCTCCGCCAGTGTTCTAGCACCTTACCGCTTATGTCAGGGGCAACAACAGCAACAATGCGTCCCTCACACGCTAAAACAAACGGATCAAAGCCTAATATTTCACACACGCTTGCCACTTCAGGTCGCACCGGAATATTATTTTCAATTAACTCGATATCGAAGCCTGTTTCATTAGCAACGACATGGAGTAATACTGACAACCCTCCACGAGTTGGGTCACGCACAAAACGAACACCTTCCAAATGCTTGATTGGATCAATAAGAGGAACAACGCTTCCACAATCAGACTTTAGCTGACCTTGCAAACCATAGTCCTCGCGAGCAAGCAGGACACACGCACCGTGATCTGGTGAACGGAATGGGTCGTCGCTTGCTTAAACTGATCCGCAATTGCCTCGTCCTCAAACACTCTCACCGTACCAGGCGAACAGCGCATGTAGGCCGCGTCGATGACTATCGTATGATCGGAACTCGCGACCCACTCCAAAAGTTCATAGCTCAGTGTCCCAGCGTCAATGCAAGATACATTTGAATAAGACTTTAGCAGGGGTTGCAGAGCACGAACCGCGTGCACACCAACGCCATCATCTCGCTGCAGTAGATTTCCAACACCAATGATAGCGTAGCGCTTAGCCGCATTTTTAATTTGGTCAATTGTTGGTGTAGTTTCTAGTGATAGCATCGGTATTTTCCTTATTAGCTATGAGGTGCTGGAATTGACCAGCCAATCACAAAGAATAAACAGAGAACGATCACCGATAGACCAAGTAATTTTGTTGACCTAATGCGTTGACCTGTGCTTTGACGCATCACGAGTTTGATCACGATTATTGTTTGGATCAGGTAATAAAGTGCAAACCCTTTTGAAGCGAGATTAATAATTTCAAATACGTTAGATGACCAAACTAATATACCTGCGATGGCGATAACTAAAACGTAGTAAAATTGGGGGGAGATAGGTAAATGGAAAAGCTCTTTTAAGAGGCCTCCGCCACCGATAGTATCGGCTAATGCTGCACTTAACTGACTTGCCGTGGCGGCAACCAGTAATAAAATCGGCAATACCCATATTGCTTGCCCTAGGGTGTAGCTAATCGTTGTTTCGTTTAATTCCGTGATCGGAAAATTCAGGAAAATAGGACACGTTAGACCGATAAAAACAACATAGAGAAAAATAGCGATCCACTGAGCATAACGACTCGCTTTAATGCGCTGTTCTGGCGTATAGTTATTCCCCATAAAACGGGTTGTCTCGAACCCTTGCGTTACCATGAGCATCCCTGCGAGCATGCTAACAGTTTCAAAATGGCTCAATGCCTGTATCGCTTCATGTTGAAACCAAGCACTTTGTACTTGTATGTCGTAGGTTGCCAGCGCTGCGAGCACACCTACTATAATAGCCAACTTTATTGTCACGGCGAATAGCTCAATGGTCTCTAGCCCCCTAGCACCTCGAAGCCAAGCGACCACCATAATGATGACAAGCAACCCACTGGTAAACAGTTTGATGTACGTCGTATCAGAGATAGATAAACGATCAAAAACAAACGCTGCAAACAAACTAATATAAAACGCCACGGAAATGGCATATGCCGCACCAAGCGCCCATTGACTTGCTTTTTCAAGCGTCATAATACTGCTTTGTTGATTGCTAGCTAGCTCAGGTTCTGCGTGGCGTATATTGAAGCGAATAACCGACCCCAGCGCATATGCCAGAATGGACAACAACACTATTCCAAGCAGTGCCCATTTCCCCATTACCGAATGCAGCAGTGGTGCAATGATCAAAAAGCCACTACCAATAATGGAAGCCAACGGTGTGACTGTTGCTCGCCATTGGAAAGATTGTCGTAAGCGAGGCAGACACAATACTATTGCGATCAGCACCGAGGTTGCGAGCGCAATGGAATTTGTGATCACAGTTTGTACCCCTTAATGGTGTTTATACCACCCGGCACGCTTAATATCGTTCCAGGACGTAGATTGATGGCAGGCATAGCATTCCTCAACTTTAGCTTTAGGCTCGCCTGCCACTTTGGCGGAAATCATTTTAAAATGCTGCATATAGTGACTGGGCGGCGCTTCATGACATTGATTGCAATCACGTGATTGACTCGACGGGTGAATAAACTTTGGCAATGACCATTTGTCTGTGCTGTGACACTGCACGCAATCCTCTCCAAATAGACCTAAATGGCGATCATCGTTGCTGTGACATTGCGTACAATTTAATAAGGCTTCTTTATCACTGACCTCAGGGTGCACAAACAAGGGCTCAGGAGTTTGTTTATTCGCTAGTATGTTCTCCAAAAACGCCATGGTGGCAGCGCCCTCGTCAAACGGGACATTTGGGTTGGGGAGCATATTGAAACCAATGTCGACTAACGCTATATGGCTCATGAGCGAAATGTTGGCCGATTCACCTTTGTGCTCTACATGGCAACTTGCACATTCTTTGATGTCGGTATGAAATGCAGTGGGTTGACGCGCAACGATATGCGTATCATTTGCATGACACGCCACACATTTGTCACGCTCAACGCCCTTCACCGGTGTGTGACAACTCAAACAGTCATCCGCGAGAAAGGCATGTGCTTTATTGAGTGAACCGGGTTCAACCATTTTTTCCCATGGAATTTGTGCGCTATCTTCAGGCATATGAATGAAATGACTGACGCCAAAGCCAGCAGCAACTAAGCCAAGAACGATTATTATCCATTTCATCATAACCAGCGCAGTCCAAAGTAAACTTCACTGAAAATGTGAAAAAACAGGACTACATAAAGTGTCATTGAAATCACGATGTGAAATTTTAACCAACGAGCAAACCACACCTTCGCGGTGTCATGAATGAGAATGCTGTACTCAACATCGGAAATTGTATCAATGATAGAAAGAACCTGGCTTTCTTGTTTGAACAATTTACTTTGTGCTGAAGTAGGCACATTTAACGTGATGTAAGGAATATGTCGTGCGGATGTTTGGGCAAACGTCGAATATCTGTCATCACAGACTGCGTCTTTCAACGCCTGTTTTGCGTTAGAAAGCGCAACGTGGAGTTCATTTACTTGGCGCTTTTTCTCTTTCACATTCGATGAAATAAGACCGAGTACATATCGACCCACAAACCCACTGATCACAACGACCATCATAAAGATAACAAGCGAAACTCCGGTAGCACTATCAAAACGATGGGCACTATGGATCAGCGCTAGAATAGGCCCCAGCACACCAGCATAGATATGTATACGCAGGAGCGTTGGCATAGCGATGTGCTTCGTCACGACTTTCTTAAGTGATTTGTTACGCTTAATGGTCATGTATACCAATGGGATAAGCATTAATACCGAAGCGCTTAAACCCACGCCAAATCCAATAAAACTGCCTGGGAATGCTGGGTCTCTATGCCATAAAAAACCGAGCCATAGCAGGATCATTAGGACAACCAAGCTGCTTACAATTGTGCGCTCTTGAGAATTCATTAAGCCTCAACCTCCACATCAGATTTAGGGATAGCTTGGCACGCCAGAATATACCCACTGAGCTTATCTTCAGGCTCCAGCCCATCATCAACCTCCATATCGACGTCACCACGTAGCAGTTTCACCTTACAACTCCCGCACGAACCCGCTCTGCATGAATTCTCTATATCTACATCGAGTCCATCAGCGACGTCTAATACGGTCTCATCCGGACCCGCGTGGGCTTCGACGTCTGAAAGACTAAACCGTACTTGTCTGTTGTCGCCTGCGTTGGTGTTAGTGGCTAATTGAGGTTTAACGGGAGCGGGCTCTGGTTTAGCAGCCCCAAACGCTTCGGTTTTAATATGCGTGTTAGGCATACCCAATTCGGCTAGCATTTTTTTCGTAGCATCCATCATTGCAGGAGGCCCACAAATATGCGCAGTTTTTGAGGCAATATCTGGCACAAATTCGTTTATCATTGCGGATGAAAAGCGGCCTTGGGGCCCCATCCAGGATGTACCCTCTGCTTGAGTCATACTGACCAGTACTTTTAACCGAGGATGACGTGCTTGCAGATATTTTAATTCCTGTTCAAAAATAAAGTCGTTGGACGTTCGCGTACAAAACAGAAAATAAATATCACCGTCCCAGCACGTCGTCGTCAAGTAGCGGACAGCGCTCATCATCGGTGTGATCCCCACTCCCCCAGAAATCAACACCACGCTGTTTGAACCATGACCATTGAAATAAAATTTACCGCCGGGGGCTTTAATTGAAAGCGTATTTCCTACCTCAACCGCGTCATGCATATAACGAGAAACCACACCGAACTCCTCTCGCTTTATCGTAACTTCAAAGTAATACTGTTCAGTGGGCGATGATGCAATGGTGTATGAGCGCTTAACTGGCTTTTCAAAACCATCGATGTTCAGTGTGAACGTGACAAATTGACCTGGTTCGAAATCAAATGGAATGGTTTGTCCATCTGGGCTGGCTAGACGTAACGTTTTAACATCATGGGTTTCATTAAAAATCGCGGTTACTACCATATCGCCACTAAACGTGCCCTTGCGCGATGAGGCAGTGGATGACAATGCTGGCTCGCTACTTTGCGCTGGTGCCGAAGCATGCTGCTGGGCAGCCGGATTAGATTCGACAACAGAGGAAACTTTTGTCGTTGGCGCAGATGTGCTTGCGGTGTCTGTAGACTTAAGCTCTTCGAGCAGCGCGGCAGCTCTGCGCATCTTAAATCCATACACATACACCATAACAATTGTAAATATGAGTAAAACGAGCATCACTGCGCTGTGAAACGGTGTCATACCAAATAGGGTTGAAGTACCTTTTTCCGGCGCACTGGGAAGCAAATTCATTTGTGACTTGAACCAGGTTAATGCCACTCTTCGTGGTTCTTGCCCGTCTTGTATGGCACGTTTCGCAGCAAGACCACTGTCAAAATGGGCTATACCCTCTTTAACTGTTTCAACAGCCATTTGCATTTGGGAATAGTCATCAGTGGCAGCTGCGCGGGCAAGCCAATCAAAACCTGTAGCAAGTTGCTCACTTCCTTGTTGCATTCTTGCGGTTGCTTTAACCAGAACAGTCTCTCTTTGTTCGGGTGTAGCTGAATGCATGCGCATTAGCGTGGGATAGAGATCTTTAGGTTTGGGTGCACCCATTTTCTCCATCATTTTATCCATGCCTTTTGCCATACCGGGTCCCATCATGGCGTCAGCATTGCCCAGCGGCCCTTTACCTTGTGTAGCAGTCGGCAAAACATCCGTATTAGCGTTGACAGTGGGATCATTGGTAGCTTCAGGATGGTGGCTCGCATGCTCACTATCCTCTGGCTGTTGCTGTGCGTAACTGCTCGTCGTTGCGAATAACAGCATAACGTTCAAAATGACGGCGTAACGCAGAAAAAATGATGTGTGTGGCCACCACATGCTCATAACTCACCTGTTTGTTCGGCCATCCACAGGCTATTTATCTTAGCGATCTGAGAGGGCGTTAATACTGATACCGCTTTCCCTACCGATGTAATAAACTGCAACCGCAAGGCGCTGTTTGTGGCTTCTATTTCAGCAATGGTGTCTTTGATATTGTCGTATTGAGGTAGCCCCTGAGCGGTCAATTCCCACAACGATGCTTCTAACGCACTTCGCTGCAGCGTAAAGCTTTGTTGAGTAGACTCCCATTCAGTTCGGATCGTGAGAAGCGTTTGGTACTGACCATCGGTCAATTCGAGTGTCTCTTTGTGGTTTAAGAAAAAAGCTTGCTCTCCAACGTGGTATAAATGCAGCGCTCCACTGACACCGGGTAAGCTTTCATTTAATGGAGAACCAGATATCTGTGTTTTATTTTGTTCAGGTGGTGTACCCATCATTGAGCTGTTTTTCATCATCATTTTGCACATCATTCCCATGCACGATTTCCCGCGCATTGGCATCATGCCTTTATTCTTACTCTTTCCCATTTTCATTGTGTTTGTTGCTGAAAGTGGCATTGATGATGTATTGAGTGAAACACTGGTATCACTCGGATTTACACTCTCATTGCTTTTTGGCTGGGTCGCTAATGAATTGTCTAACGAGCGCAAAGCGGTTTGGATTTTAGCGAAGTCATCAACGTTTAACTCAGGCTGAGTTTCTTTAGTTTCTGATGAATTGTTTTTTTTGTCTGGCTCAGTACTTTGTGGTACTGCTGAGCACGCGGTTGTGAATAAGACACTCACTAATACCAGCGTCACAATAATCGCTATACGGTAGGGTTGGTGATAAACTCTATTATTCACAACGGCATACTCCTAATTAAAATATTAATCAAAAACCACGGTCAAACTCGACCATGTCATAACGCGTAATTTCGCCATCCAGCACAATAGCTTCCGCGAAGTGCTTATCCTTAGTTTTTCCAAGACGAATTTTCCCAACGAACTCTCGTGAATAGCTGTTTTCACCTTCTGAGATTGCTGTAGGGTCGTAGACAGTTCTATAGACATTAAAAACTTGATGTTCCTTCAAACCATCCGTATCAGATACACATACCACTGCTTGCTTATCATCGACTGTAACAACTTGCCCACTCATGATGTAGTCGTGATAAACCTGGCTTGCGCATCCTCCGAGGAGTCCAACTGACAAGACTACAATTGAAAAAAACTTAATTAATTTATTCATGTAAAATTCCTGTGATTATTGAAATAAGCGAGACAGCAGGTCACCTCCTGCCTCGTAACGTGGTGATTAGCTCTATTTGTGTTTATGTATTGGTTTAGACTTTTCAGCGGTGTGCCCCATCATTTGGCTCATCATGTCTTCCATCATCGACATACGCTGTTCCATCATTTTCATTTTGTCTTCGGTGGACATATCAGTGTGTTTGTGTTTCATTCCTTTTCCCGCTTTCATCCCCATCGAGTCGCTTCCTTCCATCATGCCCATCATGTCTTGCATCTTTTGGGCATGCTCATGCAACATGGCTTCGCGCTTCTCCGGATCCGATTCACTCTTAACGGCATCCAATACTGCGCGCATTTCTTCCATATGCGTCTGCATCTTTTGCATCATCTGACCATCCATCATCGGCATATCAGATTTGTCAGTCTGTTGATATGCAAAAGAAGTCGCTATTGGCGCAACGACTAAAGCACTGGCCAGTAATAGTGAAGTAAGCTTTTTCATAAGATTGTTTCCTTTGATTATGCTCAGTTGAGCGTTTTAGGTTTAAAGTTTACGTCTTGTCACCTTAATCTAATGTCTTAGACTCAGGTCAATAGGCTATATGGACGATAAAAACTCAGCTAAAGCTTCAAGCTCATCATCTGTAATCGGCATTTGCGGCATTGCGGACGACGAGTTATTAAATTGAGGCTCCTTAACTTTGCGCAAAAAGAATGCCCTGCCTTTTTCGCTAATAACATTATCCAGCGATGGACCGAGTGTTCCGCCTGCGCCTTGCACTTGATGACACCCCTGACAACCATATCGAGTGAGTACGTCACGTGGATTGACTGTTAATGATTTAGCCAGAGTCACCTCTACCGGTTGAGCAGGACTAGAAGCTATTTCCATGAATTCAAGAATGGCTTTTACTTCGCTGCCGGTTAAATGCGCTTTTTCGCGCATGTGTGGCATGATCACTCTCCACTCACTGATAGAAAACTCACGCACAGGCCTACTGTTATGACAACGCGCACAGTTGTTATTAATTAACTCTGCGCCAGAAAGTGTGGTTTCATCGTCTGCCAAGTTCGGTAACGAAATAAATGTGATTAGTGCACATATAATTAATTTCTTGTTCATGATATCCCCTAGAATCCATAGCTGAATTGCACAGCAAACCGTGTATCATCAGGACCTTCAACTACGTCTGTATCTTCATAGCCCACCTTAATAACTGAACGAGGGTCCAACCAATAGTTGACACCTACCATCCAGCGCTCCGCTTCTTCAATTTTATTGGTTTCAGCATATTCAAGGACCAATTCAGTACTACCTAGGGATTGAAAAGCGTGCCCAACGAAGAAAGTACCTTGTAAAAACCATCCATTGCGTGAAAATGAGTCAATAGTTTGCTCATGATCTCGCTCAACAAATGAGTCCGTTTCAGTTTTAATATACTCGCCTCTGATGATGGCGTGAGTACTAATAAAGTTGATATCAAACCCATTGGCTGTGATATCTAGTTGTCCTTGTTCGTCGTAGGCACCTTGATAATATGACGTTCCAATCTCGATTGAAGGTAGTAAGGCAATAGCCAGGCGGCCACCAAACGCTTTATTGCTATTGTTGTCAGAACTCGTCGCTTCAAATTCCACTTCCGGGAACGCCTCACCATGACCATCTTCTTCCGAATCAGGATCAGCTGCAGCAGAGGGTGCGAAAAAGCGAGCTATTAGATCATCATGATCATCCTCAATCTCTTCTTCGTCATGAGCAGCTTCAGAGCGCGGACCGTTTGTCATGAAAACATCCACAAACACCTTGGCCGAGCCGACTTGATAGACTTGCTGTGCAGCTACGCCTACGTCACTAAGAATAGGTAACAATGGATCCATTGCTTGGCTCGAGCCATGAGCGCCATAGACGCCGGGGGTCCATATACTTCTATTAATCCAACTAGGGTGCCAGTTGGCACTAAACTGCCCAAATGGTAAAAGGAATTTTCCGGCAGTTAATGTTGTGTTGTCGTTCAGGAAATAATGGATGTCAGCGTATTCGAGCTCGGTTTCGGTCTCCCCGTTTTCGCCCAATCCAAACTCGAGTTCTGCTTCGACATGCATTTTGTCATTTAAGCTGAATAAAAAAATGGGAATAAACCTGGCCGAAAAAGCATCGGTGTCGGCTACATCTGCACTTTCATATTTAACGTCACCGTATCCCACAAAGACAAACCGGTCGGTGGTCTCAGATGCAAGCAATGGTGACGATGTGATCATACCGGCCACAAAAATCATTGCATGCAACACTCCTTTACGTAATCGCATAGTATTTCTCTTTTTAAATTGTATTTCTTACCCACTAACTGGGTTGATTTACTTATTTGGCACTGCGTTGTTAAGTGCGCTTACGAAGTAACAAAAAACTCTATGGGAGGCGGGTGATTTGGCGGAACAGGTCTTTTGAGCACCTGATAACGATCTCTGTGATTTCTATCCTCTAGCGCCTCAATTAAAAAACAGGAGTGTGCTTCAAGAATGGCAAGAGGTGCGTTGGAAGACGAATTGTCCGTATAAAAACAGTCTGGGCAATAACAAGATGTGAAAGGCTCTTTTTGCTCATCATCGTGTGCACGTTCACCATTGATAAACACCGTCGATGCATGTTCATGAAATCCGATGTCACGCGTAGCATGGACACTCACCGATAACGTGTTGACCAGCAGTAGTGCTATCCAAATGTTTACTAACGAGAACCGAGTCACTGAACCTTACCCTTAAATGTTTATGTATTTAATCGTAGTGATTTCATTTCAAATGTAGTTGATTCAGATCAAAGCTTCACAACGAATCGATTACAGTTTGATTACATTTCTGTAATCAAATCATTAACTTATTTATCCATTCAAGGACTTTACTTATGCTGAAGCTATCAAACATATAAGTGAGCTTTCACTCTTCTACGAAATAGGCTTTTAAGATGTTGTATCAACAGACAGCACTAATATCAGGCGCTAGCTCTGGTATAGGACTTGCGCTTACAAAAGAGCTTCTACTCTCCTACCCTTTTATCCAGATCGTAGCACTTTGTAGAAATCCAGAAACTTTACAACAGCTTAAAAGGTCTTATGGGGATAGGGTCAGAATCGAGTGTATCGATTTCACTAATAGGGATTGTATTAAAAGCCTTCAAAACGTTGTCAATCAGCATACTCACTTTAGCTACCTGATCCATTGCGCAGGTGTTGTCATGCCATTTGGAGATATTAGCAACGTCGCCCCTGATGAGTGGGAGGCAACCCAATGGATAAATGTCGAAGTACCTCGCCTTTTAACGCAGATATGCTTAAAAAAATTTAGTCATAGCCGCGTGATGTTTTTAACCAGTGATTTGCCAGTACAACCCGTTGCTGGCGCCTCAGCTTATTGTGTAAGCAAAGCATCATTAAATATGCTGTGCCAGTGTTTTCAACTTGAAGTCGATAACGATATTGCTGTTTTTACAACTGTGGCTCCTGGAAACGTCGACACGAAGATGCAGGAAACGATAAGGCAAGCCTCAAATCGAGCTTTGCCTGCATCGGAGTTAATGCGCAGTATGTTTTCGGCAAACAAGCTTTTACCTCCCCGATTAGTTGCACAATATCTGCGACAATTGCTGAGCGATGTCACGCCAAACACTTTTGGAAGTCGTAGTTGGAATTTACTAGAGAGTATTGTTGAAGTTTCACCTGCAAAACAGACAAAAACAGATTCAATTGACACGCGTGCTACTGAAACAAGCCTGGTAGAACTGGCAAGTCTTGTTGGCGGCGCATTCTGGTCACCGGGTAGTGCAGAATATGAAGAAAACAGGAAAGTATTCAATCAAGGTGTTTCGCGTTTTCCGTTAGTAATTATTCAACCTAAGACAAAGACCGATATTATACACATTGTCAAATGTGCAAAGCAGTTGCGCTTATCCATTACAATTAAGGGTCAAGGGCATGGTGTAAGTGGCATGTCGGTCCTTAACAATGCAATTGTAATTGATATGTCGATGTTTAAAACAACTGTACTGAATGTTGATAAGAGCTCAGTAAACGTCGGCGCAGGCGTCAAAAATAGTGAATTGGACCATTTTCTAGCGCAACACAATAAAGTGGTTCCTTTGGGTACCTGTCCCGATGTTGGTGTTGTCGGCGCAACATTGGGAGGGGGGATCGGTTTTTTGTCCAGAAAGCTTGGTTTGAGTTGCGACAATGTACTCGCGTTTGGATTGATAACTGCTGACGGTAAAGTAAGACAAGTGACCGAATCCCAACACGCGGAGTTATTTTGGGCATTAAAAGGGTGTGGCCATGGTCAATTTGGCGTTGTGACCGATATCACGTTTAAATTACACGATGCCCCCCAAAATATTGATGGCCGAATACTCGAGTGGCCGTTATGTCACGCACGATCTATTCTTAGGCAATATAGCGAAATAGTGCTCAGTGATAACAGATCGGTTTTTCTATATGCATATCTCTCGCGATCTACGCACGATAAAGCACGAATTTCGATAATGGGGTTTAGTGAGGACTCGGTGCACGGTTTGGAATCTGTAGCCAAATGGCAAGACGGTGCCAAATTGTTAAGTAGGCGTTCGCAATACGTTGAATGCCAGTCCAATAACTACGATAGTGATCTGAACTTGTATTGGCGCAATGGCATAATTGAAGGTGAGCTATCAGACGAATTCATTGAAACACTTTTATCATGTTACCGTGCTTGTCCGGTAAATTCAGGTGGATTTATGCTAGACCCGCTTTGTGGCGCTATTCAGGATGTAAACGCTGACGGTTCGGCATTTATTCACCGCAACGCTTCTTTCGTCTGTAGTATCACAGGGATCACTCAAGCTGAATGTGACGATACTGAAGTTATCGATTGGGTAAATAAATCTTTCGATTTGCTATCACCGTTTTTTAATGGCCATTCTTACCAAAATTATGACATGGGGAATGGGTCGCCACTTGCACTTTACTACGGCCAACACACAGCTCGTTTGAAATTATTAAAACAACAATACGATCCTACTGGTCTGTTTATGAGTTCTCTTCTGCGCCCTGACTAAAAAACTTTTAGTCATTGCTGTGACGATTTCGATATTGTGAACGTATGTTCTACCCATATTGAATTGGCATTGTGGTTACTTGTAACAAGGAAATAGTTTATGAAAAGATGGATATGTTTGTTTCTTGTGATGTCATCATCGCTCGCACATCCAAATGATCGTGAGCATGGCGATTTTTACAGAGGATTAACTGGTCTTAAAGCACAAATTGATGAAATTAATCGTGACTTGATTTTGCTGGAAAATGCCACCCTTTCGAGTTCAGAAGTCAACAGGCGACTGGCTCGGATTGAGCAACAAATTGATGACGCAAATAAGAAAATTTCAGAGGCTTCTGACGCAGAGTTACGTGAGTTGAGTGCTCAAGAGTTAGAGCAGGTAAAGCGGTCTTTGCAGGTTCTCAACATGTAAGACATTCGAATGCAATTGCAACCCCATTTAAATCAACTGCATAAATCGACTAAATCTGAAACACTACTCGCTTCTTGGATGAACCATGTTCAAAGTTCGCGAACGAAGGCAGTTAAAGATGAAGCTGAAAGCGACTTAGTTGCCTTGAGAGAAGCAACGGATCGTGAACTGATAGAACTACAAATGAACACGCAGCGGCAAATTAATTCACTGACTGAGAGGCACGAAAACGATATTGTTCGCCTCACTCAAGACCATAAGGAAGAAGTAAGGCGTCTTGAGCAATTAAATTTAGACAAGGTTCAATATGCAGAGACAGCATTTGAAAATCTAATGGGAGAAACAGAAACACAAAATGGGCTGATATTTAAAAACCTCGCGGTCTCCATATATCTTCGCCGGTTCTTAGTGGAAGATGGTTACGATCGGTTTTTTAACGACTTAACGCTTACTTCAATTGATGAAACAGCAACGGTTCGGTGTGATCCAAGCATATTAAGAGAAGTGATTTCAATTCAAGAGCACGCAATTTTACGGTTTGAAAAAGTCAAAAACAAGCTAGAAGATGCTAAAATGCTGTATTACGAAGCATTACTAGATCTTGCATTTTATGAGGCTGAAATGTCGCGGTTTGGTATATTGAATGTCGATGCGACGCAACGGATCAATGAAAACCTTGTTGCTTTTGAGCAGAATTTACTCTTTTGGTTAAACGAAGCGAATACAAAACACCAGAGCGGTTACCGCGTTTCATTTTTCGCGTAATCTGCATGGTAGACAGCTTGGTTTTTATCAGGGGATGTTTGAGACTTCATGAAATTTTTGAATAACAACCCGCTAAAGCCGAAATGTTATCACAAGTGTCTGCATTGCTGGTAGAAAACGATATGGCTACTGTAAGACAAATAACTGACGTAATAGAGTCAAGAGAATGCAACTCTTTGTGGTCAAAATACACCAACTTCAAAGAAGAACGACCAAAACTGTTTGAGTATTAACGGTAGTCTGGGTTTGTTGGCACTAAAAGCACAATCTTCTCCGAATTAATCTTGCGTTGCTGTAAACACATTAGCGTTGATATCGAGAGTGTATCGACACACGCATTTGCGCGCAAGCGCATATGCGTTTATCAAGCATTACTCTGCTGCCTTGACTCTACCTTCCCTCATAATGTGCATATCTCATCGTAATTTTATGTCTGCGGCAGCATAGCGGATATTAATTACTGAAGGTGATTTATGGCAAAGTAAAAGGTGCATAGTTACACCGATGAGCTAAACCAATAGATAGTACCAAACAGCGCAAAAAAGATAGGTTGATGCAATATGTAAACCGCTAAACTATGCCGTCCGAGAAGAGTCAAGTTATTCGGGATATTCCATTTTGCAAACGGATCAAATCCGCTTTTCAAAACGTGCCCTATCGCAATACCAAACAATACAACACCTATCCATGGAAAAATCGCAACGTAATCGTTTGGAGAATGAGGTAGTGACAAACTGATCAGATTAAATGGCCATTTACTGGATACTAGGCCAATGTTAAACAACGTGACCGCAACAAAACCCAACAACAGCGACAATATGGGTTTTCTAATCAACGGAACACACAAAACACTCGCTACAGCAATAAAATGCAATACGCCAAAGAATATCCAGTTTGCATTAAAAAAATAATACGTAAAAAGCGATATTACCGCGGCCCAGAACGCTATGGAAAACAGCCGCAGTAAAAACATTTTTAGACTAAATTTTCGATAATTCCCGAGCACGAGCGACGCGCCTACACTCACGAAGAAGAGCGTCAATATTACATACCGAAACTCCCTCCACCCTTTTCCATTGGGGACATTCCAATCAACCCAACCAAAGAAACGAAGGTCGTAAGCAAAATGGAATACAACCATCAACACAATGGCTAACGTTCGTATTGCATCCAATGTGATATTGCGATTTTGCACGGAATTCAACGTTGTTAACGGTGCTTATGTGGCTTATTATCACGGGTAGATGAATGCGAATGAATGACCTTCCATCCTTCATCAGTTCGGCGAAACAAATAGGTTTGAAATCCTTTTTTATCAAAAACTGCGCCGGTTTTGCGTACTTCTCCTGAAACATTTACTGTCGTAACTGCCCAAGCGAAGTCTCCTTCAACGTTTGTTTCGATATCTAGAATATCAATGGTCAATCGTTTCAATACCTCTTTTTCCGGCTCTACATGATTTTTGACCAAATCCTCTAACCCTTTATTCTGACCGCCTGACTCAATGTAACGCGCACCTACCTGGCCAAGATAATGTTGATAGAACGGCATACCGTTACCAGACTCCCACCCCTTTTCAATATCTTGGATCATTTCTAGTATCTCGGTTTCGTCGTTCGTTTGCTCAGACGCATAAATGTATGGTGATGTGGCTAAAAAAATAACAACGCAGCTTGCATAGAAAAGTTTCATCGTTTTGACCTTTTTATTTTAATTTGGTGGGGAGTTAGTGAGACCAATGAATATGACTGATTTTCCACTGTCCATTGATCAGCGTTAAAAAGAGCGTTTCATTGCCTGTCCTATCAATATCTCGACCTTTATAGTTTCCAGAAGTGTGACTTCTTGAAATGGAGACAGCTGTATTACCATGCACACGAACATGATGCTCAATCGTCTTCGTGGTTACGGCAGATGAAAATTGCATGTCTGCTTGCAAATGATGTGCACGATATTCGTCGGCACTGCGCTCAATTCTGCCACCTTCCAAAATAAGGACATCATCGGCAAGTAAGCTCATGACTGTCTCTGCATTAGCCTCGGAGAGTGCTTTGTGGAATTGTTTTGCTATTATTCCTGCGTCGGAGTCTACCCCTGAGAACATAGGACTATTACTGGTGTCGTTATGCGTTTTATCATGAGCATTAACACAGTTAGTTAACAGCAAAGGAAAGAGTACGATTGACAACAAGTAGATTTTTTTCATTTTGTGTTTCTTCAATAATTGGGGCCTACGGCGGTACTTAACACCACCGTCACCATTAAAATAGATATCCCTATACAAAGTTCGATTTGGATTGATTTTTGAAGCGTTCGAGGACTGGTTATGCCGGTTAAAAGCTGAGGAACCAATCGCAGTTTGTGTAACAACGCGATTAGAAAGATAGCACCAACAAACAACAGCTTAACAAGCAATACAAAGCCGTAGTTTGTGTCGAGCAAACTGCTAACAGAACGCACAAGTTGCCAAGCCAGTAGTAAACCAGCAATAATTAGCCCCCCAATGGGGTACATCGCCGATTTCCCAAATTTTGTCATGACATGGTGCAAATTGGGGGTAGAAAGCTCTACGCACGTCCTTGAAAGAGGCCAGAGTGAACCCACCCACGCGAGCGCAATAACGGCATGAGCAGCCAGGATAAATTTTAAACTAGGTTGTAACTGTTGAGTATGCCCAGTTAACGTAAATGTATACCCAAATCCTGCCAACGCAATAACAATGAAAATTCCAAGAGAGAGACTTGAAATAATGGCGGTTTTTCTAATTGAATGACCTAAATAGGTTAAATATAGTAGCGCACTTGCGAACAGCACTAGTCGACTTTTTGCAACATCTCCGAGCGTTGAATGCGCGACCATCTCTCGCATAATGGGGTCAAACATACCAGCGTATCCAGATTGAGCGAGCTGCCCAACCTGAAACAAAAAGTCAAAAGCACTAAAAATGATGCCAATGACCGCAAACAAACACATGTGCCTTGTTACCGTTGTTTGTAAGCTTGCGGGTAAAGTAAATTTGGTGTCAATATCAGTATTGGTAATGCACAAAATCCAACCACCACCAAGCAGCGCTGATACGCCGAGATAAACACCAAACTTTGAAATCAACAACCCCAACTGCCAAATGTCCATAGCGTCCTCTAATGGTTGCCGTGCGTGCTGTCGTGCTTTTTGTCGTTATGTTTCATCATTGAAGCATGCACCATAAAACTAAAAGCCCCTTCCATTTTGTGACCGTCCTGACCTAGCAACATCCAATTGACAGTGTATGTATCTACTGGTAATCCGGGTAATTCGTAACTAAAGGCACTAGCGAGTTCCGTACTTGGCTTAAACTCAAACGGAATGGTTTCCCCACTTTTCGATTGCAATGTGACTCTAGCCAACCTTACAGGCTTGGTAAAAACCAATGATAGTTCAGGTGGAGATGACATCAACATCGCATTATCCTTAGGTGTAGATGTCTTAAGTGTTGTGTGAGCAAAAGTAGAAAAACTTAAGGCTACCATGAGGATTGAAAAGATTAGTTTCATTTGAAGTCTCCTTAGACTTGATGGGTTATAGATGACACAAATGCTTCAATATTGATGGCATTTGGGTCAATGGTATTGTCGATCAGCAAGCCTGTGACGTCTTTCATCATCGCGCTGGGCCCAGGTAAAAAAATGTTCACCGTGAATGTAGTGGATATCAAACCAGACCATGTAAAGGCCGCTTAACGACCAAAACAACACCTGCCCGCCGACAAGCAGCATAAGCCAACGATGTGAACGGCGAACAGGTACTTTCATTACGCAACGACAGCCAGGTTCTTGAGCTGTTGTTTGCGCCACATTAAATAAATGGCAGGTAATATGAGTAGTGTCAGAATAATCGCACTAACCATTCCCCCCACCATCGGCGCCGCAATACGACTCATGACTTCGGACCCCGTACCAGAGCCATATAACACCGGCAGCAATCCAAAGATGATAGTGGCCGTTGTCATCATGACGGGACGAACACGCAATCCTGCACCGTGCAGTACTGCCTCGGTCAACATGTTGACGCTCGGTAAGGTACCCTCTTCTTTGCATTTATCCATCAGTGCCTGATATTCATGATTGAGATATACAAGCATAATGACTCCGATTTCTACAGCGACACCGGCCAGAGCAATGAAACCTACGCCCACGGCCACGGAGAAATTAAAGCCTTCGATGTACATAAGCCATATGCTACCAACCATCGACAATGGCAACGTTCCCATAATAATGGCTACTTCAATGAAGTTTCGGAAGTTGAGGTACAATAGAATAACGATGATAGCGAGCGTCAAAGGCACAACGTATGTGAGCTTCTCCTTTGCCCTTAACATATACTCGTATTGGCCAGACCAATTAATTGAATAGCCGGCGGGTAAAACGAGTTGTTCAGCAACAACTTGCTGCGCGTTAGCCACATACGTGCCTATGTCTACACCATCGATGTCAACATACACCCATCCATTGAGCCGCGCGTTTTCACTCTTGATACCCGGTGGTCCGTCTTCGATGTAGACGTCAGCAACATCAGCTAAGGCTATACGTTTTCCTTGTGGTGTCACTACAGGTAACAAAGAAAGCGACTCTGGAGAGCTTCGGTATGACTGCGGATAACGAATATTTACTGGATAGCGCTCCAGCCCTTCTACACTCTGTGTTACGTTAACACCGCCAATTGCACTAGAGACAATTTGCTGAACATCAGCGATATTGAGCCCATATCGGGCGGCTTTTTCGCGATCAATGTCGACTTTCAAGTAGCGACCGCCAGCGACGCGTTCAGAATACACTGAAGCCGTGCCATCGACGTCAGTTAATATTGACTCAATTTGTTGGCCGATTTTTTGAATTTCCATTAGATCGGGACCACCAATTTTAATCCCAACAGGGGTTTTAATTCCTGTGGCAAGCATGTCAATTCGGGTTTTTATTGGCATCACCCATGCGTTGGTTAAGCCCGGTAAATTGACCACTGCATCAAACTCTTTAATAAGGTCCTGCGTGGTCATCCCTTCTCGCCATTGTTCTTTGGGTTTCAATTGAATGAATGTCTCAATCATGGTCAGTGGCGCGGGGTCCGTCGCCGTATCCGCCCGCCCTACTTTGCCAAATACCGTTTCTACTTCTGGTACGGTTTTTATTAATTTGTTGGTCTGTTGAAGAAGCTCTCGTGCCTTCCCGATTGATATGCCGGCATAGGTGGTCGGCATATACATCAAATCGCCTTCGTCAAGCGGGGGAATAAATTCACTACCAATTTTATCAATTGGCCAAACCCCGATAGCCAAGACAATCAATGCTGCGACCATCGTTGACTTTGGAAAGCGCAAAACTGTCTTGAGCGTCGGTATGTATAAAAACGTTAAAAACTTGTTGACTGGGTTTTTGTGTTCAGGCAACACCTTTCCACGTACAAAATACCCCATTAAGACTGGGACCAGTGTAATCGCAAGTGCCGCTGATGCAGCCATTGCATATGTTTTCGTATAAGCAAGAGGGGAAAACATCCTCCCTTCTTGGGCCTCAAGCGTAAAAACAGGTACAAAACTAACCGTAATGATCAACAAACTGAAAAATAACGCAGGTCCAACTTCGACCGCAGAATCGATAACAACCTGCCAGCGATTTTCCTTGGTAAGAGGCGTCTTTTCCATGTGTTTGTGCATATTTTCAATCATAACGATCGCACCATCACTCATGGCGCCAATGGCAATAGCAATGCCGCCCAACGACATGATATTGGCATTGATACCTTGCATATACATAACGATTAGCGCGGTAATGATCCCAACAGGAATACTGATGATAGCGACGAGTGACGACCGAACATGAAAAAGAAAGGCGACACATACCAAAGCGACTACGATAAACTCTTCTAATAGTTTTGAAGCTAGGTTATCAACGGCCCTTTCAATTAATGCGGAACGGTCATAAACAGTGACCACCTCAACGCCATCAGGTAGTCCTTTTTTTAAGTCCTCTAGTTTTGCTTTGACGCCATCTATCGTTTTTTGAGCATTCTCGCCAAAACGCATCACGACAATACCGCCGACTGTTTCCCCTTCGCCGTTTAGCTCTGCTATACCGCGGCGCATTTGTGGACCGATATCTACAGTGGCAATATCCCTTATTAAAAGCGGTGTGCCATTGTCATTGACGCCAAGAGGAATAGTTTCGATATCCTTCTTATCAGAAATATACCCCGTAGCACGAACCATGTACTCAGCTTCTGCAAGCTCCACTACAGAGGCCCCAACTTCTTGATTCCCTCGCTTTATTGCCATCTGAATATGAGAAAGCGGTATACCGTAAGCGCGGAGTTTTTCAGGATCTACTTTCACTTGATACTGTTTCACCATACCCCCTAGCGCCGAGACTTCGGACACGCCAGGCACAGTTTGGAGCTCAAATTTCAAGAACCAGTCTTGCAAACTGCGTAATTGAGAAATATCGTGTTGGCCGGTTCTGTCGACCAATGCATACAGATAAACCCAACCAACGCCTGTGGCATCTGGACCTAATTGCGGCCTGGCGTTTTCAGGTAGATTGGGGGCAACTTGCGATAAATATTCAAGCACCCTGCTTCTTGCCCAATATAAGTCGGTATCATCATCAAAAATGATATAAACGTAGGAGTCACCGAAAAACGAATAACCTCGAACCGTTTGTGCACCCGGTACGGAAAGCATGGCGGTCGTTAGCGGGTACGTTACCTGATCTTCTACAACTTGTGGCGCTTGACCAGGATAACTCGTTTTGATTATCACTTGGACATCGGATAAATCTGGGATCGCATCTACTGGCGTATTTTTCATTGTAACTAAACCGCCACCGACTATGATGATGGTTGCGAGTAAAACAAAGAAGCGGTTTGAGACCGACCAACGTATGACTGCTTCTATCATTCGTGCGCTCCTTCATGTTGGCTGTTATCCATCGTTCCTTTATCAGATGCTTGTATATGTACTGTGGTAATAACGTACGCACCGTCTTGGGTTTTGGTAATTTCGATGTGCAGTCGCATACCAGCGGTAATGTCAGATAAATCAACCTCATTAGCGACGTTAAAATCCATTGTCATTGCAGGCCAATCCCACGCCTCAATAGGGTCATGTTCAAGGCTTAACTGGTTGCTAGCACTCATCACTGCATTGACCGTTGCTTGAGTCCACACAGCGTCGACAGCGGTACTTGTTTCACTACTTGCCTCTTCAACAACATGAATGGTAGAAACAAGATATTCGCCACTTGAGGATTTTGAAATTTCAATATGCGCAAGCGTTCCAGAGGCCAAATCAGACAAGGTAATGTTATCTGCCACGTTAAAATCCATCGTCATCGCGGGCCAATCCCACTCTTTTATAGCGGGATGATCGACATTTATCATTCGATGCCCATCCATTACAGAATTAATCTTGACTTCAGTCCAAACGCTTTCAGACATAGTCGCCTGTGTACTTTGTGCTGAATCGATAATGTGCACGGTTGTCACCACATATTGACCATCAGTTTGCTTACTGATCTCGATATGTGCCGATGAACCACCTTTGACCGTTGCTAAATTGATATGCTCCGCTACCACAAAATCCATGGTCATCGGCGGCCAATCCCATTCTGGAATTGGACCATGTTTTGCAGTTATCATGTTGTGAGAAGGCATCACGTCTGTGATCATCACCTCTGTGAAGACCGATGTTGGACTTTCTTCAGGGGGTTCCATTCGCTTAAAGTCAGAGCTAATACTGCTCTCTGAATCAAGCATAAATTGAGCGGAGGTGACAATGCTGTCACCATCGATCAGTCCTTCAAGTACTTCTGTAAACTCGTCAACCACTCGCCCAATTTTGATTGCAACTGATTTAAATTTTCCATCTCCCAATGCCAATACAACGCGATTTTGATTGCCTGTTCGAATAACCGCTTCGGTTGGCACGATCAAGTTGGTCGAATCCATATCAGAGTGGATAGTCACTTGAGCGAACATGTTCGGCTTTAACGTATAATCTTGATTAGCAAAGCGAAGACGCACACGCAGTGTGCGGGTACTCTGTTCAAGGGTTGGGTAGACGTAGTCTACAACGCCTTGCCACGTCTTTCCGGGGAGGAAATCTAATTTCATAGTAACAGGCAGCCCTTCCACTATTTGGGCGGTTTGTCGCTCAAATACCTCTGCATCAACCCAAACCTCATCCAATGCACCAATCGACATGACTGTAACGCCAGGTTTTATAAAGAAACCTTCTCGAATGTTTAAATTATCTACGAATCCGGTTTGGGGCGCGGAAAAGGTAACGGTTTGCTGAACATTTTTTGTTTTTGTTAACGTCTCCACGACGTCTTCAGGCACTTGCAATGCATTTAAGCGAGAACGAGCAGCTACGATCAGATCTTTGTTGTTTCTGCGCATAGCAAGCAGCAATTCTTCTTGTGCATTCACTAACTCAGGCGAGTATAGAGAGTAAAGTGGTTCCCCTTTTTTAACATATTCTCCAGATGCTTTTACATGCAGTGTTTCTATCCAGCCTTCAACGCGAGGATGCACATGGATTAATGTTTCTTCGTTGTATTGAACGTACCCGACAGTTCTAATAGGGACATGCAGCGCGCGGCGCTGCACTTTCGCAGTTCGAACACCAAGATTGTTCTCCACATTTGGCGCTATAGTAATTGTTCCTGGGCCCGCATCACCACTTGAACTTTCTTCGTAGACAGGAATGAGATCCATGCCCATCGGAGACTTTCCTGGTTCGTCTCTGCGGTAATTTGGGTCCATCGGCGCAACCCAATACAACGGTTGCTTCTCTTCGTTTTGCTCATTATTCGCGGTGGATGATGAAGATGGTATCAGAAACGTGAATGCCAACGCAGTCATAATACCGCCTGCTACCCCGCCTATGACGAGTGCTTTAATTGTGCTCATTGTTGTTCTCCGATTTGAGACAAAGGAATACCTGCGTTGGTATCAAAGTAATAATTGAGTTGAATTTTTGTTTTGACCAAATCCACACTGATATCCAGTGCGTCAATTCTGGCATTAAGATCCGCAATACGAGCACGCACTACCTCAGCAAAGTCTCCTTCGTCGTTGGTATAAGCATTGAGCGATGCCTCAGCTTGCTCTTGCATTTGCTCTAACAATTCGAGCTCGTACAGCGCTTGTCGCTCCATTAATCGCTCATTTTCCGCATATAAAGACTGGATGTATGACATCATTTCTCTGAGGACTAAGCGCTTGTCGGTTTTAATGGCTTCAGATAGGCTTACGGCAGCCGAAACCTCTTGGTCTTGGCGGTTTTCTGTAAAAAGAGGTACATCGAAACTTACACCCATCGATAAAAAATCTGCTCGACTTGTACCGTCGGGCGTGTCGTCTCTGTAGGCGTAACTAGCGTTAACCCCCCATTGTGGCTTGTATTTTTCTTTGGCAAGGTCAATACCGGTTTGGCTGGCGCGAATTCTTTGCTCTATCGAGAGGATCAAAGGGTGTTGATTGAGAACCATTGCAAGCGATTGTTGATCTCTGCGCTCAAGTATTGTTCTCATATTCTGCCCCATGTTTTTGATCTCAGGTAGGGCATGCGGCAACGTTAATCGAGAAAAGGACTCAAATCCCGATTGACTTGGATAATTTTGATCTCTAACTAGCCACTCTAGAAGCTTCCCTGTGGCTCTTTCTTCTAATGCTCGTAGTTTAGTAAGTCGGTCTTCCAACCTTGTTAATTCCAACTTTGCACGAACGATATCTTGCTGATTTACGCGTCCAAAGGCAGTTGAATAATTTGCCTTTGCGATATCGCTGAGCTGTTCAAATAACGCTTTATCTTCATCAATTAGCTTTACACTTTGCTGCGCCCGATATATTTCTAACCATAAGTTTGATACTTGAACGCGTGCTTTGGCCACTCGGTCGGCTCTCATCAGGGGATGCTCTGCTGCTTGCTCCCGCAATTGACGAGACCTTATGGCTAACGAATCACCACGAGGAAACATCTGTGACACACCTACTTTTAGCTGAGTCATGGGCTCTTGATCAAACGCAAAACCATCAGTGGGTACATTTGCTAAACCGATGTTGACAACGGGGTCTGGTAGGCTCGAGGCGACGACACTACTGGACAATGTGGCACGTTCACGATGTGCACTGCTAACGAGCCATGGATCATTTTCTACCGCTATTTCTACTGCACGTTTGAGCGTTAATTTTTCATTCGCGATAGCGGGAGAGACCATCGAGAACGAGAACGCTCCCCAAATAGAAACAAAAAGACAAAACCGGTTCATTAGAATTGCTCCTCATAGGTGTTGACTTCAGCAAAGGTCGTAACTGAACCATCTACATTGAGTTGCAATACAAGGTAAGGTTGGAATCGTTCGTCAACTTCCATGCCCGGCGATCCAATTGGCATGGCTGGAACGCTCAACCCTAAAACCCCTTCAGGAGGGTTTTCTAAAAATTGTTGGATGTATTTTGCGGGTATGTGCCCCTCAAATACAAACCCGTCCTGAGAAAGAGCAGTATGGCAGGAGCGATACTGGGGTTCGATGCCATGTTTATCTTTAACTCTGGACATTAGCGCGACATTTGTCACATCTGTTTCAAAACCATGTTCTTCAATATGTCGTACCCATTTTTGACAACATCTACATGTTCTACTTTTGTAGACATCCAATGTAATTTTCGGGGCCTGTGTTGCAGACTTTGCATCATTCTTTGCCTGCAGTACATCACTGCACGCCGTTAAAAAGAGGACTACAGAAACCAGAGCCCAAAACGGTATATTTTTTTTCATAAACAACTCTCACATATATTGAATTTCGCACGCTTCACGATGGAAACATCACGTGCAGTAACTGTTAGTCTTTACATCGACTAACCTGATTACACGAGAGAGTATTTTGGGGGGCGTAAATGTATAGCGATAAAGACTTTATGCAGCCTTGCTTGTCTGGTTAGGACTGGGGTGTTCAACAGTTTTGATGTTTCGAGATTCGCCCCAGCCAACATGCCGAGCTGAAAGGCAGCCATGGGACAACAGCAATCTTGATTGCAACAATTCTCTGATACATCATGTGTTGAGTGGTCCATGTGATGACCGATTCTGTTATCTATTTCATGCACCATATCGCTTGCACATGGCACAGCTACACTCGCGAAAGACCCGCTTACTTGCACGCTCAACAAAGCGATAACAACGAGGTATTTGACGAATGAAAGTTTCACTTAAACCTGACTCCTTTAATGAAACGCGTTTTCACGGATTAGCTACGGCAATGAGAATATCAAATGGCCCTGACAGACAGATTACCTTGACATTACAATTTTGTAATCATGAGCGATATTGATAGCGAAAGTGTATTTTTAGTTGAATATTTGCGACTTCGAGCTACGATGTGGTGCGCTCATTAGTATATTGAATACTCTGTTGGTGGCTGGCATACGTTTTATTATTAGTATACTAATAGCATTTTACGATTGCGGTGTATTCAACAGGCTTACTCCATTGAATTAAAGCTATGCAGCAGGTTAATCACATACCATGAAAATACTTGTAGTCGAAGACGAAGTAAAAACGGGCGATTACATCAAACAAGGGCTAATTGAATCCGGCTTTGTTGTAGAATTAGTAAGGACTGGCCTGGATGGTCACCACAAATCGATGATTGGTGATTATGAATTAATCGTACTCGATGTAATGCTGCCCGACATAGAAGGTTGGAAAATCCTGTCTTCATTGAGAGAGTCTGGTAAATTTACACCCGTTCTTTTTTTAACCGCTCGCGATCACGTTAATGACAGAGTCAAAGGACTTGAGTTAGGCGCAGACGATTATTTGGTTAAACCGTTTGCTTTCGCGGAACTCCTCGCAAGAGTGCGCACCTTGATCAGGAGAGGGACTTCTGTCCCTAACAACACGTTACACATTGCAGATTTGGAGCTTGATATCCCTTCTCGCGTTGCGAAGCGCGGTGGCAAAGTAATCAATCTGACGACTAAAGAGTTTGCATTGCTTGAACTAATGGTCAGACGTCAAGGTGAAGTATTGCCCCGTTCTTTGATCGCCTCTCAGGTATGGGACATGAATTTTGACAGTGACACGAATGTCATTGATGTCGCTATCCGAAGATTGCGTGCAAAAATTGATGATGACTTTCCTGTAAAGCTAATTCAAACTGTCAGGGGGATGGGCTATAAAATGAGTGTAGATGATAGTAACGAATAAACTAAAACGGCCAAACTCTCTTGCGTTTAGAGTCACTATACTTGTTGGCATTACCGTATTTTTGTGCCTTACAATAATCAGCTTAATCGTTCAACAATCAATTGCAACGCATTTTGCTGAACAGGATGCTGATGAATTAAATGAGGTATTCCATGCTGTAAAACGAAAGCTTAGCGAAGCATACACTGAAAAGGTGGCACCTTCGAGTATCCTCGTTGAAGCAGTGTCTGGTCATCATGGAGTCTATTACCTTGTGCAAAATGAAGATGGAGAATCCGTATTTTCGAGTAAAGGCGTTGACTTGCACAAATACCCCGGTCAATTGTTTGACAACGATCTCATAACGCCTGATATGTTGACACTTTTTTTTGATGGATCCCATATGTTGCGAGCAACTGAAGCTCTCGTGACCGTCAGCACTGGTCAGAATAAGTCTACATACCGTGTTGTGGTAGCCTCAAACATGGAATTTCACATGAATTACATGGAAGACTTTGAAAAGACGTTATGGGGCATTATTTTCGTGTCTGGTTTGATCACGGTAATAGTGGCACGTTTTGCTGTGTATCGAGGCCACTCGCCGCTACGAAAACTGAGTAGAAAAATAGGTTCTATTACTGCTGACAAGCTCGATATCCGACTAAATCCTTTAGAGGTACCGGTCGAGCTCGCAGGATTAGTGGGGTCGTTTAATGCTATGATTGAACGACTCGAAGCTGGCTTTGAGCAACTTTCATATTTTTCTGCGGACATTGCGCATGAATTGAGAACACCGGTCACAAATCTGACAACTCAAACGCAGGTTATTCTGAATCAACCGCGCACTGAAAGTGAATATGTTGAAATTTTATATTCTAATTTGGAAGAATACGAACGTATGACCAAGATGGTCAGTGACATGTTACTTCTAGCCAAAACGGAACATGGACTCGTCAAGCCACAGTTAGAGCGACTAAATTGCCGGGCAGAGCTTCAAGAATTAGTTGAGTATTTTGAACCACTGGCAGAAGAAAGACAAATTCAAATTCGCATCCGAGGAGCCGATGCCACAATTGATTGCGATAAGTCCATGTTTCGACAAGCTATGAGTAATCTATTATCAAACGCAATTCGATATTCCTTCGAAAACGCGATTGTTAAGGTAGCAGTATCTACCAACGAAGAACATACAAAAATTACCGTTTCAAATCCAGGCCCGAAAATCTCTGATGACCATCTTCAGAGACTTTTTGATCGCTTTTTTAGAGCAGACCCTTCACGAAAAAATCATGGTCAAGGCGTTGGTTTAGGATTGACTATCGCTCGTTCATTGCTTCACATGAACGGAGCTAAACTAACGGTTAGCTCAGATGACAACTTAACCGTATTTGTTGTTTCATTCCACAAATAATCAATCAAACTTCGTCCTGGACTCTAAACAGGTGGTCACTTTCTGAAGCTGATGTATCGGCCACTTCCCCTCATTTGTCATGTTTGCACTTTCCAACACCTGCTTCATAAAACTGGACATTTCATCATTAATCTTAATACAGTTGCTGGTATAGGCTTTACTTGTGTGTATCAACGATTGATCTAACAGTTCGGAATAAGTTGATTAATACCTTCGGAAAAAACCAAGCCTAGAGCCTCACTACCAAATTGGGAAACTCATTTTTCAGTTCCTCAATTATTGGATAAAGAATGATAACCTGCTCACTGTGAAAAACACCTGGAGCCAGATGGAAAACGCACATCTGTCGTGTTGTTTCAGCTGCTATAATAGTCGTCATCATTGACTCATTGTGGCCAATCACACTTAGGACTATTTCATTCGCATCGTTTGAAATTTTCCCACACGCTCGGACGGTGACGCCACAAATATCAGTGCTATTGTGTATGTTTATAAAAAGCCAAAATGCTATTTTTCGAAAAAACGGATTGCGCAGGAGCAAAAAATTGGGTTAAAGAAGTTGCACAGTAAGCACCTATGCAGCACGCGCATATCGATTGATCATTTCCTTCGCAGTGCTGTGCATCTTGGTTCTTTTTCTGAATGAAGTGTGTGATTATTTAAATTAGTATGTTCTACGTTTGATAAGGAATCATTTGAGGATATATGAGATTCTGATGTGTCGTGACCATCACATATAATTGGGTTCGTCATAGCAAAGCCATGCTGTGAAAGCAGCGCAGCTATTAGTACTAATTTAAACCATTTATAAATGCCTGACACAAATAAACTCCATCAGTGAGTAAGGAAATAGTAGCGGTATTCCGTTATTCTTACTTTGACGCAGATCAACACAACACAAAAAAGTGCGTAGGGCCTTTAAATATTAAAGCCGTAATCAACTAGTTTAGTACTCTTGATTCATATAGCCTTAAACTACGCTTAGAAAGTACAACATAGCCATCATTTATAGCAATGCTTTTAATTAGTGCATCCTCAAAGATTACGCTACCGCACGTGAAATCGTGACTGAAAGTTGTGACTTCGACATCATTTGCGATATATAACGCGTTATCTAACGAAATAAGAATCCCAAAGTGCCCGTATTGTCGAAGAGCATGACTAAATTGAGTGGTGTTTTGATCCCAATTTACAAACCTTCTTTTTACTGGAGGTAGACTTTGGAATGACGCTAGCTTTTCCAATTGAGGTGTGGCGTTATTATAAAGCTCATTAAAGTTATTGAGTAATTCTTCTAACAGAGTTTCTGCGAGTAACTGAGACTTGACCATCAATGATGATATCGTTTCATTGTCTTCGACCTCAAATTTCTCTTGGATTAGGATGCTACCTGCATCAAGTTTCTCAGTAAGTTTATGAATGCTAACACCCGCGTTCTCAGGGTTGTCGATAATGTAGGTTAGTGGGGTTGGGCCTCTACTTTTGGGTAGTAAAGATGGGTGGATATTAATCGCATATTTTATTTCGTTTATGGGTAGTTTGTATCCGTAATCTGCTACAACAAAGACTGTCTGCTCGTCATTTAAATATTCTTTAAGAGTCACGACACTTGGGCGTTCGGTGGAATAAACAATATTGTGTGTACGACAAATTCGTTTGATAAAGCTCGCATTTTCCTGAACATCGTTTATGAAAACGAGCTCAATGTTCAATCTAATTTTGATTAGAAGTGACAAACAATTCGAGAATAAGTCACTTCCAAAATAAACTATCTTCATACATGTTTGCACCTTCTGAGAGTAGCGAATGCCATGCTGCTTAGCAGTACACTAAATATTGCAAATGATTTAACAAGTGCTTTCATGATTACCTCTATCTTTGGTTAATATTCGGTTTTTAAAAATTAAAATTACTTTGATTGTCAAAAGTGCGCATTTATTTGTTTAACTTTAACTTCAATCGAATTGACTGTCGTAGCTATCTACTTTCGCGTAAGGTTCGTAGCTCCCATCTTGATATATAATGAAAACGGTATAAGGCATAAATTGCTCTGCTACTTCCATTCCGGGTGAACCTACTGGCATAGCCGGAACAGATAACCCGATAGCCTTTGGATGTTCTTCTAACAAAAATCGTTTTATAAACTTAGAAGGGACATGGCCTTCAAATACAAAGCCACTTTCTGTAACAGCGGTATGGCAAGAGCGAAGATTTGGCGAAATTCCGTATTCGTTCTTGATGTCGCTCAAGTTATGAAAGTCCTTTGTACGTAGTTGAAACCCTTGGTTTTCTAGATGGGTTATCCACTTTTTGCAACATCCACACGATGGTGATTTATAAACTAATAATTCGAAGACGTCGTTTGCGCCATGGTGGATATTTGCCATGGCAATGCTAGGTAGAATTAGCAGTAATACCGCAGCTTGATAGATGATTTTTTTTAACATTTTTGCCTCCAGACAAAGCTGGCACATATAGGTACGCTAGCACCTAGATAATAAACAGGAACTGAAACAAATTGTGCGTTAAATTTGGACGCACTGACCCTGTGTTAGGCAAATATCGGTGGGCGAAAAAGTGAGGAAGTTACTGAAACTGGCTGTTGGAAGAACAAGCCAAATGAAGCGTCCGGCACCACTGGGTGTTGAACAATCATCATGGAAGCTATAAGGACGGGAGCATGAGTACAACCACCTGGTGGGCATGTGCATTCCGAAGTGTTGCAACAATCTTTAATACTAGCGTTCTCGGAACTGCTAGAATCTACTCTCATACCATGGCTCATGTTCATAGAGCAATTCGATTCAGAATTGCTATTGTAGTGTTTGTTGTCAATAGCCATTTCAAAACTCATAGTATCTATAGCCATAGCTTGCCCAACGAGGGCAGATAGCACTGTAAATACTAGTATTAATTTTGATAGGGATTTAGACATTTTTTAAGCATTGAACATAACCTATACGGAGAATAATGGATTTTTTCGAATTGGTAAACAGTCGAGACTAATTTGTAATCAGAATAGCCCATTCATCGGCAGAGTTTTAGAAATAGTCATGATGAGAGAAATAGCCTACAACCATGCAAATTTTTAGCCGCGCCACTAAATCCGTAATTCAGATACTGCGATAGAACTTGAACGCTCTAAGTAGTTGCCACAATGCTTTCTCTTTGTCCAGTTCCATTAACGTTATAACAGGAGGTACCCGGACTTACACAAAAAATTGAGGAGGCTGACAAATAAATGCTTGAGGAACTCGCGCTCTGACAGATAGAGTTTTTGATGTCGGCGACCTTATTGACAGAAACCTAAATTCTGAGAGGTGTTTGAATTTATTAGATGAGAAATGATTCTTTTCTGTATTAGGGAATCATGAAAAACTAATATTAGAAATCAATTTGAGCAAGCTATACCAATCTGAGCTTTGGTATCAGAATGAAGGTAAATGGTGGCAATACTTAGACAATGAGCTTAAGAATAAATATTTTAACTTAGCTAACAAGTTACCTCTTTCGATATCTATTGAAACGAACTTTGACAACATTGGAATAGTCCACGCAGATCATCCTTTCCATTCTCGGCCGCCTACATAAGACTGTCAAAATTATATTAAGCAAATTCTTTGGGAAAGGATATTATCCTAATAACAATATCAAAGACCCTAAATCTACTTTGTATAAATTCTCTGAAGATTTTATACACATATTCAATTACCGAAACTTCAAACTTACTCACAGTAAAATAAAGTTAGACTGCTAAAACAAAAAGCCCCGCATTTTCATGCAGGGCTTTCTGAATAATGGTGCCTCGCTCCGGGATTACAACGCGCGGCGCAGCCGCAGGGGCACGTTAGCGTGTGCCTGTGTTTTTCAACCGCCGAGATCAAAAAAGCCCCGCATTTTCATGCAGGGCTTTCTAAATAATGGTGCCTCGACCCGGGATCGAACCAGGGACACGCGGATTTTCAATCCGCTGCTCTACCAACTGAGCTATCGAGGCTGAAACTTGTTAGCGTTCTAGGCGTTTACTGCCTGTCCTGCTGTGGGTGCGTATTAAACGGTTTTCGCCTTCACAAGTCAACCGTTTTTCTCGCTTTTTTTGCGCTTTTATTACTGTTTGCGCATTGTTTGCTCAAAAAAGGCTTTTTTGCTTATTTTTCAGGCGGAACGTAGCCTTCAATCGTAGGCTCTACGTCATCAAACAAGTATGCCGACATTTTTTCTTCCAAAAACTTACGGGCATTCGGTTCCATCATATTCAACTTATGTTCGTTAATTAGCATGGTTTGCTTTTTCTGCCATTCAGCCCATGCTTCTTTAGAAATGTTGTCGAAAATACGTTTACCCAGCTCACCTGGATAAAGTTGGAAATCTAAGCCGTCAGCTTCTTTTTGAAGCTTGCGACAAAATACCGTTCTTGCCATGTTATTTCCTTTCGTTCGCTATCTGCTTAGCAATAAATATTACGTTGGGCTTAGAACGCCTAACGCATTAACTGCTGAATAATCTTGGTTGTAGGTGCCGCTAAACCAACTTCAATAGGCTCGTTCAACGAAAACCAACGAAATGCCATTTCGGCTACGCGCTTTGTTGGAGCAGAGTTTACCACGGCCACCACCGGGGTGATATCTAAATGAAAATGGCTAAATGTATGACGGAACCCTTCAAGCGTTCGGGTTTCGTCAACACTGATACCTCGCTTGGCCAACTGCTCTATCCCCTCTTCTATTGAAGACACCTCAATAAAACCATATAGGCCACCCCACAGCCCTGTTGAAGGGCGCTGCTCTAGATATACTTGGCTGTTGAACTGTGCCACCATCATAAAGGTGGATTTCTCGGGCAGCGTCTTTTTTGGTTTTTTACCCGGGTAGTCGGTTTGCGCGCCTTGGGCGTAGGCAATACAGTCGGCTTGAAGCGGGCACTCATCACACTTTGGCTTGCTTCGCGTACAGATCATCGCGCCCAAGTCCATCATCACCTGCGTATAGTTGGCACAACGTCCGCCTTCTGAATTGGAGGGCGTGTTTTTCTCGGCCACTTCCCAAAGCAGATTCTCTACCTTTTTCTGTCCCGGCCACCCGCCAATTGCATAGTATCGTGCCAGCACACGCTTCACATTGCCATCTAATATAGGAAAGCGCATATTGCGAGATAGCGAAAGTATCGCCCCTGCGGTTGAGCGCCCTATGCCGGGCAAATCCATGACTTCTTCCAGACTATAGGGAAACTCGCCATTGTAATTATCTACCAGCATATTCGCAGCTTTGTGAAGATTCCTTGCTCTTGCGTAGTAGCCAAGCCCAGTCCAATGATGAAGCACGTCGTCTTGAGATGCCTTAGCCAAGTCGTGCACGGTAGGAAAAGACGCCATAAAGCGTTTAAAATAGGGAATTACCGTAGTGACTTGGGTTTGCTGCAGCATTATTTCAGACACCCACACTTTGTATGGCGTAACGTCTTGTTGCCAAGGCAAATGCTTTCGCCCGTGTTTATCAAACCATGCGAGCACTCGCTCTGCAAAGCTCCCTGTATATTGTTGTTCTGTCATAATCGTCTGTATGGGCAGTTACTACCGCTTGGTCGTTTTCTACTTAGCGACCATTCATTAAAAAGCGCGCTATGGTAGCATGTAACTAGCCAGTTTATTGTTAAGGAACACACGTGTCTGTGCAGAACCCTGTTTTATTTTTTCCCGGTACGCTCTGCGACGAGCGCGTATTTCTACCGCTTTGGCGCGAACTAAATATTGCACAACGTCGTTATGTACCGCTTCAATGGGCAGCATCGCTAGAAGAAATGCTGGCATTAAGTGAAGATCGCATTCTTGATAACGAAAAAGTGCACCTTGTGGGTTATTCGATGGGCGGGTTTATAGCTGCATTAGTAGCACAGCGCAATCCTGCCAATATTGCTTCGATAACCTTAATCGGTTACAACCCAGAAGGGTTATCAAAAGAAGAAATTGCAAAGCGCAAGCAGCTTACTACTATGCTTAAGCAAGGTAACTTTAAGCCCGACAACGACGCTTATCTCTCGCGATTTATACACCCTTCCCGCTTAGCGGATGAAAACGTGGCTGGCGTTGTAAAATCGATGGCGCAGGATTTAGGTAAAACGACGTTACTCAACCACACGCTAGCAACCACACCACGAGAAAGTACCGTTAAAGCGCTCGCAAAGATCAACGCGTCAGTAACGTTTATTACTGCCCAGCAAGACGCCATCGCACCAGCAGAAACAATTAAGCAGCTAAAAAATGTACTACCCAAAGCGACGTTCCACTCCATTAGTGACGCCGGGCATATGGTAGTACTTGAGAAAACTGACGCCGTAGCGTCTATTATTGCTAAACAAATTGGCGTATAAAATTACAGCATTTTTGCCACGATAGCGTTGCATAAGCCGTGGGTAAGTGGATAATGCGCCACCATAAAATTGGGTAAGAAAGGCATTGCAAATGAGGCAATTCAAAAGTCAGGCGGAAGCAGAAGCCGCTGGAGTATACGTAAGCAAGGTAAAAAGCTTCGTGAAACGCGAAGGTAGACTTACCAAAGCACAAGAAAAAGCGTTAGAAGATCATTGGCCAACCAAGGGTATTGACTACGCTGAAGCACCGTTATCGCTTTCAGAAATTTTTGGCCGAAGTGCGCCTGTTGTTGTAGAAATTGGCTTTGGTATGGGCAAGTCATTGGTGGAAATGGCCGCAAATGCTCCTGAGAAAGACTTTCTCGGCATTGAAGTTCACCGTCCAGGCGTTGGCGCATGCTTAGCTGAAGCAAGCGAACAAGGCGTCGAGAACTTGCGTGTAATGGACCATGATGCGGTAGAAGTGCTTAAAAATATGATCCCAGACGGTTCGTTGTCTCGCCTACAGCTATTTTTCCCAGACCCTTGGCACAAGAAGCGTCACCACAAACGCCGTATTGTTCAACCTGAATTTGTTGAGCTGGTTCGCACCAAATTAGCTATTGGCGGTTGTTTTCATATGGCGACGGATTGGGAGCAATATGCTGAGCACATGTTAGACGTTATGAGCAATGCCGACGGTTACACCAATACAGCCACTGATGGTGACTATGTACCTCGTCCGGACTATCGCCCTATTACCAAGTTTGAAACCCGCGGCCAAAAATTAGGTCATGGCGTTTGGGATTTAATTTTCGAGCGTACTAAGTAATGATTTTATCTCCTCAAAGCCAACTGTTAGAACGTAATATCGCGCTTTTCGACGAAGGTCAGTGGGCATTTATCAACCCTTCTGATGCGTATTTCTTAGACGGTCTTAAATCGCAAGAAGTCACGGTAATTCACCAGTATTTCGATATTTTTTCAGAGTGCGTAAGAGTCGTACCTTCGGTTTCGTTTGATAGTCGAGATATTACACGCACAGGTTTTGAGGTGACACAAAAGGTCGGCAACCATACCCATATCTTTACGCCTTTCGTGACCTTAGAAAAATCCCACACTGACGTGATGGTTTTCTTACCCAAAGCGAAAACCCATTTTCAAATGCTATTGCGAATGGCGGCAAGTATGGTGGGTCAAAATGGTCGCATTCACGTGGTGGGTGAAAACAAAGGCGGTATTAAGAGTGCGGCTAAGTTGATGGAGCAATACGGTCCAACCCAAAAAGTTGACTCAGCCCGCCATTGCAGCCTTATCACCGTTTTGGTTGAAGAGCCACATCTTGCCTTTGAACCCGATGCATGGCTTGATATGAATACGTATCACGTTGAAGGCACGGCTTGGCAAGTAGCCTCTATGCCTGGCGTATTCAGCCACAAAGAATTAGATGCAGGAACAGAGTTGTTACTAGAAAAACTCTCTACCTCACTGAGTGGTGAAATATTGGATTTCGCATGCGGCGCTGGCGTAATAGCCAGCTATATAATGCTGAAATATCCACATTTGAAGCTGCACCTTACCGATGTCAGCGCGCTTGCAGTTTACTGTAGCGCCTTAACCTTAGCGGAAAATGGGTTAGCGGCGACCTTATATGCCGCCGACGGTTTGCACGGTTTTACCCAAAAAGTACAGCACATCGTCACCAACCCTCCGTTTCACACGGGTATTAAAACTGACTACACCATCACTAAACGCTTTATTTCAGATGCCAAGGCAAGCTTAAGTCGCGGCGGCACTATGCAAATGGTGGCAAACCGATTCTTACCTTACCCGGGTTTACTCGCTGAGCACTTCCAAACGGTCTATACCACAGCACAAACGTCGCAATTTTCTGTTTATCAAGCGGCTTTATAATTAAAAAAACCATTAGCTTGTGCTAATTTAGCTTTTCTATCTGTTGCTCATGCCATTGCGTACTCTACACAATGGCATTTGGCGCTTTTTCCGTACACTATATTTAAGCATTACAAGTGCACTGCACGTTACGCTCTGGGAGATCACCTGTGAATATTGTATTTGCTATTTCAGAAGTTGAAGAGTTGGTAAAAACCGGCGGTCTTGCAGATGTTGGTAAAGCACTGCCTCTCGCACTAGATGGTTTGGGCGAAAGCGTTACAATTGTTATGCCTTATTACCAAGTACTGGCAGAGCAATTTGAACTGCCCACGATAACCGAGCAACAAACCCTGTTTACTGAAGGTCAGGTGTACCATTTTGATATTCGCTACATGCAATGGCACGGTATTCCTATTTACTTTGTAGACTCATCTGAATACTTTATGCGTGAAGGGCTATACGCCAACGCATTTGAGGCCTATGAAGACAATGGTGAGCGCTTTAGCTTTTTCAGTGGCGCTGTACTCCAAACGCTGAAAGCTATCGATAAAAAGCCTGACATTATTCACTGCCACGACTGGCATGCGGCCATGCTGCCGTTTTTGCTTACCCACGACAAATCTGGGTATTTTGACGGTACTAAAACCATATTTACTATTCATAATGCCGCTTTTCAAGGCGTGCATAAGCTTGAGTGCATTCCCTTTCTTCGCCATCATCCTAACATTCTGGCGCAAGTGCACGGCGGTTACATCAATATGCTTCAGAGTGGAATTGAGTTTGCCACGAAAGTGACAACGGTAAGCCCTAATTATGCAAGCGAGTTACTCACAGACTTGGGCAGTCACGGCCTGCACGAGCGGCTTGTAAATCGTCAAGCCGATTTAAGCGGTATTCTAAATGGATGTGACTACACTCAGTGGAATCCCGAGACAGATACATTTCTCCCTGAGAACTACGGTGTAGAGAATCTTCATCCGAAGACTACATGTAAACGAGCATTACAAGAGAAGTCAGGATTACCTGAGAATGGCAACGTACCACTTATTGGAATGGTGTGCCGGCTGACTGAACAAAAAGGCTTCGGTTACATACTGCCAATCTTGGATGACCTTATTAAGCACAATATTCAAATAGTAATAGTGGGCACGGGCGATCCTAAAGTATGTATGGACCTTGGCGAATTCGCTCAACAACACCCTGACCAATTCGCGTTTATAAACGGTTTTAGTTCCGAGCATGCCCATCTGGTAGAAGCCGGCGCTGATTTTTTCCTAATGCCTTCTCAGTTTGAGCCGTGCGGATTAAACCAAATGTACAGTTTAGCTTATGGGACCATACCTATCGTTCGCTCTGTAGGAGGACTTAAAGACACGGTTATCGATTACAGCAACGATAGCGAAGGTACGGGTTTTGTGTTTGATGATCCTACGCCATATGCACTGCTATCTTGCATTCGTCGAGCTCTGCTGGCGTTCTACGAAGATGCCGGAAAATTCAGGGCGATGCAGCAACGTGGAATGCGAACGCGATTCACATGGGAAGCAGCGGCGAAGAATTACCAGCAACTATACGTTTCAACCCTCAACTAAAGGGCTTTGCGTACATTAATTATTGTTTATGGGCGTCTTCCTTTTTGCGCATTTTTGCGCCACTATGAATATATGGAAGACGCGAATGGACAATACGCAAAACGGATATGACGGATAAAGTAGTCAAGCTTACGATTAAAAGCCTTTTCATTTGGGTGGTAATGTCAATTACTACGTTTTCGCTTGCAGTGTTATCCAGTCTTGCCGTCTACACGCAAATTAAAACCTACCGTCATGAACTTGAGTCTAACGCACTCATGTTAGCCAAGTTGGTCGCAAGCAGTTCAGCTATGTATCTTTATGACGAAACGCCAGAGCGCATTGAACTTGCCCTAAGTAACCTTGCTGCCGCCGACCATGTTTTAAATGCCCATGTTTACAAAGCGCAAAGCGGTAACCTAGAGCCCCAGATTTTCGCCTCTTATAACAAGGAAGGCCAGTTATTGTTAGGAGGCAAGGAAAATCAACTGGCGTCCATGTTTATGACACCTCAATTGGCCGACAATGGTCAATACCTTGAATTAAGTGCAAAAGTCTTCGACACTGAGACGAACATTCAGTTGGGCTGGATATATTTACGAATTTCCTCAGAGAATTTTAACGAGCTTGTTGGAAAGTCGATTTGGCTTAATTTGGCAGTAGCCTTGGCGCTATTGGCTATTAGCTTTTACTTTGCAGTGCGTATGCAGCGTATTGTAACTGGTCCCGTTGAGGACATTGCCAACTTCTTGCAGCGTACTTCACGACAACGTGATTACTCAGCCCGTGCCAGCGGCTCCACCATTAGAGAACTCGATATCTTGGCTGACGCCGTGAATGTGATGCTGTTTCGCATGCAAGAGTACATGCAAAAGCAACGACAGGCGGAGGAGCAACATAGAAAGCTCAATGCCAGCCTAGAAGATATGGTAAGTCACCGAACCACTGCCCTTAAGGATGCAAACCAGGAACTTATTCAAACGCTAGAAAAGCTACATCAATTTCAGCGTCAAATTGTACAGAATGAAAAGATGGCCTCGCTCGGTGATATGGTTGCGGGCGTTGCGCACGAGGTAAATACTCCGATAGGTCTAGGCGTTACTGCGTCGACAATGATGTTAGACAGGTTAGCGGTTATTCAAAAAGACTTTGAAAATAAAACGCTGAAAGCCAGTGCAATGAAACGCTTTTTGGATGAAAGTAACGAAAACCTCAACATTATTTACCGCAATTTGAACAGAGCTGCCGAACTTATTAGCAGTTTTAAGCAGGTTGCTGTAGATCAAACCTCAGAATCTAGTCGAAGTTTTTGCGTTGTACAGCTAGTTAATGAGATACTATTGTCATTGCAGCCTCGACTCAAAAAATTAAAACACAACATCAACGTAGATTGCGACCCTACCCTTAGCGTTGAAACGAAGGCTGGCCCAATAAATCAAATCTTGATTAATTTAATCATGAATTCGGTTATTCATGGGTTTGAAACCATGGATGAAGGCACAATTGATATTCGTGCCGAAATGGTGAGTAGCAATAAGCTCAAGCTTGTTTATACCGATAACGGAAAAGGCATTTCCCCAGAAATTCGCAAACGGATATTTGACCCCTTTGTCACCACGAAGCGTGGGCAAGGTGGTTCCGGATTGGGAATGCACTTGGTATACAACTTAGTAACGCAAGCCCTTAATGGTTCAATATCGATTACCAGTGAGGAAGGCAACGGCGTAGAATTTGTAATTATCTTCCCCGTTGTTAATGCGAAAACGTCAGAATAGTTGTATAAAGTATGAACTTTTCTTGATTTTTATTGGCTAACCCCAATACCTTAACAGTAAGAATATTCACAAGTTGCTTGCAATCAAGTACATGAATATTAAAATTTAACCAGTTAGTTGCTTAAATCGTATTTTAGAAAGAGTGTAGAACACCATGCAGACGCCAAATGTGTTAATTGTTGAAGATGAGGTGGTAACCCGTACCACGCTTAAGAGTTTGTTTGAAGCGGAAGGGTATAATGTGTTTGAGGCCGAGAACGGTGATCAAATGCATGATTTCTTCGAGAATCACGCTATCAATTTGGTTATCATGGACATTAACCTACCGGGTAAAAATGGCCTTATTTTGGCACGTGAAGTACGTGACCGTAAAAACGTTGGGCTTATCTTCCTAACGGGTCGTGATAACGACGTTGACCGTATTCTAGGTCTTGAAATTGGCGCAGACGATTATCTGACTAAGCCATTCAACCCTCGTGAATTGACTATTCGCGCGCGCAACTTACTGTCTCGTACTACAAACTCTTCAGAAGACGACGATTTACCAAGCCGTGTAAGCTTCAACGGTTGGACGCTTGACGGTGATAGCCGTTCATTGATTTCGCCTAGCGGGAAAGAATTCCGTCTACCACGCAGTGAATTCCGCGCTCTTCACCTTTTCCTAAGCAATCCAGGTAAGATCCTTACCCGTGAGCAGCTAATTATGGAAATGACGGGGCGTGAACTTCGTCCGAATGACCGTACGGTTGACGTAACGATTCGCCGTATTCGTAAGCACTTCGAATCAGATCCTTCAGATGAAGAATTGATTGTAACCATTCACGGTGAAGGTTACCGTTTCTGCGGTCAGGTTGACGGCTAAGACGTTGCCTGAACGAGTTTTGAATTAATGAAAAGCCGCTACTGTGTAGCGGCTTTTTTATATGTAAACACTTTATCCCAATGACGGCATAACTAAGCTATGCCGCGAATTGTCATTTGAGATATCGAGTGCTAAATGATCGACTTCACACTGAGGATTAGCTGTCAGCGGCGCTAAAGCAAACTGAGTAGCGGTATTGCTTCTCTTCCAACAAGAATGCTTTATGTGTACTTGGGCTCCATGAATCATCGCCGCCTACGCCCATGTGAGCATGATCAATGTACACAAACACACAATCTTGAGGTGTTAAATCACAGGTGTGTTTTGCCTCGTCTAGCTGGGATTGACCATATTCGCTCACGTTAAAATAGAACTGTCCTTTTGCTTTCAGGCCGCTAACTTCAAGTTGTGTACAGCCACAGCGCAAGCCATTGTCCGTTGGGAATATGTAGCACGTTTGCATCTCTTTTATAGGTAAGGTGTAGCGACCATAACGCGCTGCCGCTTTTCTGTCAGGATAGTTCTCAAATGGCCCTAGTCCTTGCCAGGTAATCGACGTTGGCTTATCGGCTACAGGTACCGCCGTTTGCATACCAATACGCGGCATAGGCGGTAAACCATCATCCAAAAGCACTTCAACGTCTACCGATAGCTTGGCCTTTACATTTATGGTGTAAACCCACTTTGTTGCCGCTACCAGCTTTCCTGAATGGTGATAATCAAATAACGATGTTATACGCACGTCTTGCGCGCCCTGCTCAACGTTTACACCCGTGCAAGTGCGTGTCCACTTGCCAATTCCAGCACGACGCCAGCGAGACTCCCACGCATTTGGGTCTGGATTATCAACTTCGCTTACCCCAATGTCGTTATCTAGTGGCGCTCTGAAGAAGTTATCTTCTAGCGGCGCGGCAAGTGTTTCCTCCGCGCCTTGAAGCCACGAGGTTAATAGCCCGCTCTCACTATTAAAGCTAAATACGTTATTTTGCGCATGTACCAGCAACATCCCATCCTGAGCTTCAATTGATAGCTCACTTGTGCCGCTTGTTGTGTCGTTATCATTAAGAGAAAACGATACTATTCCACGCTTGTTGACTAGCGCTAACTGGGCGGTGTCCATAACATGCCCAGCTTTAGCCCACGAGCAGTCATTCGCTAGTACCACATCAATATTTAAGTGGTAGTCAGCGCCTGCTTTAAACGTAATATCTGGGCTAAGACTGAGCATTTGTGCTTGTTGTGGCGCTATGTCGATTTCGCATTCGCCCTTCGCCTCAGCAATCGGTTGTCCATTTTCTAACACTTGCCAACGTAATAACTCGTTGTCTGTGCGTCTAAATAAGTAATCGCTGCTTACTGTAAGCTCAAACTTGTTGTCTTTCTCAACCAACGAAAAGCTTAAGTGCTGCTGACAATATTTAGCTTCTAATAAGTGCGGATGTGGCGTTCTGTCTGGAAATAACAGACCGTTTATACAGAATTGTCTGTCGTTTTCAGTATCGCCGAAGTCTCCGCCGTAAGCCCAATATGCTTCGCCGCTATTAGTGTGCTTTACTAACCCTTGATCAACCCAGTCCCAAATAAAGCCACCTTGAAGGCGAGGATAAGCCTTAAACGCTTTCCAGTATTCATCAAAGCTACCCAAGCTATTACCCATAGCATGCGCATATTCGCATAGAATAACGGGGCGGTTTTCCCCCGGCATCGACAACCATTTTTTAATGGCCCACTTAGGCACTGCATCGTCTTTAATGTCGGTATCAACCCGTGCGTACATTGGCGCAATAATGTCGGTAGCCGAAGTATCAGCGCCGCCGCCTTCGTACTGTACAGGGCGCGATGGGTCAAATGACTTTGCCCAGCCATACATTGCATCATGGGTAGGGCCGTGACCAGACTCATTCCCTAACGACCAAATAATGATGCTGGGGTGGTTTTTGTCGCGCTCGACCATTTGGGTGAAGCGCGCCATGTAGGCGCCGGCCCATAGCGGGTCGCGAGAAAGCCTTCCCATCGGGAACATACCGTGGGTTTCGATGTTGGCTTCATCTACCACATAAAGCCCGTATTCATCACAAAGCTCATACCAACGAGGGTGATTTGGATAATGAGCGGTACGCACGGCATTGAAGTTGTTTTGCTTCAACAACTTGATGTCTTCTAGCATGTCATCTTCATTAATGGCATGCCCTTTCGTTTGATGGTGTTCGTGACGGTTAACCCCACGAATTAGCACGGCTTTACCATTTACCAGTAACTGGCCGTTTTTCATTTCAATGTTTCTAAAGCCAACGTGATAGGCCTCAACATCAACGGCATTGCCATTCTCATCAATAAGCGAGACTACGATGCGGTACAGACTCGGTGTTTCAGCAGTCCAGTGATTAGGTTCATTCACATGAAGCGTTTGAAAAACCACGTCATCCCAACCGCCCTTTTCATCAATACGTTTATTGTTAGTGCCGGTAATGACTTGCTCGGTGACAGCGTTATCGCCATCAAAAAGCTGGATGCCCACTTTGTAAGTAGAAGGCGCATTGATGGCGGTACGTACGGTTACTGTTGCGTCGCGATAGCATGCGTCAAGGCTTGGCGTAACAAACACGTCCTGAATGTGATGCTGAGGTTTGGTGACTAGATTTACGTCGCGGAAGATACCGCTAAGCCACCACATGTCCTGATCTTCTAAGTAGCTGCCGTCTGACCATCGGATAACCATTACCGCTAGTCGGTTTTCACCTTCTACCAAATAGCCAGACAAATCGAATTCAGCCGGTAGTCGGCTGTCTTGGGAATAGCCTACATACTCGCCGTTGCACCACAAGTGAAACGCGCTATTTACCCCTTCAAAGACGATATGATTGCGCTGTTTTAACTCATCCTTGGTAACGTTGAACGTTGTTCGGTAGCAACCCGTTGGATTCTCGCTAGGTACCACTGGAGGGTTCACCGCGAAGGGATATTTCACGTTGCAGTAAATCGGTTTGTCGTGACCTTGCAGCTGCCAATTAGAAGGTACCGCAATAGGCTGCCAATTAGCAGATTCATCATCACTTAATGTTTTAGAAAGCAGGCTTTCAGGTACGTTTGCTGGTGCCTCAAATAAACGGAAATCCCACTGACCGTTTAAACTACGTTTTTGCGCATTGGTATTGTGCAATGCGTCTTTTAGCGTTTTGTATCCGTGATGTGGACTGTGGGCATTGATGCGATTCCTCTGAAATACAACCGGGTTTTGCCAATCGTTTTGAGCCACTACTTGCGCAACATTAAGCATGTCATATCCTTTACTTTTTGGTTAAGCGCAATATAGCTAACTTTCATTAAATCCTTTATGCTCTAATCTTTCATATATTTATCCAAAACTATCATTTCACATTTATGCAACTTAGCTTTAGAGACATTGTAGACATAGGCCCTAACTGCTTTGAACGCTTTATTGATAGTAGTAATGCGCCTGAAATCAGCGACCTGGAGATTGAACTAGCAGGATGCTCTAACTTATCAGGTGACTATACGGTTGGTCGCGTTTCGCCTCCTAACCACACCTTGTTTTACAGCATTCATGGACAAGGAAAGTTTCGTGTCCCGTCAGGCGAGATGCAATTAGATGAAGGACAGCTAATTATTTTACCCGCTGGACAAAGTTTCGAAGTCACAATAGTCAGTGAGCAATGGGATATAATTTGGGTAAACTTGGCAGACTCCGAACGCTGGACACCATTTAATAAGCTAGGTGCTGTGATAGTGGATAATGCCATGCTGGAAGGACTGCATCATGCAATGGAGCTTTTGTATTTAGAGCGTGACGTCGAGAATCGAAATTCGGCGATGCAAGTTGTGTCTCGCTACCTGTACCGTATTATTGATGCGCCTTTGAGTGACGTACATACTCACGATGAGAAAGAACGACGCCAAGTAAGCAGACTACACAGCCTCTTTTCTGCGGTTGAAAAACAGCTTCAGTTTGATTGGGATATGGAAAGCTTAAGTGAGAAAGCGCATTACTCTGCCCCTCACCTTCACAGGCTGTGCTTACAAGTGTTTGGGCGCAGCCCCAAACAGCACGTTATCCATTTGCGTATGACACGAGCCAAAAGCTTATTACTAAGCACGCAGTGGCCCGTATCTTATATCGCCAGTTATGTAGGCTACGCAAATGTATTTACGTTCTCGAAACGCTTTAAGAAGTCGACCGGGCTGTCTCCTTCAGCGTTTCGAGAAAGCGTAAACTAGCTGCCTGCTATCTTCATTTGGTCAATAAGCACCGAACCGGTCTGTACACTACCTCGCACATCTTTTTCAGCGCCAATTGCCACAATGCCTTTAAACATATCTTTCAGATTGCCAGCAATAGTTACCTCGTGAACTGGGTATTGGATGATGCCATTTTCAACCCAGTACCCCGCTGCGCCGCGCGAGTAATCGCCCGTCACACCGTTAACGCCCTGCCCCATCAGTTCGGTTACGAACAAACCTGTGCCCATTTCTTTAAGCAGGTCGGCGTCGCTGTGACCCGTATCACCTACTAGCCAGTTATGAATACCACCGGCGTGGCCATTCGAGCGGGTGTTTAGCTTACGCGACGAGTAGGTAGTATAAAGGTATGTAGCCAATTTACCCGCATCGACAATGGTCATGTCAGAACATGCCACGCCTTCGTTATCGAAGCTTGAGCTTGCCAGACCGCCTTTAATAAACGGACGCTCTTCAATATTAAGCCATTCTGGGAAAACTTGTTTACCCAAGCTATCTAGCAAGAAGCTAGAGCGACGATAAAGGCTGCCGCCGCTGATAGCTCCAACGTAATGGCCAAATAAACTAGATGCAATGTCACGGTGTAAAAGCACAGGCACGTTTGCCGTGTTGATTTTACGAGCCCCCAAACGGTCTACAGTAGCTTTAGCGGCATCAATACCCACTGCACTTGCTGATTGCAGCAAAGACGCTTTACGACTTACTGTGTAAGCGTAATCGCGCTGCATATCGTTATCTTGTGCGCCAATAACCATACAGCTTAGTGAATAACGGCTGCTAGGATAACCGGCGTTAATTCCATGGGTGTTGCCGTAAACGCGCATACCTAGATTTGCGTTATACGACGCGCCATCTGAATTTGTAATGCGCGAGTCGTAATTCATTGCCGCCGTTTCGGCTTCAATAGCAGTTTTAATGGCCTTTTCAGTATCTAATTCTTCAGGGTGATACAGGTCTAAATCAGGGAACTCGGTAGCAATAAGGTCGGCATCGGCCAAACCTGTACAAGGGTCTTCACTGGTATAGCGAGCAATATCTACGGCTTTTTCTACCGCGAGTGTTAGCGCCGCTTTGCTCAGATCTGCGGTAGACGCACTCCCCTTTCGCTTGCCTACATATACGCTGATACCTAAGCCGCCGTCGTTGGTAAATTCAACGTTTTCAACTTCTTGCATACGTGAAGATACGGCGATGCCCTGCACTTTAGACATGCTGGCTTCGGCTTGTGTTGCGCCTTTAGAAAGGGCTAATTTCAGTACATCATCTACGACATTTTGAATGTCGGCTAACTGCTGCTCAATTTGCATAGTAAGTTTCGCTGTCTTAATTCGACTGTGATAGTTACAATTTAGCTAAAGTGTAACACTAATGAGTTTGAAATGAGTGATCAGAAATACAATTCTCCTGAAGATCCTTACTTCGAAGATGCGCAAGCAGATGAGTTCGAAGAGGAAGAATTAATCAGTAAAACTGAGCTGAAGCGTCAAGCTAAAGAACTTCACAAGCTAGGTGAAACCTTGGTTAACCTGACCGATGCTCACATAGCGACGATTCCAATGGATGAAGAGCTTGCTGACGCCGTAGCTATTGCCCGCAAAGTGAATAAGAAAAAAGACGGTTACCGCCGTCAACTTCAGTTTATCGGCAAAGCTTTACGTCATAGAGATACCGCCCCTATTGAAGAGGCGTTGGCTAAAATTACACATCAGCATCAGGCGAGCAATGCGGCCTTTCATGCACTAGAAAAAGCCCGTGAAGCCGTGATTGAACAGGGCGACCCCGCTATTCAAAAGCTGATTGAAGCGCATCCTGAACTGGACCGCCAAAAGCTGCGCCAATTTCATCGCCAAGTTAAAAAAGAGCGTGAAAAAAATGCGCCGCCTAAAGCATTCAGAGAGCTGTTTCAGTATTTGAAAGACGTTATTCATGAGGATTAACGGTCTGCAATTAAAGTAATCTCAACATCACAGTTTCGTTCACCAGCCAAAGGGGGATAGTGTGAAAATATTTTCTAACCCTAACGCAACACTGAAAAGCAAGTACGGTCAGTATCAAATTGCTGTGCTTGGTAGCATTGTTGGCGTGTCGGCTGAAGGTATTGCCGATGGTTCAGCCATTGAACGCTATGCGCGGGATATGATGGATGTGATTAACAGTTTTGGTGGGAAGCACTGGGCATTTTTAGGTTTTTTGCATGGTTCTGCCCTTCTCACTAAAGCAGGTGAGACAGAACTGCAGCGTTCAATAGAGTGGCGTGCGAAGCACGGAATGGCGCTTGGCGCGCTAGTTATCGGCGATACCACGGTGCAGCCCATCGTAAGAGCGCAATTTCAGAGAATTTACGACAATGCAGGCCTTGAGCTAGGTATTTTTACCAACGAGGAAGATGCTATCGAGTGGTTGAATGAAAAAGGATTTGAAAGTTAGCCACGACTTATCCCAGTTCGCACACAAAAAAGGTTGGAGCCTAGGCCCAACCTTTTTTTAATTTTCCAGTATACAGGTTTGAGCTGAATTAAGCCGTACCACCCACCGTCAACTCGTCAATTTTAAGCGTAGGCTGACCTACACCCACCGGTACGCTTTGACCGTCTTTACCACATACACCCACGCCCTTATCTAGGGCAGTGTCATTTCCAATCATTGAGATTTTTTGCATAACCTCTGGACCGTTACCAATTAAGGTAGCCCCTTTTACTGGCGCAGTAATTTTACCGTTTTCAATTAAGTAAGCTTCCGCGCTAGAAAATACAAATTTTCCTGACGTAATGTCTACTTGTCCGCCAGCAAAGTTCGGCGCGTAAATACCTTTGTCGATAGACGCGATAATTTCTTGCGGATCGTGTTGGCCTTCCAACATATAAGTATTCGTCATGCGGGGCATAGGCAAGTGTGCATAGGATTCACGACGACCGTTACCGGTAGGCGCAACGCCCATAAGCTTGGCGTTATGTTTATCCTGCATATAACCTTTCAAGATACCATCTTCAATAAGCACGTTGTGCGCTGTTGGTGTGCCTTCATCGTCTACCGACAACGAGCCACGACGGTCGTTTAATGTGCCATCGTCAACAACCGTCACGCCTTTTGCAGCAACGCGCTGACCAATACGGCCACTAAATGTTGATGCACCCTTACGGTTAAAGTCGCCTTCAAGACCGTGCCCAACCGCTTCGTGAAGTAATACACCAGGCCAACCGTTACCTAATACTACAGGCATAGCGCCTGCCGGTGACGCCACTGCCTGCATGTTTACGCGTGCCATGTGAAGGGCATCTTCTGCCAAGGTTTCGTAATACGGTTTTCCGTTTTCGTCTTGCTTAAAGAACGAGTAGGCATAGCGACCACCAGCCCCCGCTGAACCACGTTCACGTCTATCGCCTTGTTCTAGCAATACCGAGCAGTTCAAGCGCACCAGCGGGCGAATATCAGTGGCTAAAGTACCGTCACTGCCAGCAACTAAAATTTCTTCATACACACCGCTTAAGCTCACCACTACCTGATTGGCAGACGGCTCTTGTTTGCGGATATAGGCATCTACTGCTTTTAAAAGCGAAATTTTCTCAGCGTCTTGCATCGCAAGAATAGGGTTATTTTCGCTGTATCGCGCTTGCACTGGTTTTTGCCCAAGCGAAGCAACTTGTTGTGATCCGCCGCTTGGCGCAATGCCACGAGCCGCTTTACACGCTTTGGTCAACGCTTCTTCGCTTATTTCATCTGAATAAGCGAACCCTGTTTTCTCGCCGCTAATTGCACGCACGCCTACGCCGCGCTCTATGTTATAGCTGCCTTCTTTAATAATGCCGTCTTCCAACACCCAGCTTTCGTGCTGGCTTGACTGAAAATATAAATCGGCATAGTCGGTATCGTGACGATGAATAGTCGCTAAAGCACGCTCTAGCTTAGAGATATCTAGCCCTGAGTCAGATAATAAATGACGCTCAACAGATTTAGACAAAGTGACTCCTGAATCGGTTATGTTCGGCAACCGGCATATTCTGTTTAATGGTTTCTCTTTCTGCAATATCTACTTTTGCCAAAACTAACCCTACGTCGGTTTTGCGTTCGGCAAGGGTCTCCCCCCAAGGCGACAGTACAAGACTGTGACCGTATGTTTCACGGCCATTTGCATGCACGCCACTTTGATTCGCAGCTACCACAAAGCACTGCTTTTCAATGGCTCTGGCTTGCAACAACGCATGCCAATGCGCTTCTCCGGTGCGCTGGGTAAAGGCCGCTGGCAACACCAAAATATCGATATCGCCCATTGCAGTAAATAACCCTGGGAAGCGTACATCATAGCACACCGCAAGACCAATGTTGCCTATTGGCGTTTCAACAGTAACCACCTTGCTGCCCGCTTCGGTTGTCGCCGATTCACGATAGCTGCCCGTGTTGTCGTTAACTGATACATCGAACATGTGAATTTTTCGGTAGTCTGCCAACACATCACCATTGGGGCCAAACAGCATGCAGGCTGCGGAAAACTTCTCTGGGCTATTGGTTTTCACTGGAAACGTACCCGAAACCAGATAGCACTGATATTGTGCAGCAAGCGCTGACAAACGTCGCTGAATCTCACCTTCGCCCTTTGTTTCTGCCACAGCAAGTTGCCCTTTATCTTTACCGCCGAAATAAGCAAAACACTCTGGAAGCACAACTAAACTGTCTTTCTCAATCTTTGCCGATGCCATTTCGTTTGCAACGGTGTCGAGATTTTCTTTCACGCTTGGCGCAGATGTCATTTGTAATGCAACTAAATTAACCATCGATCACCTCCATTTTAAGCCTGCGTACGTCATCTTCCGTTAATGGCCTGTCTTGCGGGTTGGCTGGTACAGGCGCATTCTGCGCAGGTAAGCTGATGTCTTTGCTGTTGCGCTCAACTTCGTCGAACTTAGGATCTTTTATGGTGCCTGTAACGCGATAGTTCACATTCGAAATAACTTTCGCAGAGGTTAGCACCTGGTCTATGGCAAGAGCAGCGAGCGCAGTAGGCGGGGTAGCCAAGAAATACACTAAAAACGGTAAGTTCCCGGTTACGTTCGGTGCGAACGATACGTTGTAATTTAATCCACCGGTATTGAGGTCGGTGAAACCCGTGATCTCTATTTCACCAGCGCCGCCGTCAATTTCAGTATCGTCGGTATACGCTTTGCCATCAACAATACTTAACGTGCCGCCCATATCGTCGTAGAAAAACCCCTTAGCAAAAACGTCTCGAAAGTCGAGGCTGAGCTTCCGCACTAACGAGTTCAAGCTAAACAGGGTAAAGATACGTGACCCCTTATCACTCAACTCAGTTAGATACCCATCTGAGAGCGACCACTCAACTTTACCGTTTAGCTGTTCAAACCCGAAATCCATTGGCGCATTTGGCCAAGTGATATCAAACGCGACGTTTGCGCTAGAATCTTTTATACCTGATTCAACACCGTACTCTTTTAGCATCTGCCCAACGTCGGGAGACGTTAATGTTCCGTTTAACGCGCTTTGAATCTCGCCTCCCATGTGCTTCCAATAACCCGTCGCGGTAACGTTAGTTTCATCAGACTTCACTAGAAGCTGGCGAATGGCTAAACCATTCTCTTCCTTCGCGATGTCTAAGGTTATTTCACCTAAATCGATGCCGTGCACGCCACAGGACTGACAATAAAAATAAATGGGCGGTAGCGTATTTGGGTCAATATTGTAGGGCGACTCGCCTTCCTCACTTGGCATAGCACTATTCGTAGCTAACTCAACGCCGCTCTCTGAACCGGTTTTTGTCGCCCCCCCGGTTTCAACAGGCTTCTCCAGTGATAAATAGTCGGCATTTATCTCAATGCCCTGCTCGTCTAAATCACTATTAATACGAATAGTGGCTCTTGCCTGAGGCGACGCTAAGTCTAGGATCCAATCTTTATTGCGTTCTGTTGCACTGAGCTGCGCATCATTAATACTGTGGCCAGCAAAATTTAGCTTGTCGGCTTTGGCGAATATCCGCGAGGGAGTACCAAACAAATTCGCTTTTTTGCTTTCGTTTGATTGGATACTCGATTGAGCATTTGTTTTTGCAACGGCGGTGCTGGTGTCTTTCCCTTTACCGGAAAGTAACATATTTATAGTGGTAAACCATTCTTGCACATCAGCTTGAGCTAGATTCGCACTGATACTAAAACCTGTACCAATGTTGGCTATATCGCTTTCGCCAAGTGCCAAGTGCGCACGTGAAAACTGCATTTCTTTGTGCGGTAGTACGCCATCAAAACGAATGTTATCACCAAGTGACGCCTCCACATTTGATGCTTTGCTATCGCCTTTACTGGTAATAAGCAGCGGTAAACTGCTGCCCGCTGGCGTATCGAAGGGAGCAGGCAATACACTTTGTGTCGCCGTTAAATCTGCAGTTAAATTGGCAGTATAGTTAAACCCACTGTTTGAAAGCGACAGTTGAACTGTAGTGTTCCAATCACTTTCGCCGTCGATGTATTCGGTGAGGTCTGTATTCACATAGTTAGCCAGCGGGTGTACATGCCATCGCCCACCTAACTCTACATTTAGGTCGTATGTGTCGCCCTGTCTACCGGATAGCGACAAGTTCACCGGCTGTTTAAGAAACTGCGCCTGAAGCCCACTTGCGTCTATATCGCCATTAACAAATGACACCTCTCCCGATGCCTTATCAAATAGCATATTTGTGGTCGCGACAAAAACGGGGTTATCCGACAAGTGCGCCGTTCCCGATGCCACCACATCTTTGCCTTTAAACGGGATATCAAGCTTTATATCGGCAGATAGAGGCCCGCCAATTTGCACGTCTTCGTTAAGTACTTTGCCTAAAGATTTTTTGAGGGACGAATCCATCATTAACGCGGTTAGCGCATTACCAGTGCCAGTACCATTGGCATAAATAATCAGGCGAGCATCTGGACTGAAGCTTGGAATGGCAGCCGACATATCACTGATTTTCATACCAGCAAGCGTCGCACTAGGACTCTCCATCACTAATGCATTATTCACAAAATACAAAGATAGGTCTAAGTTATTAAGTGCCGGCCAGTCTGGCGCAAAAAGAAAATCCCCCTGCTCAATATCGACATACGCCTGAAAAATGCCCGTGTTGTCGTCAAACGGGAAGTCACTCGTGCGACCGTGCCACAGCACGCGCGCATTTGCGATTTCACCTTCTCCTGTAAACGCGCGAGTAAGGTATTTATCGGTATTGGTCCCCATTAAAGAAGAGGGAAATAAACTGCTCACCTCATTTAACGCCAATGGGCTTACATCCACATAAAGCGACATAAACCCTGTCGACGTATTCAGTTTAAACTGCGGGCGAAGAGTAACGGCATCACTATCGAACAGCATATCGCTGCCTTTTACTACCCACTGCTTGTCTTCGCTATCTATCTGCTCTGGGTAAATATAAAACTGAGATTTAAACAGGTTTATATTGACGTCTTTCTTAATTACGCCGTTGGCACTTAGTAAGCTATCCGCACTCTCTAAGTAGATAGCGCCATTATTTTTATACCAGAAAAAGTCTGCATCTAGCGACGAAAGACCTGGTACCTTATCTGTTTTGTCCCACTGCAAATCTAGCACTTTAGCCGCTAAAGAAGGCTGGCCGTTGTGCCATTGAACCTGCAACGTGGCCAACTCGCCTTTTGGATTAAGCCCGCGTATTTCTTCTTCACTGGTATCATCCATGAAAAGCGGTAACAGCAGCAGAAAGGGGTTAATTTGCACTGGCTTTACGGTGTTTATCAGCGCATCACCATTTGCACTTATACTGCCAATTAGGTCTGTTGTAAGGGTCTCGTTGCTCGAATTAAGCACCAATTGATCCACTCGGACATTCCAGCCTCCCTGTCTGCTCTCATCGTTAGGCAACGCCTGAAGACTACCTCCGCTGATACCTGTTACCGTTTTCGCGCGGCCACTTCCCCACTCTAAAAGGCTTTCACTAAGCTCGGCTTGTACGCTAGTGACTTCACTTTGAGAAAAGTTAGTCCATACTTCAAAGTTTGCGCGGCTTTGCGCTAGTGGACGCTTGGTTTTGATGAGATCGCTAACCCACGGAGAAATATCGAGCTCTTCTGCTTTGGCGTAAAACACGCCGTCAAAGTCTTCCCGCGTGCCCGTGATATCAATGATAAACGACGCCGAGTTAGCCGCTAAATCTGCAACCTTGAGCTGACCTAAACCTTGGTGTCGCTCTTCATGGTTGTTCCACGATAAACTTTCAATATCAAATGAATTGGTTTCATTAAGATGAGTGACAGATACCACCCCGTCTTCTAACGAAAAGCTTTGAAGCTGCTCTAAAAACAGACGCTCTAGCGCATTTACTACAGGGAAGTTATTCTTGTCGCCTCCAGAAAGGCGATCGGCGTCAATATCAAGCTTAAGACCACGCAGCTCAAAACGGGTAGATGAGATAAGTTGGTGGCGTAGCGATTCCCAAAAATCTAGCTCGACGTAGATTTGCCTGATATCCAATGCAACAGGGGAAGCATCGTTTTTAGCCAACGACACCGAATTGAGCACAATACTTGGACCATTGCGCTGCCAAACAGCATGCACACTTTGGATGGATAGGTTTACGCCATACTGCTCATTAATATAATTTTCCAACAGGTGTTTGTTGTGCTCAATATGCGGCAGAACATAGCGTGCAGCGCTTAAAACAAGCGCGAAAAGTACAAGCAATACGGCGAGTAGCAGCCAAAACTTCTTAAGTAGATAAGCGGCTACCGACGAAAAATTTGTCACATTTTGCCTTTGTATACGTTAATGCATTACATCATGACGACGTCGTACTTATCCTGATTGTACAATGTTTCTGTTTGAACCTTGATTTGTTTAGACACAAATACTTCCAGTTCTGCCAGCATATGAGACTCTTCACCCATTAAGGCTTCCGCCACTTTTGGTGAAGCGTAAACCACAAACTTGTCTGCGTCGTAGGCGCGATTCACCCGTACAATTTCACGCATAATTTCAAAGCAAATGGTTTCAATGGTTTTTACCGTGCCTCGCCCTTTACACACCGGGCATTCTCCGCACAATATATGCTCAATGCTTTCACGGGTGCGCTTACGGGTCATTTCAATTAGCCCTAGCGCAGTAAAACCGTGAATATTTATCTTGGCTCTGTCCTTGTTCGTCGCCACCTCTAATGAGTGTAAGACACGTCGTTTGTGGTCTGGTTCAATCATATCGATGAAGTCGATAAGGATCATCCCACCCAAGTTGCGCAATCTTAACTGACGGGCAATTGCCTGCGTCGCCTCAATATTGGTGTTAAAAATCGTTTCTTCTAAGTTCCGGTGGCCAACAAAAGCGCCCGTATTAATGTCGATTGTGGTCATCGCTTCGGTCTGATCAATGATCAAGTAGCCGCCAGATTTTAAATCGACACGGCGTTCCAAGGCTCGCTGCGCCTCATTTTCCACATCGTATAAATCAAAAATAGGTCTATCACCCGGGTAGTATTCGAGCTTGCCGTTCATTTCAGGCACGTACTCTTTGGTGAACTGGTGAAGTTCATTGAATGATAGTTTCGAGTCGATACGAATTCTGTCGAGCTCTGTACCAACAAAGTCGCGTAGCACTCGTCGTGCTAGCGGTAAGTCTTCGTAAAGCACGTTCGATTTACGCTTTTTCATACGCGACTGAATTTTATCCCACAGCCTTCGCAAAAATGCTGCGTCGGACTGCAGTTCGTTTTTGCCCACGCCTTCAGCCGCAGTACGCAGAATGAAGCCACCGTTTTCATCACAAAACTCTTGCACCAGCGACTTTAAGCGCTCTCTTTCTGCTTCTTCTTCAATGCGTTGAGATACGCCTACGTGAGTCACCGAAGGCATAAATACAAGATAACGGCTGGGGATAGTAATGTCTGTGGTAAGGCGTGCGCCTTTGGTACCGATAGGATCTTTCACTACTTGAACCACAATATCTTGACCGTCTCGCACCAACTCGCGAATGTCTTGCTTTTGAATATGGCTTGCCGAGACTTCTTCGGCAATTTCATTGTGAATGACAATGTCAGATGCATGTAAGAAGGCGGCCTTTTCTAAACCGATATCAACAAATGCTGCCTGCATTCCCGGTAATACACGGCTAACTTTACCGCGATAGATATTGCCAACCAAACCGCGTTTGGTATGACGCTCTACGTGAATTTCTTGCAGTATTCCGTTTTCAATAAGCGCCACCCGTGACTCTGACGGGGTAACGTTAATAAGCAGTTCAGCACTCACGACACAACTCCAAATGCATTAAGTAATTGGCGGGTTTCGTACAGTGGTAGGCCTATTACGGCACTTGCACTGCCGTTAATGGAAACTACAAACTCACCACCAATACCTTGAATAGCGTAACTCCCTGCTTTGTCGGCAGGTTCTCCTGTTTCCCAGTATGCGTCAATTTGCTCATCCGTCAATGCTGCAAAAGTCACAGATGTGGTAATTACTTGAGTCTGTTGCTGAGCGTTATCAAGCACACAAATAGCGGTAAGGACGTCATGAGTTTTACCAGAAAGCATAGTGAGGATGCGCTTAGAATCTGCTTTATCTTCTGGCTTGCCAACACTTTGTCCGTTAAACGATATTAGCGTGTCGCTGGCAAGAATAACCTTGTCTTCGGTCATTGCCTGCTTATCTTCAAGATGTGCTTTTACCGCTTGGGCTTTTTCACTGGCTAGCCTTGCGACAAGCTCCATCGGTGGCTCGTTGTCACGGGGCGACTCGTCAATATCGGCAGGCTGTATTGTATGGGCTATGTTCATTTGCTTGAGCAAAGCGGTGCGTCGTGGAGAGGCTGACGCTAACACTACCGATTTTGTCATTGGCTTACCTTTGGTTTAATCGAGAACGTGTTCGGGTTACGAAATTGAAAACTGTCTGCGCGTGCGTCGAAGCAGCCAAAATACCCACGGCCACAACACCATTGACGTTATCACTGGCCACAGGTAATCGACTTGGAAATAAATATCAGTCAGTAGATGCTGCACCCAAAATGTAAGTAAGTGATATAGCGCCGATAGTAGGCCGATAATAATGGCTTGCTGCCATACAGAATAATTACGCAACCGTTGGTAGTTAGCCGCTAATACGTATACGCAAATACTCAACCCAAGGCTATGAATACCTAAGGTCGTGCCTACCAATACATCCATGGCTACGCCCGTTAAGAAGGCTACACCCACATTCACTCTGTGGGGCAACGCCATGCTCCAATATGCTAATACAACCAGCACCCAGTCAGGGCGGTACACATCTACTTGAGTGGGCAGTGGAACAATTTGCAGTACCAGAGCAACTAACAGACTAATCCATATAACGAGGTTACGTTTACGCATCTGAAGATTCTTCCTCGTTTACAGCTGGCTTATCAGTGTCGTCAGTTGAGTTAGCATCAGACTCATTCTCAGACTCAGGCGTGTGCCATAACAGCAATAGGTGTCGAAGCCTGTCTAGGTTTGCTAAAGGTGTGACAATAACACGAGCAAAAGGGCGGCTTTCATCTCGGACGACTTGTGACACTCTTGCCACAGGGTAACCTTCTGGAAAGACCTTTCCTAAGCCAGACGAAATTAATGTGTCACCTTCTTGAATATCGACACTATGAGGAACATGCTCTAGATACAGCTCGTTTAGTGCGCCGCTTCCGGTTGCGATAAAGCGAATATCGTTTCGAAGAGATCGCACAGGAATAGCGTGGGTAACATCGGCAATCAGCAATACACGGCTGTTTGTAGACCCAACTTCCATTACCTGACCCACTATGCCCTTATCATCAATAACTGGCTGAGACAGATATACGCCGTCTATCGCACCCTTGTTGATAACCACCTGCTGGCTATACGGGTTTTTATCCACCGCCATTAACTCAGCAACCATTTTTCGAGAAGAAACCCGAATAGGTGCCTGCAGTAACTCTCTTAATTGTGCATTTTCTTTTGCAATGACATCGAACTGCTGGAGCTTTTCGCTCATTAACAACAGCTGATTATTAAGTTTCTGGTTTTCGGCCAGCAATTGCTCTTGAGAGGTAAGACGCTGGGCACTTTCATTTAGCATTAAACCGGGAAGGTTTGCTAAATACTGAAGTGGGCTCATTAATGAGTTGAGATAAACCCGCGTTGATTTGAAACCGTCTAGCTTATGGTCGACAAATATCAGAATCACCGACAGCACAAGCGCCAGTGTAAGCCTGTTATTTAACGAAGGGCCGCGGGTAAAAATAGTATCCATGATACAAATAAGGCAACCTTACGGTTGCCTTTCCTGTTTATTCGTAGCTAAACAGGTCGCCACCGTGAAGGTCAATCATATCGAATGCCTTACCACCGCCGCGTGCTACACAAGTAAGCGGATCATCAGCAATAACAACTGGAATGCCCGTTTCTTCCATTAGCAATCTATCTAAGTCTTTAAGTAACGCGCCACCACCGGTAAGTACCATACCGCGCTCAGAAATGTCTGAAGCAAGCTCTGGCGGAGACTGTTCTAGCGCCACCATAACTGCTGAAACAATGCCGGTTAGTGGCTCTTGAAGCGCTTCAAGAATTTCGTTTGAGTTTAGCGTGAACCCGCGAGGTACGCCTTCTGCTAGGTTGCGACCGCGCACTTCAATTTCGCGCACTTCTTCACCTGGATAGGCAGCACCTATTTCATGCTTGATGCGTTCAGCGGTTGCTTCACCAATTAGTGAACCGAAGTTACGACGAATGTAGTTGATGATAGCTTCATCAAACTTGTCACCACCAATGCGAACAGATGATGAATAAACTACGCCGTTAAGTGAGATAATGGCAACTTCTGTTGTACCACCACCAATATCGACCACCATTGAACCTGTAGCTTCTGATACAGGTAAACCCGCACCTATAGCAGCCGCCATTGGCTCGTCGATAAGATAAACTTCGCGGGCACCTGCACCCAATGCAGATTCTTTAATTGCGCGGCGCTCTACTTGTGTTGAACCACAAGGAACACACACTAATACACGAGGACTTGGGCGCAAGAAATTATTGTCATGCACTTGTTTAATAAAGTGCTGAAGCATTTTTTCAGTGACGTAAAAGTCGGCAATAACACCGTCTTTCATCGGACGAATTGCACGTATATTACCCGGCGTACGACCAAGCATTCGCTTAGCTTCTGCACCTACTGCTGCAACACTTTTTGGTCCTGCTGCGCGCTCTTGACGAATAGCTACTACTGAAGGCTCGTTTAGAACAATACCTTGGTCTTTTACATAAATCAGCGTATTAGCTGTTCCGAGGTCGATGGACAGATCGTTAGAGAACATGCCTCGAAGCTTTTTAAACATGAAGAGTGTATTCCTGTTTCTGTGTTAACGCGTATTTGCAAAGGTGAGATGGCGACGCTTTAACGTGAAGTCGATATTTATTCGCACACTTTAACAATGGGGGCTATTTTGGGCAAGTAATGCTGTAATTAAGTGACGAAATAACTGCATTTTTGCTTAGTAGTTTTAGCGCTTTACCCATGAAGGGATACCACACACGCGTTTCCAAATAATTTTAAAATTAGACCCACATAGTGACCCTGTGAAAATTAGAAGGTTCAAAAACAATTTGCTAATAATTTACATCTCTTTATGTTGGCGCCACTACGGTGTGCTACGCAACCAGCATTTCGGTCAAGCGGGATAACCTTCTTTGCTAATTATTGATTTGCTCGCGCTTGTAAATAATATTGTCGTTTCCTCGATACACACCATACGTGAGCGTTGCGTTTGGGGGATTATCAGCTTCGCCATCTCCATCCCAATCCCACAATAGCCAAGCATCAGGCGTATAACTTACAGGATAATTGCCAGCACCGTTTGGTGATGACAGGCGTATTCCGTCACTATCTCTATAGGCTCCTTCACTTAATGACTCTTCCCCCGAAGAAACCAATTCACCAGATTCGTCATTCACGTTGTCGTGATCATAAGCGGTACAACTGTCATACTTATTAATTCGCCAATTATTTCCGTCCCAATATTGGGTGCGAAGCGGTAACAAAAGCGCTTCGTCGGCTGCACCGTAGTTATTTATCAACGTTGCGCGACCGTAGGCAAAGCTGATTGAATCACCAAAATCATCAACGCACTGACCGGAACAAGAAAGTCCATTGAAGTTTGCGCCCTCAATTTGTGCTTGGTCTGCCACCAGCACGACAGAGGCATCGATATATGCCCCGTCCAGTGTTGCGCTACCTAAGCGGCTAAATGCAATGTCATTATCAGAGAAAGTAATTTGTCCTGTCGCTCCGCTTTGAGGCCAGCCTATCGAGTTGATATTTTCCAAACGGTTTAGCAAATTGCCGTCATGCTCAACCTGCAAACCGAGACTGGTTAGCTTATCAAAACCATCGTAGTAGTTTGTGGTGCGGCTGCCATTTTGGTTAAGTGCGGTTAGCGAGAAGCTCACTTCACTTATAGGTTGACCAAAGTAGTTGAACGCATTACTGGTATTACATGCCGCCACCACATTTCCTGTTAGTGAAAAGTTTGATGGCGCAAATCGTCCCACATTATTTAATTGGCCCAACACCGTAGAGTCTGTCAAATAGGTACCTTGAGCGACAATGGATATGATGCCAACTTCGTCATAATTTAAGGCTTGATTAACTTTACCCTCGTCTTCAAAATTGACACTTGTGATACTTAACGAACCTGCAGAGCCGCTTACTGGTAGCAATTGCTGAGGAGTGAGGTTGACACTACCTGAATAATGTTCGGCCGTATTATTATTTGCTAAGTCTGCAAAGTTATCTGGTATCCCATCGTCATTATTGTCTTCACCATCAACCCATTGCACAGTACGAAGACCTAGCACAAAGTTTTCTCCCGTACGCTTTAGCAGTGAGCCATTCGGATTGATTGCATACCCGTTTGGGTTGAAACTGGTGCCAGCGTCATTTAAGACATCCATTGCGAAACCGAATGGACGAACTTTGAAGATGTTTGATGAACCTGTTAGTGCGGCTCTATCAGTAATTGTTCCTGACAGCGAAAGCTCACCCGCGTCCGGATACCGCAACGTAAATTCCGCTCGCGAATTAGTATCAAACTGCAGAGAAAATGTCTGTGGTGATAGTCCAATCTGATAAGTATTACCGTTATTTGTCAGGGCTAAGTTGTTTGAACAGTTGCTAGAGCTTGAGCAATTGTAGTTGAGGTCGACATCAACAATTTTGTTTTTCAAGAATTCTGAATTACCACAGGCCTCAACGGCATAATTTTTACTATTGAAACCTTCGTCAGAAGGCTTGCCTGATAGCTGGGTGACGATGGTTGTGTTGTTGTCAGAAAGGTTTTTAAATACCAGGCCATCATCTTCAAAGTTTATCTTGCAGCCTTCTATACCCACTTCTTTTCCGCCAATGAAACAGCGCAGCTGAGACGATGGCGTCTCACCTAACGTTGCAAGCTTTGTGTCTTGCCCCTTTAGGCTATCGATAGCTAAAGAGATTTGCCCAGTAAACGACACGATATCGCTTCCAGTCCATCGGAAATTGTTGCTATTTTGCGGGGATAGGTTAACCGTAGAGGGTTGAGAGTAAATGAGGTCGCAATTTACATCTGCGCAGGCTTTCAGTGTTACTTCTTTTGCCGCGCAGCTACTACCTTTATTGTCGGCAAGTTCATACCGGTAGTGATTTAATACTTCTACAACCTCACGTCCACATATGCCAGGAATATTATTTGGTACTTCATTAGCTGTTACGCTGAGGGGAGCTGGTAGATTTGCCGTTGTTGAAGAAACAGACTCAACGCCTCCTCCTGCATTGAAGCGGCCGACGATAGTTTCGTCACCCACATTAGCGAACGTCACCTTCCCTTTGGCAATAACCAACGCCCTCGGGTTTGAACCGTCAATAACCACATCACCGTCTACATAAATCGCTAGGTAGGCTCCATCTGCAATGGTGACATTAGCATTAGCCATAACGAAGCGTGTTGGTTGCCCCGGTGGATTGGTACCGGGGTCGGCAATATAGATTCTAGTCGGTGCAACAACGTTATAGTTTCCTGCCGCCATAAGCACATTCAGCCGATTATAAAAATAATCGCCGGCCAAATTACCAGGGGCTAAGTCTTCACTGCTATCATTAACTGTGAGGGTTGGTATAGCTCTGGCCTGTGATGCGGTTAGTGAGTCTGTATTGTTCACTGTACAGTCGACGCCTGGTTCTCCACATTTTGGATAGTCCGCATTCCCAGCTGTTCCCCCAGCCACTAGTTGTGTGGCACTAAGCACACCACCATTTTCATCAATAATGCGACTGAAAGCGGGTAGGTTAATAGGCGCACCACCAAATGCTGCCACCGCACCCGGGAATGCAACGTCGCAGCTAGGAATTTCACCACTAAACACAAACTCTGATGTCATAGCCAGAATACTAGCGTCTTCTTCGGTATGATTACGTTCTGAGTCCATACTTCGGTCTTCATCTACGCGAAGGCCCAATTTTGTTTTGCTCACACCACAACTGCGCAGCCAGCCACCATCGCCTCCGTTGCGGCTAATTTTACTCGCGGCAACTAGCGGCGTTTGTGTGTATTTATTTTTAAAGCTATTTTGAAAACAACCATCGTCCCATCCCTGAATGCGCACGTCCGCAAAGTCTGCCTCCCAGACCACCTCTACACCGTTGTCATCAAAGAACCTGCGGTCGAACCCTTCAGTTGTTGCCATATAAGCAACCGTTTCGGGACGTGTGACGGGCTCAAAATCGGTTTCTGATGCTTCCAGTGCTATGTAATATGACGGCGCTTCGTATTTAGCCGCAATAGTTAAAAATGGAAGCAAATGCTCATTGGGAGGCTTTTTCCCATTTACATCCACTTGGTTATTGACAGTTTGAATGGAGTGAAAAAATACAGGTTTTTCACCAAAGTTAGTTTGCAGAGGCACCTGTGCGTATCGAGCATCTTCTGTTCCGGGAACTAATGTACCTATTGGAATGTACCAAGGGGAACTAGTAGAGGCTTGGATGGTTGTAGCATCCAGCTCCATTTTTCCTACTTCAACAATATCCCCATTCGGAAATTCGTGAACGCCGTAAGCAATGGCTAAGTAATGGCCTCCCATCGTGATATGCGGACCATCTTCTCCGGAAGGCTCAAGGGGCAGCGCTTCAAACCCGGTTCTGGTTACATTGCGAATTTTGACAATGGCAGGGTTGCCCCCCTGATTAGTAGACAGCATAAACACCGCTGGCGGCTCGTCGTATACCTGTGAAAAGCTAATGGTTGTCCACTCTGCTTTATTGTAGGTGTTTTGAAGCTCGATGAACCTGCCTTCGATTTGAGGAACGGCTTGCACAGCTAACGCTTGTATAAACAAGGCACAAATCAAAAAGAGTCGAGCAACAGAATTACAGTATGTCATTATTCTTCCTGCCTTACTTCAACAAGAACGCGTTTTGAGGTTTCGAGCTGGCCGGTACTGCACTGCGCTTCGGCCCCTAACGCATAAACCCTTATTTCACCAGCGGCAACTTCAGGCTCATCGACTTCAGTTTCCACCTCACAAGATAGCGTAATCGTACAATTCTGCATGTTGACTACACTTATAACTACCGGCTGTGTTATGACTGTGCACGCCGGATTATCGCCGTTAATTAGCCTAGAAATAGCGACTTCCATCCCACTTTGCGCCGCTAAGTAAGCACGAGCGCCATAATATTCAATGGATTGCTGGCGAATATTCGATGAGATTTGATTAGACAGCGCAATACCAAGACCTAAAAGTACGATACTAATGATAATTGCTACTATAGTGGTTGAGCCTTGTTGGCGCGCAGGAGAACCAGACAACCCGACAGGACGTTGGCCTATACGATACTTTTTTTGTTGGCGTGTTTTACTATGGCACATTAGGGAAATGCACCTCGTGTACAACCGATATCTGTTCATCGTCACTGCTTTGTAATGTCATTTGCAGTTCGATTAAGCCATTTTGCCGTAACCCTGCAGTGACCACATTCGCACTCCACGAAACCACATTAGTACCAAGGACGCCCGACGTAGCACCTTGCGTCCTAATTAAGCGTTCACCTTGAACGGAAGATGCTCTACAAACGGTTACTTGCGCTTCAGGAATGAAGAAGCGTTTTCCCGGTGAAGATTGTGTATTAGGGGCACTGAGTGTGAGGTCATATTGATTATCGCTAGTGGGATCGGAAGCAGCGTCGGCAATAGCATCTATTATTCGCCCGTTATCATTCACGCTCTGCGGGTTTGTTGGGTATATGACAAGAGTGTCGTCCTTACTCAACTGACTATTGAACACGACTACGTGCATAGGATTATTAAACGCGTCGCCCACATAGGTACCACTCTCCTTAATAGGGTAGTAAGAAAGACACCCCAAACTGGAATCGAATGACACAGAATTTGGCACCACATTACGCAGTTCTTTTTCGAGCCGCAAAATAATAAAGCGCGCATCTGAAACAAGGCGGGTACGCTCTGCGCCGGTTATATAGATTTGTGCACTTAAAGAAATCACTTGTGCTACAGATACGCTAATCACACCTAAAATAGTGATCACTAAAATAAGTTCTATTGATGTAAAACCGTGTTGTCGCTGTGCTTGTCGTGGAGACATTAATAGCTCCCTCGATAAGCGCTAAAATTGTAAACTTGGCCGTCTGGTGCCGTAACTGCGATGTCAATACGTTTAAACGTTAGGCCGTCTGTTGGCGTACTGTCGTTTAGGTCACTGTCGTAATCTACCGTTACGGTAAAACCGAAACTGCTATAGTTTCCGCCCACATCGTTAACTGTGTACCCGTTGTAATCGTCCACGTCGTCGTAGTCGTCTTCGTTGGCTTCTTCTGGACCAAGTGTTGTTGAGCAATTTCCTTTGGCATTACAGGTTTCAAATGGCGGGCTTCTGTCGCTATTTTCATCATAAGAGCGACTAAGTATGTCGTTCATTAAAGACTGCCCTAATTTCGCCGCTTTCACCTGACGAAATGGCTCTGCGGTTTGTTCAGCTTGCGGGACAATAAGCGACAGTACTACGGTTAGGCTAATCGTAAATACAACGATGCCAATCACCAGCTCTAACAGGGTAAAGCCGTTCACGCGTTTTTTATGTACAGGCAATACAACCCTAGCACGCATAAACTGCCCCTTCGCTTTGTAAACACATGGCAAAGGTACTTACTTGAATTCTACAATTCGTTGAACACGCGATATTTCGCGGCCTGCCAAACCCGTCAAACTGAATTTGAGAAAAGCTATCGCCATTTTCATCGGCCGTTTGAAAAGTAAAGTCGGTGCTTGATGCGTCGACTACCTGATCGGCATCAAAAGCGGTAGAAAGGGCGTTTGTACAATCGTGGCCAGCGGGAGGGGCAATGATTGTGGCGGTTATTTTCACACAGCTAGTGTCTTGCACATTTTGCATAGCACGAAACTGCATGTTACGAACGACTTGAAGTGTGCGATCGCGAAGGGCGATAGCTTCTTCCGTATCGTTACCAAGAAAGCGAGGTGCGGCGGTTACCGCCAGCACCCCAATAACCAATATGGTTATGATAAGTTCTACTAATGTAAAACCGGTTTTCTTCACATTATTCGACGCAAGTGTTTACTGTGATAGTAGGTCGCGCGCCTTCAGCTGTTGAATTAGTGTAAGCAACAGAACAGGCACTATTGGCCGCTGCAGGATCTGGAGCCCCGTCATAAGCGCCCGTGTAATAGATAAGAATAGTGTCTTCATCTACAGACTCAGTCGCATATTCGCCGCCAGTGTTATTGATGTCAGCATCGAGGATATTTGTAAAATTCGCAGCAGTTGCAGCATCAGGATAACCATACACCAAAGAAACCGTAGTGCTGTTACCAATATTTACAGATTCTGATCCGTCGCTTGAAGCGGCTACGTCATTGATAAGTGCCTTACCATAAACAACCGATGAAGCAGATTCTAAAGAACCAGCAATACCTTCCAATACAGAATCACGCGCATCATCTTGAAGGTTCAAAAACTTAGGTGCTGCGGTCACCGCTAGAATACCCAGCAGTACAATAACAATGATTAACTCGATTAGGGTAAAACCCTGTTGTGTTGATACTTTTTGCATAATTAAACTTCCTAGGTATTAATTAAAAAACAGTAACCTGGCCAGTGGCTGGGTTGTAAGTGAAACCGTCGTACGTTGTACCGTCTGGCGTTCCGTCTGCCGGTGCTGAGCTATTAGGTAAACCCATAGATTCAACTAAGTAGTAAACACAAAGTGTATTTGCACCTGAGTCGTCCTCACGAACGGCATATCTGAAATCAGCAACAACGGTGTCGTTCGTCGACGTTGTGTTTGTTGGTGCTGACTGAAGAATTAGGTCAAAGACGTTTTTGCATTCAGTGTCGTTAACGGTAGAAACAAGTGTGTTGCCTGTAGAGCTTCCCGTTGGGTAACCAATGGTGCCGTCTACCCCTACTTGCGTTTGATCGTAAGTGATTACAGTGCCGTTCCCATTTCCATTGTTTCCGCTCGGGCGGCCTTCAACTTCCCACTGCGCTCTTACAAGACCTACCGCTGCGGCAAAACCGCCAGCAACGCCTTCAACACTTGCTTCACGAGCTTCATCAGTAACATCAATAAAGCGTGGTAATGCTGTGGCCGCAAGCAACCCTAGAATGATTACAACAATTATCAGCTCGATTAGCGTAAAGCCTTGTTGCTTGGTGTTCATAACATCTCCTTGATGACGATAAGGCGAATCGTGCCGCCGTTTAATCAACTGTTTCTTTGCCTGACAACGCCGCTACCAGCGTTATATTCAAACCAAATCTCTTTTTCCCAAAAGAATGCACATTGTAAGTAACCGTTTGCATACTGGTCGCTTACAGTCACTGTTGACAGCGCTTCACCTTCTCTTAAGGTTGCAAGTGTCAGCATGTATTCGCACGCATTCCCCTGTTCTTTTTCAAGTCCTTCGGGCCAGCCTTTTTCATTAATGTATAGCTCTGCCGCTACATCTTTGTGCTGTTTAACTTTGCCACCAGCGTCAAACTCAGTTTCGTAAATAAGCACAGTATCTTGCTTAGTCTTTATCCATTGTGCCCTGGCTAACATCACCACTCGCTGAAACTGTGCAACCGCGTTCTCTTTGTTAACCTTTTCCGCTTCATCAATAATTGGTGTCGCGTAAAACACGTATGTTGTTCCAATAACAGCAAGCAATACGCCTATAACAACAAAATTAAGTAACCCCGTTTTGGTGCTTGCCACGCTTTTCCCCAGTTATAAAGCGCTTTATCAGCCGCCTTTCACCGCCGACATCATGTTCCACATTGGCGTAAATATGCCAAGCGCCAGGATCAATACCATTACCGCAACAAAACCAATCAAAATAGGTTCGATTTTGGCCGTTAAACTTTTCAAGTCGAAGTCGACTTCACGTTCGTAATAGTCAGCACTTTCTTCTAACAATGGTTCTAGTCGTCCCGTCTCCTCACCTACTGCAATCATCTGTAGTACAAGTGTAGAAAACAGTTCGCTATTTTTCGAAACTCTAAGCAAACTTTCGCCTTTTTCGATCCCTTGACGCATTTCTTTAATGCGCTTTTGCATGTGCGCGTTGTCAACGGCGTCGGCAGTAAGTGAAAGCCCTGCGGTTAACGGCACGCCTGCACGTAAGATCATTGAAAAACTTCGGCTATATCTTGAAAGTAATGATCGCTCAATAATGCTGCCCACGACAGGCAACTTTAGTTTAAATTTGTCCCATTTGAGTCGTCCATTAGTCGAATTAACGTATTGTTTAACAGCGAAAATCCCTCCCACAATCACAATAATTAGCAGCCACCAATAGTTCACAAAGAAATTGGAAGTACCAATTAACACGCGGGTCATAATTGGAAGTTCAGTGTCAAAGCGCTCAAACATTTGGGTGAACACTGGCACAACAAATAGATTCAAAATAAACATGGCAATTGCTAGCGCAATTAACACAAAAGTGGGATAGCGCAGCGCCGATTTGATGCGCTTGCGGGTTTCTTGCTCGCGTTCGAAATAGAGGGCAAGCTGTAGGAATACGTCGTCTAATTTACCGGTATTTTCACCTACCACCACCACGGATATGGTAAGTCTCGTAAACACCTTTTCATATTTAGCCATGGAAGAAGACAGACTTCGTCCCTGCTCTAACTGGTCTGCAATATCTTTCAAAATCTCTTGAAAGCGTTTGTGCGATGCATTTTCGCTTAGGCCTTTAATGGCACGAATAATGGGAATACCGGCCTTTAGCAATGAGTACATTTGGCGAGAGAAAATGATCATTTCATCCAGTCCCACCTTTTGTTGAAACAAACGCGTGATATCGAAGCCGTCTCCTTCATTTTCTGCACTGCGTCTTTTTGATTCAACAATGGTAAGAGGCACAATGTTTTGTGACAGCAAGGCTTGTGCTGCGGCTTGCGCTGACGCGGCTTCAATAACCCCTTTTTGAGGCCCGCCTTGCGTTGACTTACCTGCGTACTTGAACTGTGGCATTAGTGATTCACCACTTCAGGAACAAATTCAGCGACTTTGAACACTTCATCTAAAGAAGTTTTGCCCTGAGCTGCGTAGTCCAGCGCCATGTGAGATAAAGGAACAAAGTCTTTATTCGCCTTAGTCGCATCTACGAAGCCCTGCGTATCGTCTTCACGCAAGGCCTCCATCATGTCCTCGTTCATTTCCAGAAATTCAAAAACGCCTATCCGGCCTTTGTATCCTGTGTGATTGCAGCTGTTGCACCCGCGCCCTTTGTAGAAGGTGGCAGCGGCTAATTCAGGTTTCAAGAAGCCAACCCACGCTTGTTCTTGGGCGGTTGCAGGCTTTTCTTCTTTACAGTTTTCACACACCCTACGAACCAGACGCTGTGCAAGCACTCCTCGTAATGAAGTAGCAACCAAATACGGCGCCGCGCCCATATCGATAAGGCGAATAGCGCTGGTTACTGAGTCGTTGGTGTGAAGCGTACTTAATACCAAGTGGCCGGTTAATGCACCTCGAAGACCAATCTCTACGGTTTCTTGGTCACGCATTTCCCCCACCATGATAATGTCAGGGTCTTGACGTAACGTAGTGCGAAGAATGGCGGCAAAGTCCAGCCCAATTTTGGCATTAACCTGAACTTGGTTGATTCGCGGTAGACGGTATTCAATGGGGTCTTCAGCCGTTATGATTTTAAGGTCAGGCTTATTGAGTTCGCTAAGTGCCCCATACAGAGTCGTAGTTTTACCGGAACCCGTAGGCCCCGTTACCAGGATCATACCGTGGGGACGATTAATGGCAGCTCTAAATTTCTCTGCCATAGCATCGGGCATACCGGTTTGGTCTAGCGTTAGAAGGCCAGCAGACTGGTCTAATAAACGCATAACTACCGCTTCTCCGTTGGCCACTGGCATGGTCGACACACGCACATCTAAGGTGTGTCCTTTTACTTTAATATTAAATCGCCCGTCTTGTGGAATACGCTTTTCAGATATATCCAAGCCAGACATGAGTTTGAGTCGTAGTACCAGCGCCGACGCTATTTTCACTTGGTTGAGCGTGTTTTCTTGCAAAACGCCGTCGACACGTTGACGAATGCGCAGGATTTTTTCATCGGGCTCGATGTGAATATCTGATGCCCTAACTTGAACGGCATCCTCAAATATGGAGTGAAGTAGCTTAACGACCGTGGCATCCGAGGTGGTGTCATCAAGGGCTGACAACTCAAAATCAGCCTCGTCTGCATACTCTTCACCTAGTTTTTCAGCAAACGACGCAATGTCCTGGGTACGGCGGTAAACAGAATCAAATGCCTCTAGCATTTGGTTCTCTTGTACGATAGCCAGCTCAATGGTTCGAGGAGCGACTAACGGGCCCAGCTGATCTAAGCCTCCCAAGTCCGTTGGGTCGCTCATGCCCAGCAGCACTTCATCGTCGTCCGCCTCTAACACCAAGGCACGGTAGCGACGCGCGTAAGTCTCTGGGATAAGCTGAGCTTGCTCTGGGTCTATACGGCGCTGTGTTATATCCAAGAAAGGAATATTTAGCTGCTGTGCCAAGAAGCGAAGAAGCTGGGGTTCGCCGATAAAGCCCAAATCGATAAGTGTATCCCCTAGTTTGCGGCCTGACGTTCGCTGCGCCGCAAGCGCATTGTCAAGCTGCTCACTGGAGATAATGTTTTCGTGAACGAGTAAGTCGCCAAGGCGCATCTTTAATCGAGGTCGCATTAAGGCTGCTCCTGTAAATCAGTTAGACGCGAGTTTGCATATTGTGCAGATGCAGAGGAAAGCCCGCCAATGGCGAGTGCCCTGGAATAAGATGATATCGCCAGGCGCTCATCTGCCAATGCGTCATAATTCATCCCTAGTGCCAACCACCATTTCGCATTATTAGGCTGTAGCGATGTCATAGCGCTGAATGCTGATATCGCTTGCTCTGACTTATTGATGGTTTGAGCAGAGGTGCCCTTTAAAATTAGATAGTCGGCACGGCCTTCGGCTAACGCTTTAGCATCCAAGCTATCAGGCATCAAATTCAATACTTCTTCGAAGCGACTTTCCTGCACCAGAATTTTGGCCATTAGCTCTCGCCAAATTAATTCGCTAGGCGAGATCACAATGCCCTCTGAAAGTACCTGCAGTGCCTGTAAATTATTGTTTTGTCCAAAATAAAGTGCAGCCAGCTGCTTGCGCGCCTCGTCATTTTGCGGAAAGGTTGCCAGTGCTAGCGTGAAGCTTTTTTGAGCTTCATCAAAAATGCCAAAGTTATACGCTTTAAGTCCTGCTTCTAAATGCACAGCACTTTGTTGTTCAGGTGACTTAGGTGCTACCTCAACTACAGGCTCTCTGGTTATGATATTTGTGGGTTTAGGCTCTGCTGTTTTCGAGCTTGCGGGTTGTGCCTTGCTTGCCGCAGACAGTTCTGATTGAGGGCTACTGGCGTTTGCGCTGTTATTGACGCTTAACGCCTTCACATCATCAGCTGTGCTGGTTGCTGATGCCGTAGTTGTAACCCTTTTTCTGTATTGAGCTTCATCATCTTCTAATGACTCATCAACGGTATTAAAAACCAGCTCAGCCACATCTGACGCACTGTTTTGTAGCGCCATATCACTTTCAGATAACGGGGTTGATTGCATTCCTTGTGACGGCGCATTTATATCTGATGTGCTATCGGCAACGCGCTCTGATATTGTACTTTCAGCAGGCGGGTTGTTAACACGTGCGGCACTTGAAACGGCCGTTGTGCTTAATCCATCTTCATTTTTTTCGCGATGGGAAGTACCAGATAAAAGTGTAATTACTAACCATACTACAAACACCAAAACGGCGATGATCATGAGCGCTTTTGGCCAAACTGGACGTTGACTGACTTCAACGGTTGGCGGCAAACCAAAGTCTTCACTTTTATTGCGTTCATCCAGTGACTTTAAGGTGTCATTCAAAATACTCATATGCCACCTGCGCCGTATACATGTAGTACACTTGCTACTGCCACCACAGCAAGCGACAAAATAACAAGACTCTGCCTTGGGACAAGTCGGCGTTTACAGTCATGTGTATCGAAAACGGCGCTTAGGGTATGTGACCAGGTCGCCGACGCCTTGCCCTGACCATATGCGCGCAAAAGAATCTTATGACAAACTATGTTAACCAAGCGAGGCGTGCCCTTAGTAACCAACGCTATAAATGCGCGCAGCCCTCTAGATATCAACTGCTCGTTACCACCTGCTGTCGTCAACCGGTGACCAATGTAGTAATCGACTTCGGCTGACGTCATTGTGCGTAAAGTGTAGGAAAAACTTATTCGCTGGCGGATTTGTCTTACTTTAGAGTTTGCCAGATTGTCATCAAGTTCAGGCTGTCCAAACAAGACAATTTGAAGCAGCTTACTTTTTTCCGTTTCCAAATTGCTAAAAAGACGCAGCATCTCAAGAGCATCCCAACTCAGCGACTGCGCTTCGTCAATGATTAGTACCGCTTGTCGTCCCTCTTTTTTAAGGGCTAATAGCTTTGTCTCTATTGCATTATGCAAGCCTTGATTATCACTATTTCCTTCCGTAACAATGCCTAACTCTCTCGCAAATGCTTGGCGTAATTCATCAGGCGAAAGGTATGGATTGGGTAAATAGCAGGCTACAAATTTATCAGACAGATGATTAATTAATTTACGGCATAACAATGTCTTACCTGTACCGACTTCACCGGTTATTTTTATAAAGCCTTCAGACATACTTAATGCTGATAAAATGACTTTTAACGCTTCATTGTGTGGCGCAAGCGCACAAAAGAAATCCGTATTCGGGGTAAGCGAAAACGGCATATCTGTGAAGTGAAAAAAGCCCTGATACATAATTAGTTTCTATACCACTGATCAAGTAATGACTGAGTGCGAAGACGTTGTTTTTCCCACGTGTCCGGTTGCACAACTGATGGGCGTATCAAGATCACCAGCTCGCGCTTACTCTGCGTTTTGGCTTTGTTTTTAAACGCGTTACCAATGAATGGAATGTCGCCCAACAAAGGCGTTTTTGATTCTTGCTCACTGGTAACGGTTTCCATCAAACCGCCAATCACGACAATTTCTCCATCGCGGGCACGAATTACCGTATCTGACTCTCGGATATTACTTTGTGCCAGTGGCAGCAAGATTTGCTGATCGCCCACCTGAATGACTTTAGTCTGCTCTGCCGTTTCCGTTACTGATGGGTGAACGTGCAATATAACCGAGCCGCTTCTGTCAATTTGAGGGGTAACATCTAAGGCAATACCTGAAAAAAACGGGGTAAGTTCGATGTCATTTTCGTTTTCGGTTTGTGTCGCGCTTTGATCTTCACTGGTCGACACATCGGTGACAAAGTATTCGTCTTGCCCTACTTTTATAACGGCTTTCTGATTGTTAGTTACCGTTACGCGAGGGTTACTAAGCATTTGGACGTCGCCTTGGGTTTGCAGCAAATTGATAACGCCATCAAAATCGCCACGAGCAATCCGCAAAGACGATACACCGCCAATCGCGCTCGAAATAATATTACCGATACCGTTAACCGCATTAATGGGGGAGTCAATCACATTGTTAAAAATCACCTGCCCATTTGTATCTAATACGGGCTGGCCATTTGTATCTAATACGGGTTGTAGTGCACTTGCCGAATAATTACCGGCCACAGCGCCTCCGCTAAGTCCGAAATTGAGGCCGCCCGTCAAGCCGCTTGCAATACGATCCCAGCGCACGCCTTGCTGATAGCCGTCGTTTAGCGTGACTTCAATAATGCGCGCCTCTAATACCACCTGTCGCTGTAAGCTCTCTTGGCTTTGATTTAAAAAGTCTTTCACCACTGCGATTTCGCTGGGCAATGCTCGAACGGTCACTAAGCCTGCTTGGGGTGAAACCACAACTTGGCGACCTTCTGTTGGAGAGACCAGTACTTTTAGTGCCTCTTTTAAATCGCTCCAAAAGTCGTTTTCACTGGTAGTCTGAATGTTTGAGCCATTGAGCTGTTGGATGTTATTGCCGCCAAGTCCGCCTTGGCCTCCAAAACCACCCTGACCACCTAGCGCGTTCCCGCTAATATTATTATTGCCGTTAATTCCACCGTTGTTGCCACCATTGTTTTGGTCTTGCTCACTTACCCCACCGGCAATAACGCTTACGTTAGATACACCGAAGCGCTTGATCATAAGAAAGTTAACCGGGATAGATTCCGTCTTTAGTTGAGAAGGCATAACCTGAATTACCTTTCCTTCCAAAAACACGTCTAACGGATACATTCTCGAAATAATGGTTAACACATCTTCTAACGCCACTTCTTTGAGCGTTAAACTAATTTGCCCTGACACAGCAGGATGAACGGCGACACTGTAGGGTGTGTCTTCAACTAACGCGTCGAAAAACGGACGCACGTCTACATTGTTAGCAGAAACTGCAAACATTTTCTGTGATGTTGGCGCAGGTAACGCTTGATAACGGGCAACCTCTGCCAGCAGTTCTTGATTAAGCTGCGGGGGCGGTGTTGGTTTACTTGATGTCGTATTCTGAGAACGTGCTAGTTCATCGCGAATATGAGGTTTTACTTCCTCGCCAACACCATAAGATTGGCAACCTGCCACAACTAACGCGGCAGACAAAACCAATGTGTTAACAATGAGGCTATTTTTTAATTTCATATGCATACATTCTTAGTATTTTCTGCTGACGTCCGTCAGTGATAACCACGTTCTTGGGGTTAATTTTTGATACGGTGTATTCGTTAAGTGTGTCGCCCACGCGGTAAGATTTACCCGATATGATGGCGCTATAACCTGTACTGCGTTTAAAGATAGATTGAAGTGCTAGCTCTCCTGCTACAGCATCATCATTGCTAGACACTGATGCACTGGCGATTGCAGGCCTAGTCGGGTCGACAGACGCAACTGCAGGTAAGCATGTTGCTATCGCTAAAGCTGTGACCACAATTCTTAACCGTTTCACACTCTCTCCTTACAGCGAGATAAAGGTTTCATTATTGCTTACCGTTGCTAACCCCAGTGCTAACGTGGCGCTTGGGTAAGCTTCAACGTTGTAAGCAAAATCTGTTACTACGACTTTTTCGGGCGCGGCTTGAAGGCGCGCTAAGTAGCTACGCAGGTCAAAGTAACTTCCCTCAATAATTAAGCGCATGTTATGACGGTAAAACGGTGTGCTTTGAGACTCACCGTCACCAAAGCGTACTGTTTCGGTAGGCTCGACCTTAAAATTCACTAAGCGTACGTTGTCTTCTTCGTTTAGAAGCGTCATAAGCAGCTCGGGCATTCGATCGGCTGCGACAAACCCTTCATTGAGTGAAAGTAGTGCCTCATCAATTGATAGTAGGTCTTTTCTGGCCTTATCGAGTTCTAGCTGCGTGCGCTTTGTATAATCGATGGTTAGCGCTTCTTGAATAGCATCTCTTTGAATGACCAATACTTTGTGCTCGCTCTCCTTTCTGATGACTGCTTTATCGGTTGCAGACAAGTCATCAAGTGCAGGCGAAACACCGAACCAGAAGAATAGATAGATAATGAGACCAAAACTCACCCATGTAATTAGCTGTTTTTCTCTGCTTTCAAGAGCGGAGAATTTCTCAGAGAGCTGCTGGTACTGATTCATCAGCGTCTCCTTCAAAATCTGTGGATATCAAGAATTGTTTCACGTTTTCTTTGCCGTCTACTTCATCAAACTGCACTGAAGAAAATGACTTACCTTGGAAAAACGGAGACTGCTGCAACTTTTTAAGCCACACAGGTATAGATGAAGGCGCCAAGGTTTGGCCTGACAGGCGAATGGTTTGTGTATCGATATCAATACTCGTCAGCCATAGGTTCTGATTGTGGAAATTAGCCAAGTCGTCCATCACCTCGCCGTACTTTGTTGCGTCAAATGACAACTCTCCGCTATCGAGATACGCCAACAGACGTTTTCGGTTTTCGATTTTGGCGTTCACCTTTTCAAGCTGTTGCTGAAGCGACTGGGTGTCTCGTTTCTTCTCGAGTGCAGCGCTTAAGGTTTTAATTTCTCTATTCAATTGGCTAATCGCGTTTGTTTTTTCATTTAACTTTTTCTGCTTCGCCCCCAACGTAATATTGAGCGCGATTACCACTACCAACATGACACCTATTGCCGCGCCATTCAGCCAAAGTACCTTCGAGAATGGTAACCGCTCTTTCTTTGGTTTTAGGGAGTCCTGATAGAGGTTTATCGTTCTTTTCATGCCACCTCTCTCGCTGCAACAAGTGCACTTGCTAACGCAAAGTGGCAGGTAGGTTCAACTACATCGGCTAAATTAAGCTGTGGAGTAAAGACATTCATGGCAGCGGGCTGGAACGGCTTCAGCCGTTCGATCACTGGCACGCAATCAAATTGAGTTTTAAACAGAATTTCTTTTAAAGGCGGCTGCTTAAGTTGCGACTCATAGAAATCCATTGAGCGTTGAATTTCTAATCCCAATGTATCACTTAGCTGTGACAGGTCTGTTTGCTCATTAACTTTGCTTACAAATCCACGTAAGCGACGTGCCAACCAGATAGCCTGAGAGCGTACTATCATTAAAAACGGTTCACTGTTGGGCTCTTGGATGATGAGTAGTCGCGCATAGTCATCATTTGGCACCATTTCAGTTGCTAACACTTCTTTGGTGTGGATATGTGTAAGCTGCTTGTCTTTCTTTTTTGCCATGCTCGCTGCGACGGCAGCAAGTGAGGACTTTTCGGCAGCGAACACATCTATCTTTTGGCCGCCAGTTCGACTTTTAACCGGGTAATCGACATAGTCTAAAACCATGTTACTTGATTCATAGGGAACCAGCTCTCCGAGAGTCCACGGCAACGCCGTTGTAATGTCCTCTTCTGCCATTTCTGGCTTATCAACCTGTACCATGTGGTACATATCCTGTGAAAGCACTATAGAAACATTACATGTCGACTTAGCAAACGGGCTTAACGCCGCCGATAGCTGTTGCTTGAGAGGCTGATGCTGATCATAGGGAATTGAAGAAACAGAATTAAGTGAAACAGCGTCGCCACTGCGCTCTATGGCCACAATATGTAGCTCAGAAGCACAGACCGATACGCCTACAGTGACGCTAGTTTTGTTACTTTTCGAAGAAAATAAGCGTGAAAGCATATATCTACTTAATTCGTTAATGCCGAGTATTATCTTATAATCGACAATACCTTATGGCGCCAATGAGTAACATGGCATTAACTCAAAAGTAGACTAATTATCTAAATAGAACAAATACCTACATAAGTATAGGCTTATATTGTGCGTGTTCGTTTATGTGGCCAGTTTAATCGCTTAAATTTGTTACTGTTCCGTTTGCAGGAAAATAGTCGAAATACGCGCCGCTGCTCAAGCTGAAGCGACACCAATAGTTGTTTTCGTTCTCTTCAAGTTCAGCGTAATAGTCTGCATGGATCTTAAAGCCGTCCACGCGCAGTGGTGTCGCCACTAGCGACGTCCATATTTTTTCACACCCTTCACTAGAAAGCTCAGCGGTCGGCCATCCGTTGTGATTCATTCGCACCGGAGTACGGTTCGTTTCTTTGCCCGACTCATTGTAGTGAATCAGCATTATCATAGTAGTGGGTTGGCGTACTCGCCATTGCCAGTGAGACGAGACGACGTGACGCTTAAACGTATCTAGATTTAGTGCAAAGGCGATTGTTGTGGTGTCTTGCTCGTCGGTATGAAGAAAGTTGATAGTAACGCCAAGGGTAATTGCAAAAATAGCTGCAATAGCCGCTTTAAAAACATTAGACGTGGAAGGTTTCTTTTTGTTGGTTTTATTCATTGTCGATTCCCCATGCCTTTGTTCAAGTCGTTAGCGCTTGTTAGGCATTGTTCTATTTTATCGACATTTTGAAGAAAAAATGAAGTAGGTATAAATAAACCTTAAGAATTTTTGGTTAAAAACGAAGACTCAGCATTATGGCAACGGCTTGTGCAATATCGTAATTCCCCAAAAATCACCGTCTTTTTGCTTTAATTGCCAGCCATTTTTTATGAGTGATTTTCGGGTGTAATAGTTAGTCATACCATGCCCGAATAGCACTATCCGCTCGTGTTTCTCACACAGTTTTTCAATACGCTCGGAAACAAGATTAACCCTTTGCTTGGCAGCTTTGAAACTTTCAAATCGACCTTTAAATCCTATAAACCATAATGCACGGCTTAAGACGACCCAGTGCCAACTGCGCAAGGTGAACGGAAGTTTGTAGTAAGGAATATCCATTTCTTTAAGATGGGGCAACTCTTCATCAATTTGAGTCGCGCCGTAATAAGCCGCAGACAATTTAGCCCTTAGTAACGGGCTAACCACAATGTAGCTGTCGTCGATATGGGTCTTCTGCTTTGGGTGACTTGTTGGATCGAGTATCGATTTATCATAGTTACGCACCCACTGAGCATATTGAGCTGAGTTTACTTTGTCATTATGCGCCGAGAGAGGCTTACCGTGTCTAATAAGTACGACTTCCTTGACGGAAGTATTGTTTATCACGTCCATGTTCATTTTAAGTCGTCTACTTTATCCTGTTGGGCTAGCTAATCAATGGCGATTGAGCCATCTTATCGCTTTTCAAGCAAAGATGGCTCCTTCTAATGCGTACCTTTTCACGGGTTAGGCGCTTGCCAATACAGCATCCACAGACTCATCCGATTGAACTGCGCCAGAAACTTTCGTTGAGATATAAGAGGACAGCACTTCCTGTTGGGCTTTGTCCAAGCGTAATCCATGTTTTGTTCTGCGCCAAATCACGTCTTCTAGACAACAAGCCCACTCGCACTCTATAAGGTAATCAACTTCTGCCTGATACATACCAGCCCCGAAATGAGTCCCCATAGCATCGACTGACGCTTTACCTTTAAGAAACTTATAACATAGCAAACCATACTGTCTTGCGTAGCGTTCAGCGATAGCGTTGTCCAGCCAAGAAAACTCGGAAGTTAGTTGAGCAACTAACGATTCTTGACTCTCAAATGCACCACCTGGTAGCGGTACTTCTTTGGTCCACGCTTTTTTCGCTTTCGGGAAACATGAGACAAGTTTATCTACCGCGTGCTCTGAAAGCTTTCGATAGGTTGTAATCTTGCCGCCGAAGATATTAAGTAATACGGGCTTTCCAGCCTCACCCTTAAGCTCTACTTTATAGTCCCGAGTAAGTTCTTGTGCTGACGCGTTTTTCTCTTCTAAGAGTGGTCGCACGCCACTGTAAGTATGGACTATATCTTCGCGTGTTATCTTGGACTTGAAGTAGTTGTTTACGACGTCAATTAAGTAATCAGTCTCTTCGTTTGAAATTGCAGCGTCTGACGGGTTACCTTTAAAGTCTTCGTCTGTCGTGCCCACAAGTGAGAAATCACCTTCGTAAGGGATCACGAATACAATACGCCCGTCTTTATTTTGTAAAATGTACGCTTCGTCAGAGTTATATAGCTTGGGAACGACAAAGTGGCTTCCCTTTACCATGCGCATCGCATTGGGGTTGTGAATATTTACCAAGCGATCTAGAAACGATACTGCCCACGGTCCAGCCGCATTAACAATTGACTTGGCCTTAACTGTAAACGTTTTCCCTTGAGACGTTTTAAGCTCCACATTCCACAAATTATCTAACTTTTCAGCTTTAACGCATTCAGTACGCGTATATATCTTCGCCCCCTGATCTTGGGCAGCTAGTGCATTTAGTACCACTAAGCGTGCGTCATCTACCCAACCATCTGAGTATTCAAAACACGTTGAAATATCGCTAACCAGCGGGCTTTCACTGGTGGTCGTTAGCTTACGTGAGCGCGGCAACATATTGCGCTTAGCCAGCGAGTCATAGAGGAATAAACCAATTCGTATCATCCACGCAGGGCGTAAATGCTTTTGGTGAGGCAAACGAAAACGTAGCGGCCACATGATGTGAGGCGCTTTCTTCAACAACACTTCACGTTCTGCCAGCGCTTCCTTCACTAAGCGAAATTCATAATGTTCTAAATACCTAAGTCCACCATGAATTAATTTGCTGCTAGAAGAAGACGTTGCGCCTGCGAGGTCGCCTTTCTCGCACAAAGCAACCGAAAGCCCGCGTCCCGCAGCGTCAAGCGCGACGCCTACGCCGTTAACACCGCCGCCAACGACTAAAACGTCGACTGTCTGTTCAGTTTGATTGCTTTGACTCATACATTGCCTCTAGTGGTATTTATATGGATATCCTCATATGGTTGTCTATTTGACAAGCAAAAAGAAAACATGTCAACACAAAACGAACATTTACGAACATTAAAGAAAGTTAAAATTCGTAATTAAAAGGAATGAACAAATCCAATCGCTACAATATTTGACTGATTTACATTGAAAAATACGTGGTGTGTAAGAGCGCTTGCGGCAACAGTGCGTAATGTTTAAAGAAGGCTGCCACAAAGTAGAATGCGACCAAAACCGAGAACAGGTTTAAGAGTAGTGGAAAACTATGGTAAATAGATGGTCACGCTTTGACAAAGGTGATGTTATTTTCTTCGATTATCTTGCTTATGCTGGGCGGCGGCGTTTTATCACAAACCAAGCAATCAACCTGTGAAATGTGCCCCTGCTCCACCATTGCGCGGCGTTCAAACTTACTGTAGTCCGCAGCTAATATAACGTGTTGAGTATGTTCCAAAATGGCTTGGGACACTTTCACTTCTCTGAAATCAAAGTCAAGTAGTGCACCGTCCGAACTAATACCACTGATACCGATTATGCCGTAATCCATGCGGAACTGGCTTATAAAATCGCAGGTTGCCTCGCCAATGATTCCGCCATCGCGATAGCGAACTTCACCGGCAGCAATTATGACGGAGAAATCCTCTTTAGCCGAAAGAATGGTAGCAACGTGAATATTGTTGGTTACCACGTGAAGATTTTTGTGGTTGAGCAACTTAGTTGCAATCATTTCCGTCGTCGTACCGATATTAATGAACAACGATGCGCCGTCGGGGATCATCGCAGCCACTGCTTCAGCAATTTTCTCTTTGACTTCGCTGTTTTGGGTTTTCCTTTCCTGATATGGCGTGTTTTCCCAACTTCTGTTAAGGCCAGCACCACCATGATAGCGGCTCACCACACCATTTTCGGCAAGCTGGTTAAGGTCTCGGCGGATTGTTTGCGGCGTAACTTCGCAAGCACTGACCAAATCATCAATAGACATAAAACCATGTAGCTTTATAAGCCCAACAATTTTTCCGTGTCTTTGCGTTTGATTCATCACGAGTCCTCAGAATTAGAAAATTACATCAATTATACGTGCTTAACTTCAATGTTCCCATAACAAAACGAAACGCCAATGTTCGTTTTCGAAAATATAGCATTGTTAATCCTGTGTAAATGATGCAAACTCTATGAAAACTATCTTCAGGAGTGACCTTATGGGACAACATATCCTTGCCATTGACCAAGGTACAACAAGCTCTCGCAGCATCATTTTTTCTCCAAAGGGCAGTATAGACGCTATTGCACAGCAGGAATTCTCTCAAAAATATCCGAAAGATGGCTGGGTTGAGCATGATCCAGAGGAAATTTGGGAAAGCGTTGTCTCTACCCTCAAAGAAGTTTTCAATAAATGTTCATTAACACCATCAGATATCGCAGCCGTTGGTATCACTAACCAGCGCGAAACAACCTTAGTGTGGAATAAAAACACTGGTGAGCCTGTCTACCCGGCTATCGTTTGGCAAGACAGACGCACAGCCCAGCTTTGTCGAGATTTAAGTGAAGACGAAGAGCTCGTCTCACACATTACTGAATCGACAGGGCTTCTGTTAGACCCTTATTTCTCTGCCACAAAAGTAGCTTGGATATTAGACAATGTAGAAGGTGCAAGACAGCAAGCCGAGGACGGAGAGCTGCTGTTTGGAACCGTAGACACGTTCCTTATATGGCGCTTAACGGGTGGTGAGTCACACAAAACTGATGCCACCAATGCCTCGCGTACAATGCTGTTCGACATCAATAACCAATGCTGGGATGAGAAATTACTTAATAAATTCAATATCCCACGCTCAATGCTACCCGAGGTGATGGATTGTGCGGCTGACTTTGGTGTAACGAAAGAAGACATCATAGGCAGAGCTATTCCTATCCAAGGCGTAGCAGGCGACCAGCAAGCAGCATTAGTAGGCCAAGCGTGCTTTGAAAAAGGCATGGCCAAGAGCACCTACGGTACCGGCTGTTTTATGATATTGAACACTGGTGACGCCCCTTTGCAATCGAAAAACCGATTACTCACCACCGTTGGGTATCGTTTAAACGGCAAAACGACTTATGCGCTTGAAGGCAGTATTTTTATGGCCGGCGCAACCGTTCAATGGCTCAGAGATGGCCTGAAGCTTATCGACGATGCCGCCGAGTCGGAGGCACTTGCACAGCGAGCAAGACAAGATAACGGCGTGTTCCTTGTCCCGGCATTTACTGGTTTAGGCGCACCTTATTGGGATCCAGATGCTCGTGGCGCAATTTTAGGTTTAACCCGCGACACAGGCATTAGCGAAATCGTTGCTGCGGGACTTCAGTCTGTTTGCTACCAGACTAAGGACCTGCAAAAAGCAATGGAAAGCGATGGCGCTCGCCCCACAACTATTCGTGTAGACGGCGGTATGTCGCGTAATGATTGGGTTATGGGCTTTCTTTCAGACATATTGGGCGCTGAAGTAGAGCGCCCTGAAATTACGGAAACCACCGCTCTTGGTGCTGCCTTCTTAGCAGGATTACAGGCTGGTGTCTTCAATTCAATCGACGATTTAACCCATTGTTGGAAGAGTGATAGCGTTTTCACTCCAAGATTGACCAAGCAAGAACGTGATCAAGCCTATGATGGTTGGAAAGCCGCCGTCGACCGTATCCGCTGTAGTTAATTTGTAGCGGACATCGCGTTAGAGCGTCCCTGAAAACCAAATCGGGCTCTCCTATTTGGCACAAAGGAAAGCGATAACCCCTAATATTGGTTTTTTATTAGGCCATTATCGTTTTCCTTCCTCCTATACCGCACTGTTCTCTAAACGACCTGAGAGCTCTGTATTGAAGTGAAGCCTCTTCATTCAAAAAGTCATTACAGAGCGCTAAAAATCTAGCGTACAGCGTTCAAACTTACCTCAACAGCCTCCTTTGTTTACAGCCTACTATTTATTACCGTCTATAAAACATTCAATTTCTCTCAATATTTTTATGGTAAACGTTTACCCAACTATGTTATAAAGTTGTTACTGTTTATGGTAGCCATCCCTACAATCGCCTACCAGGACGCTAAAAACACACTCGACACGACTCAAGACACTATTAAAAAATTTACCTTGGGGGTAATAGAATGAAGACACAATTCAAGTTAGGTTTGACTGCACTTGCGGTAGCGCAATGCTTAAATATCAGCATTGCTTCAGCACAAGAAGCGGCCGATGTTGATAAACAAGCTGATATCGACGAAACCGAAGTTATCACTGTCCGTGGTTTCGGTAGCACATTAACCCGTTCACTACAGCACAAGAAGTTAGCTGATTCGACGGTAGAAATTATCTCCACAGATGACTTGGGACAACTCCCCGATGTGACAATCACTGATGCCCTCGCGCGTTTACCAGGTATTGCAGCAGACCGTGATCGCGGAAATGCGAGTCAGATTTCTATTCGAGGTATGGGGCCGCGTCTAAACCTTGCAACCATGAATGGCCGAGAAATAGTTAGCGGTGAACCAAGCCGTAGTGTTCGTTTTGAACAATTCCCTGCGGAACTTATTAGCTCAGTTGAAGTTTTTAAAAGCCCTTTAGCAAGTAATATTGAAGGGGGTATCTCAGGCTTGGTTAACATGCAATTCGTAGAACCGTTGACCAAAGATCAAAGGTCAGTAAATATCAGCGGGCACTTGATGGATTATCCTTTAGCAGACGATATCCCCACAGCCGACTCCCAAGGTTATCGCGCTAATTTCAGTTATATCGACCCTATTTCAGATACATTTGGTATTGCGTTTGGCGTTGCCGTTCAAGACCAACCCTCTCTACAAAAAGATATTACCTCGTGGGAATACAATAATGTTCAGGCTGAACAAGGTGATGTTAATGGTAATGGCATCTCTGAAGCGGCCCCTTGGGGAGCACAGACGGCTACGAAAGGAGGTGACAACCAACGAGTTGGTGCAATGACAGTACTTCAATGGCTACCAAATGAAAGTTTAGAACTAAAATATGACCTCTTCTATTCCAAATTTGATATTGAAGAACGAGAAGATCAAATCTGGTTCGACGGTTGGGGTAACTGGGGCGGCTTAAATAACTGGAACGTTTCAAATGCCAGCAACCCGCCGCAAATCATAACTAAACCCGATGGTTCAGAACAAATCGTTTCAGGTGGAATGTTGTGGGGCGGTAGCCACACTGCAAATAATTCTACTTGGTTCCAGAAAAACGAACTCGTCAGTACAGGCTTAAATGCTGAATGGCTTGGCGATGTATGGAAAGTTAACGCGGATATCGGCTACTCAGAAGCGTCAATTACCTCGCGCTGGGTAAATATTCAGTCGTGGTATTGGGATGCTGATGCGGATGCAAATGGCATGGACTATAGCTGGGACACTACCACTGACCGCTTATCAATTGGCACCGGTTATGACATAAGCGATGCTACAGATTACGGCCTTAACTACATGCAAGTGGACAACGACCGCCTGTTAGAAGATGAAATGATCACTGCCAAGCTTGATTTCGCTCGGCCAGTCGAGTGGGGAATTATTGATGCCATGAGCTTCGGCGGGCGTTGGACAGATAGAGAAAAAGACAATGATGTGGTTAGCTGGCAACAAAGTGTAGCCAATAGTAGTGCCAATGTAGACGCCTTTACTTACGAGCTTGGTGAAGGCTATGACGTCCCTGCGCTTTACAGCATACGAAATTGGTCAGAAGTAGCGCAGGAAGCGTTTGGCGGGATAGATAACCGCAACCAGCATACTCAGACTAATGCCGATATACTTAATAGCTGGAATGTTCAAGAAACTAATACAGCATTGTATGTTCAGTTTAATCTGTTAGGTGAAATTGGCGGTATCTCGTACACGGGTAATGTAGGTGTGCGATACATCAGTACCGAATCTACTTCATCCGGTTTTCAGCAAGCTGACGGGGGAGAGCTAACTGCGGTATCGATTGACCATGACTATAGTGAGGTGCTGCCTGCGCTAAACTTACGTTTTGACATTACGGAAGATTCGCAAATTCGCTTTGGACTTTCACGTGCTATATCTCGTCCGCCTCTCATTGAAATGCGTACAGGCTTACAACTTAACACATCTTCTACGGTTAACACTGCTTCTGGCGGTAACCCCCAGCTAAATCCATTCATCGCGGATCAAGTTGACCTGGGCTATGAATATTTCTTTGCTGAAGATGCTGCTCTTACCGTGTCACTCTTCTTTAAAGACCTAAAGAGTCATGTTGGTGCAGCTACAGATACACTTAATATAAATGGTGAAAGTTACCAATTTACCGGCCCTGTGAACGGTGATGGTGGTCAGATTCGCGGCGTTGAAGTGATGTATCAGCAAGCGTTTAACATGTTGCCAGAACCTTTTGATGGCTTGGGCATTTATACCAACTACAGCTATACAGATACTAACGTGACGGAGTTTGAGCCTGAAAACAACCCATTGACTATGGGTGGCTTATCTAAAAATGTAGGTAGTTTAACTCTTTGGTATTACAAAGCAGGTATTGATGCGAAGGTGTCATATAACTACCGCAGTGCATACACTAGCGTAGGTAGCTGGGATCCAGGTGCCGTTTTCACTATAGACGACGAAGCCACGGTTGATGCCAGCATTGCCTACGAAGTGACCGAAAACTTAAAAGTAATGTTACAAGGTCAGAACCTAACGAATGAAGCGTCTACGTCATACTTTGACAACGACCCTACCCGACCACGTCAATACGCTGAATGGGGACGCCGTTACTTGTTAGGCTTCCAATACGCGATGTAAGTGCGTTGTATCGGCACTGCTCTTTCATATAAGGGCAGTGCCTTTTTGCGTTTAAGCCAACTAGGCTTGTCTATTTTTAAATTCATCTAGGCTAGAGCAATGACTTCTATTTCCCGATTTAGCTTTTTACTCTGTTGTCTGTTGTGGTTAGGCGCGTGCCAGCCCTTCACGTCTTCTTCTAATCCACCGCATTCTTCATCGCCTTTTCTAAGTGAAGTAGTTCCTTTCAATCAAGACTGGCAATTTAAGAAGGCGGATGAGGCGATTACGCCTGAGCAAATAACTCAAGCATGGGAAACTATTGCTCTTCCACACACTCCCCAGTTAGAGCCTGAAGTGGTAAATGACCAGTGGCAAGGTATTGCCTGGTATCAAAAATCGTTTTCAGTGCCAGCAGAGTGGCTTGAGCAAGCGGTGTTTATTCGTTTTGAGGGAGCAATGAATGCTACAGAGGTTTGGCTTAATGATGAGAAAGTGGGTACTCACTTAGGTGGATATTTACCATTCACTTTCGATTTAAGCCCTTACCTGGTGTCAGGAAGGAATACCCTCCGCGTGCGCTTAGATAACCGTGACAATGACGTTACAGGCCCGAAGCCACTTACATTGCTCGATTTTAATACCTACGGTGGCTTATATCGCGATGTTAATCTTCTGGTAAAAAATCCCTTGATGATTACTGATGAGATGCATGCTAACGAAGTGGCCGGTGGCGGTGTTTTTGTCACCTTCCCTTTAGTCGAGAAAGTGAAATCTGAAGTAAACATTAAAACACATGTAGCTAACACCAGCGGTGAAGAAAAAACTTTTACTCTAACCCAAACTTTGTCATTTGATGGAAGTGACGTTCACAAGGTAAGCCAACAATACACTCTGCCGGCAGGTGAAAAGCGTCATTTTAATCAGTTAATTACAGTAACTGAACCTGCCTTATGGTCTCCTCAGCACCCCAATTTATACACACTGGACACTGTATTGTCGCATGACGATACAACTATAGAACATCAATCGCGAAACATCGGTATTCGCTCGTTTGTCTTCAATGATAAAAATGAGCTACTGATAAACGGTGAAAAAACCTTTCTTCGCGGTGTCAACCGCCACCAGGAATATCCGTTTGTTGGCTACGCAACCTCTGCTCAGGCTGATTACCGCGATGCCGTAAAAATCAAATCGGCGGGTTTCGACTACGTTCGACTGTCCCACTACCCTCACTCAACAGCATTTATGAAGGCGGCGGATGAATTGGGCTTAGTGTTACTGGATGCAATATTGGGTTGGCAATATTACAACCCTACTAAAGAGTTCGAAGCTCATACCTTAAAAGCGTGTGCTGATTTACTACGCCGAGACCGTAATCACGCTAGCGTCATTGCATGGGAGTGCTCGTTAAACGAATCAGATATGCCGGACGAATTTATCGCAGCACTATCTGATACAGTACATGCCGAATACCCTGGCGCCTATTCCGCAGGATGGGAACTCGGCTACGATATTTTTGTACAAGCCCGCCAACACCGACTGCAGCATTACGAAACACCCATAGACCCTTACATTGTATCTGAGTACGGGGACTGGGAATATTACGCGCAAAACGCGGGTTTAAATCAGGATAGCTGGCAAGATTTGCAGGAAGATGAACGCACTAGCCGTCAATTACTAAATAGTGGTGAAAAGCGCCTGCTGCAACAGGCAAAGAACCTTCAAGAAGCCCACAATGACAACTTTACCGTACCCGCCTTTGCAGACGGTTACTGGGTCATGTTTGATTATAACCGCGGCTACGCCGATGACATTGAAGCTTCGGGTATCGCCAGTATTTATCGCCAGCCTAAATTCAGCTATTACTTTTTCCAAAGTCAAAGGAATGCAGACGAACAGGCCCCGCAATTTGAAAGCGGTCCCATGGTGTATATCGCAAGTAATTGGGATGAAACGTCAAGCACTAATGTGCGCGTTTTCTCAAATGCCGAGCGCGTCGCACTTTACCTCAACGATCGCTTAATTGCGACGCAAAGCCCCGACACTGACGCTTTGAGTACGCACTTAGCGCATCCTCCCTTTACCTTCACAATAGACAACTTCGAGCCTGGTACATTGCGTGCTGAAGCGCTTATTAGTGAGAAAATTGTCGCCCGTCATAGCGTCACCACACCTGAGCAAGCTACTGCGTTAACACTACGACTCGACACCTCAGGTATTGCTCCTACTCCCTACGTGAAAGACAAAGTATTTGTATACGCACAAATGGTAGATGCTAAGGGCAATCCTGTTCGCACAAATAATATCGAGTTGAATGCTGAAGTTGAAGGCGATATTAGATTATTAAATCAGAGCCCCATTACGACATCACGGGGAGAAGGTGCTTTATTAATTGAAATCGGTGAAACACTTAAAAACGCCGAAATCACGGTTACTGCCAAAGGTCTAAAACCTGCAACATTGTCACTTGAAAAGTAAGGAAAGACCCATGCATATATTAGTCACTGGGGGTGCTGGCTATATCGGCTCACATACCTGTATCGCGTTAATTGAAGCAGGCCATTCTGTTGTGGTAATTGACGACTTCTCAAACAGCCACACCGAAGCACTAAGGCGGGTAGAAGATATTTGTGATACAGAGATCCCTCATTATGAGGGTGACGTGGGGGATGAAGAGCTGCTCAGACGTGTTTTCTCAGAGCACACCTTAGATGGCGTCATTCACTTCGCCGGCTCAAAAGCAGTGGGGGAATCTGTTGAAAAACCTATGCTTTATTACCGAAACAACGTTATTGCCAGCCAGACTTTAATAGAAACTATGCATCAGGCTGGCGTACAAACGTTAGTGTTTAGCTCTTCAGCGACAGTTTACGGCGACCCGCAAACTGTACCTATTGTGGAAGACTTTCCCGTGGGCGCGACCAACCCCTACGGCAGAAGTAAACTCATGGTAGAGCAAATCATACAAGATTTTGCGACTTCCACCGCTCAATTTAACGGTATTATTTTGCGCTACTTTAACCCAGTGGGCGCTCATCCTTGCGGACGGGTTGGAGAGGACCCAAGTGGTATCCCAAATAATTTAATGCCTTTTATTGCACAAGTGGCCGTGGGCAAGCGCTCCCATTTGGCTGTATTTGGCGATGACTACCCCACCAGTGATGGTACTGGAGTGCGCGACTATATACACGTATGTGACTTAGCGGAAGGGCATGTTCGCGCTTTGGAGCAATTGTATGGTAAACCGGGTAGTCATTGCTTTAATCTAGGTACAGGTAGTGGTGTTTCAGTGCTAGAGATGGTAGACGCCTACGCGAAAGCAAGTAACCGACCTATCCCTTATCAAATTGCCCCCCGTCGCCCTGGCGATGTGGCACAGTGTTACGCCAACTCAAGTCACGCCAAAGCGGTGTTGGGATGGCAAGCCACCCGCACCTTAGAAGACATGGTGAAAGACAGTTGGCGATGGCAGTCGTCTAACCCTAACGGCTATCGTGAAGCCTAACTGGTAGGAAAGTTAAGATGTTCTCAAAAATATTCGCAACCTCAATCGTTTTGGCTACTATGAGCTTAACTACAGCAGGCTCAAGTAGCGCAGTAAGTTTGACCAATACCACGTTACCCCCTACCCCCGTGACAGTAGAAAACGGTCGGTTGTTATGGGACAACGGCGACCCAGTCTACTTGTTTGGTGCCAACTACAGTGCACCGTTTGCCTATGGTTATCGCGCTATCGCTCGGCGTGGAATCGATCACAAAGTCGCTATCGATATAGACGTCGACCATATGGCTCGGCTCAAGCTAAATGCCTATCGCATTCACGTATGGGACAAAGCCATCAGCGATAAAGAAGGCAATCTCATCGACAATGAATATCTTGAGTTATTCGATTATCTGATGATGCGCCTTCAAGAGCATGGCATTCGCGCTATCATCACTCCCATTGCATGGTGGGGAACGGGCTATCCCGAACCAGATCCCGCTGAGCCTGGATTTGCAGTGGGCTACAGCAAAAACGATATGAATGAAAAGCCTGCGCTTATTGCCGCCCAGCAGCGCTATCTGACTCAGTTTATGGCGCACAAAAACCGTTACACTGGGCAACTCCTTGGTAGCGACCCTGAAATTATCGCCTTTGAGCTTTTTAATGAGCCCAAACATCGCTTAGCCCCACAAAAGAGTGCGGCGTATATCGAAACCTTAATTAAAACTGTTAAAGACGCAGGTGTTACCAAGCCTTTGTTCTATAACATTAGTGAACAAGGTGACCAGAGAGACTTTGCCAAAGCGGTATGTAACACGTCAATAGATGGTATCGCGTATCAGTGGTATCCCACTGGTTTATTAAAATACAGTGCGTTGAATACCAATGTACTGCCTGCGGTTTCAACGTATACCAACCCATTTAGCGATATCAGCGGGTGCAGTGATAAAGCGCGTATGATTTACGAATTTGACGCGGCGGATATTACTAATAGCGTGACCTATCCAGCGATGGCGCGCAGTTTTCGCGACGCAGGGTTTCAATGGGCCACTCAGTTCGCTTACGACCCTGCGGTAATTGCAGACACTAACTCAGACTACAATACGCACTACTTAAACTTATTGTATACGCCAGCGAAAGCAATAGGTCTGATGATTGCCGGTGAAGAGTTTCGTACTTTACCCCAAGACTATCAAGCTCCAGATTACCCCCAGAGTAACCAATTTCATCATACAACACTGGACTACCTCGCTGACTTGGCCGTGTTCGATGATACTAAACAGTTTTATTACACAAACAGCACCACTCGCAGCCCTAAAGATATCGATAGCCTCACTCACATTGCTGGGGTTGGCTCATCTGAGTTAGTTAATTACTCAGGCTCTGGCGCCTACTTTTTAGATAAACAGGGCGACAAACAATGGCGATTAGAGGTATTTCCCGATGTGATCAGTTTGCAAGATCCTCATCAGAACTCCAGTCTGAACCGTGAAGTGAGCCGCCTATCAGTCAAAGCTAATAGTATGACCCTTTCTCTACCTGGTCTAGGCCAGCGCTTTGTCGTCACTGGCATCAATGAAGGCAACGACTATCAAACTCAGGCTTCAGGGGGTAATTTCGCTGTCGCGCCTGGGGTATATTGGGTATCTGCGTCAGAGGCTAAGCCTTCAGGTGACATCGACACGGCCTATTACTTACCCCCAATCAAACCAAGTGAAACCATCGTGACTCACCAACCCCAACGTCAGCGCAATCTTGGCGAGGCATTGACCTTCACTGCCGCGGTACAAAGTGTGACACCCAACACCACTGTTACCTTAAATATACGTTATGAGGGTCATAGTGACTTTGTTACCTTACCAATGCAACAAGAAGATAAAGGGCTTTACCACGTCACACTAGAGAATGACGATATGTGGAAACTGTCTGGTAAATTGGAATACGCCTTTACCGTTACAGATGGTGATATCACAGTAACCTACCCTGATAACCAACCTGGCAAACCACAGGATTGGGATTTCCTAAATAGCGCTTACTTTCACACATTATTGCAACCTGCAGGCAGTCCTGTACTTCTCTTTGATCCAAGCGAAGCGAGAGGGACGTTTGTACCTCCGCAAAACACTGTAAGCTGGCCGGCCTCTTCGGCCATATTGGAAGGCGAAACAGTGACGCTCAAAGTCTTTGACGATAACCTACAGACTGGTGGTCCATTACTTCGTACGGATCTACCTAAGAATGCCACTTTGATAGATCGTTCCTTAGAGGAATATAATGCTATTGCACTACGCGTTCGTTCATTAGGCAAAAGCGACAGGTTGCAATTTGGCGTTATTGCTAACGATGGGCTGGCTTACGGCACTGATTTTACTGTAAGTGACGAATGGAAAACCTTGATTCTTCCTGTTTCGGCCCTAAAACCCACTGCGACCTTATTAACTCGAGCGTATCCTATATTTATGCCAGTTACTATGGGGCCATTTGAAGAGCAATCCCCTTTGGATATTCACCAGATCACAGGGCTTCAATTTATATTACCACCACTCAAACGCGCACCTAAAAACAGTTGGCGTGGTATTGAAGTGGGTGAAATTGCACTGGTGAAGATGGAATAAGCTAAGTTACCGTACGTATCTCCTCCATTTCCAACCTCTTGCTAAAGTGATGAGTTTGGAAATGGAGTACGGGAACACCCATGATTCAGGCGCGATGACTGGAAAAGCGGATTGGGTTGGCGTCACGTAGGATAACTTTTTAACTCACCTGATTAGTGAGTCACGCTGAACTATAGATTTTTGTATAGCTCCAAATGAGTCGCACTATCACATGATTCGTTGAGCATAACTTTACTCCACCTTTCATCAAAAAGCGGTTTAAGAAATAAAGGATATCCATCTGCCACAAAATTAATGTCTCTTAAGGTTTGGCTCGTCATAGGCGTAGATGTAATGTGAGTCAGCGCGCTGTCTAGATCACTCGTTACCGCTTGTCCTAGCTCACTCTTAGAACACAGTAAGCGTTTTGTTCCTCTTAGCTGCTGGGACAGTTCACTGATTTGATAAACATTAAGCGCATCGAGTTCTTCTTCTGGTAATGCTGAAAGCTCGCGGTGCCCTACATAGCCAAAATCTATTCTCCCACTTTCCAGAAGGGCGATGGTATGCATGCCTAAGTCTTTGCCTAACCCATTTAAACGAACCACATTGTTTTTTGTAGCCCATTGCTCAACAGTATCGGCGTATACGTTATTCACATCGTTGTAGAGTACCGTTCTCAAATTTTGCTGAAGCAGAGCGCGTAAAGAAATGGACTCAAAATATTCCTGCGTTGGCTGAGGCTGCGCGGTATCTAATTCATTTTTCAATGAAGGCTGAAGCGCGTTTCTTGCAACAATGAGTAGCGGTAAGTTTATAGAGGTTGGCTGGGAGTAATATCCCCACTCAGCGCGTTCTTCTTGGTAAGCGGCGCCATAAAAACAATACACTTTTTGCGCGGATTGTTGATGCTGTACCAACGACCATGCACGTTTAACCGGATAAGCTTCAAATTGGTGTTCGTAGTTATGCAGGTGTGTAGAGAGGTACGCCATGACGTCATAGATTGGCCCTGAAGTGATACTGACACCACTGCCTTCAATTCCAAGCTCGGGTGGTCGCAACCATACTACTGTAGGCTTTTTGGAGGCGCAGCTTTCCCCTTCACATTCGCCGTCTGTTTGCGCAAACAACACACTGCTTTTAAGACACAACAAAACAAAAGCCACCAAGGTTACTACTACTGACACTGCAAAAACCCAACCTTTTACACGTAATTCTTAAAGCTCACTCATCGCGTTTATGGGAAAACAACAATGGGAATATGATGAAATTATTTTAAGGTAATCGGGGGAAGAATGGCGGGCACCAATCTCATAATTGGGCGAACTTAGCTCAAAAAAAGAGCCGCTATTAAAGCGGCTCTTAGAATATTTTCAACACGTGAACAGTTTTTTCTTAAAACGGAATGTCATCGTCGAAGTCAAAATCTGGCTCAGCCATTGGTGGGTTCTTTGGCTGACCTTGATTGCCACCTTGAGGCGCTTGATTGTAGCCGCCACCTTGGTTTGAGTTGTAGCCGCCCTGCTGGCCACCACCTTGCTGTGGCGCTTGGTTATAACCGCCTTGTGCAGGCGCCTGGTTGTAACCACCTTGGTTGTTTTGAGGACGTTGGTAACCACCGTTACCGCCGCCACCTTCACCACCGCGACCACCAAGCATTTGCATTTGGTCTACGATAATTTCAGTGGTGTATCTATCTTGGCCTTGTTGATCTTGCCACTTACGCGTCTGCAATTTACCTTCAACATAAATTTGCGAGCCCTTTTTCAGGTACTCTCCGGCAATTTCTGCTAAGCGACGGTACATTGTAAGGCGGTGCCACTCAGTGCGCTCTTGAACCTGACCCTGTTGGTCTTTCCAGCTTTCGCTAGTTGCTAGGCTTAAGTTCGCAACGGCGTTTCCGTTAGGCATGTATCTAACTTCAGGATCATTGCCAAGGTTTCCAACAAGAATAACCTTATTAACGCCTTTCGTTGCCATTGATGTCTCCTGTAACGTTTTTAGTGGCTTGCTGTATAACTCTTCTTAATAAGACATCAGCAAGCGCGAAAGTTCATCGAATATTAGCCGGTTAGTATACCGTATTTTATGAGGGAAAATTGAAGTTTTTCGCCACAGGTTTACGTTACTAACTGCAACACGTTCTAGAACTTAACAAAATTTATTGTCAGCGTCTTCTGAACTTTCGCGTTGTTTTTAGCTAATTTTAGCAAGGGCGTTGCGATTAAAAACGCCCTTCCTTGTCTGCTACCACCACGTAATGTAAAACGCCGCTGTAAGGATAACTACAGCGATAGATGCTACATTAAATCCGCTTGTGGTTTTGAACTGCACTTCGTTTAGGTCGACAGCGTTTTCACTGACACCTTTTTTCTCTAGCAGAGAAACAACCACAGCTAAAGCGACACAAAGCAGGAACACAAGACCAACACGGTCAATAAACGGCAGTTCAGGCCAGAATTGTCTAAACACAATGCTTAAAACAAATGAGCCTAATGCGGCCAATAGACCACCGTTTGCTGTGGTTTTCTTCCAGAACATACCTAAAACGAACAATGCGCAGATACCTGGTGTAAAGAAGCCCGTGAATTCCTGGATATACTGGAATGCTTGATCAAAATTACCCAACAGCGGCTTGGCCACCACCATAGCAATGATAAGCGCGACCAAGCTTACGATACGACCCACTTTCACATAATGCTGCTGCGACTCGTTTGGACGCTTATCTTTATAAAGGTCCATGGTAAAAATAGTAGAAACGCTATTTGTCATCGACGCTAGCGAGGACACAATCGCCGCCACCAAGGCTGCGAAGATAATACCTTTAAGGCCAACAGGCATCAGCGTCATTAGGCTTGGGTATGCTTGGTCCGGTTTAGCTAAGCCTGGCACAATTAGCACTGCTGCAATCCCTGGCAATACCACAATTAGCGGCATTAGCAGTTTTAGGAAAGCCGCAAACGCAATACCTTTTTGCGCTTCTTGAACGCTCTTTGCCGCCAACGTGCGCTGAATGATGTACTGGTTAAAGCCCCAATACGACAGGTTCATGATCCACATACCGCCAATCAATACAGAAATGCCCGGCAAGTCCATATAGTGCGGGTTGTCTTCTGACAATATCATGTCGAATTTCTCAGGGAGCTTGTTAGTAAGGTCAACAAAACCTTGGATGGCACCATTGCCGTCGCTGATTAGGTTTAACGCCGTATACGACAGGAACAAACCACCAATAACCAACAGCACGACTTGAATAATGTCGGTGAGTGCTACCGCTTTCAGACCGCCGTAAAGTGAATAGGTTAACGAGAAAAGGCCTAAGAACATCATGCCGTAAACCATATCAACACCCGCGATGGTATTGATGGCCAATGCACCTAACCACAGCACAGCCGTTAGGTTTACAAAAACATAAACACCTAGCCAGAATATTGCCATTACCTTGCGCACGCGATGATCATATCGCTGCTCAAGAAATTGAGGCATGGTGTAAATTTTATGCTTAAGAAAGATAGGTAAGAAGAACTTGCCAACAATAAGCAGTGTAATGGCGGCCATCCACTCATAAGACGCAATGGCAAGCCCTAACTGGTAACCTGACCCCGACATGCCGATGATTTGTTCGGCTGAGATATTGGCGGCAATGAGTGATGCGCCAATTGCCCACCATGGCAAGCTTGAGCCCGCTAGAAAGTAATCATTTGTGTCTTTTTGATGACCCTGCTTTTCGCGAGAAACCCACCACGCAATTCCGACAAGCGCGACGACGTATACCACGAACAACGTGATATCTATTGATGCTAATTTCATAGTTTTTCCCAAAGTTCTTATTTTGGGTGCGGCGATTGTCATGCAGGGTACACAGGTGAAAAATTGTTTTTATTATTCTATTGTTTTTTGCCACACCAGTATCACGTCTTTTAAAACGCGTTAAATCAAACAAGTGATTGTTGATAGCAACTCAAAGCCGCTAATAACCACACCCGTTCTAGCCCATATTAGTATCACATTTTGTTTACTTTTTTTAACTAGATTTAAATCTTTTTTTTCATAAAGCTGACCTTTAAGGTTTGGTGGAAACTAGATTTGATTAGACAAGTAAAAAAGTTATACTCTTGACCAATTACCCGTAGTTTTAGAGCGTTCATTAACTTTACACAGCGAACGCGCCCTGTGTAGCCGTACACACATAAATATCAGCACTGTACCCTGTTTCATCAGAGTACTTGTCGGCCACGACTTGCTTCACCGCTTCAACTTTGTCGGTAGGTACAAGGGCCACTACGCAGCCGCCGAATCCACCGCCAGTCATGCGAACACCACCCGATTTACCCAGCACTTCACCAATGATCTCAACCAAGTAATCGATTGGGCGAACGGTAATTTCAAAGTCATCACGCATAGAGATGTGAGATTGCGCCATGGCTTCACTAACCGTTTCGATGTCGCCAGCTTTTAATGCTTGGCTTGCTGCCAGTGTTCTAGCGTTTTCGGTAACAATATGCTTCGCGCGGCGATAAACCACCTCTGGCATATGTGCTTTAGCGCCTTCTAGCATTTCCATAGTTGCTTCGCGTAACGATGACACACCCAATAACGACGCGCCTTGTTCACACTGCTGACGACGCAAGTTGTATTCACTGTCAACCAAACCACGTTTAACATTCGAATTGATGATAACGATTTGATGCGAGTCTGGTAGTGGTGAATGCTCAATGGCTAGCGACTGGCAATCAAGCAGCATTGCCATGCCTTCATTACCCATAGCAGAGATTAACTGATCCATAATTCCGCATGAGCAGCCTACGAACGTATTCTCTGCTTTCTGGCCTAACAGTGCAGCCTGTACGCCATCGAGGGGCAACTTATACAGCGCGCTTAACGCTTTTAGTATAGCCACTTCAAAAGATGCCGAAGAGCTTAACCCAGCACCTTGTGGCACATTGCCCGTAACCAATAAGTTAGCGCCGCCAAAATCTGGCATGGCCTCTTTAAGTACTTTCACTACGCCGCGAACATAGTTTGCCCACCCTTGTTCTTCGTCATAGTTAATGTCTGACAACGAAAACTGGTTTTGCTGATTTTCGTAATCCATCGCGGTAACCACGATGTCATTATCTGCGCGCTTTGTTGCCGCAACCCACGTTCCAAAGTTGATTGCAGCCGGAAATACGAACCCTTCGTTATAATCGGTGTGCTCACCAATAATGTTCACTCGACCCGGCGCATGTGCGATTAACGCTGGCGCCTCGCCGTAGTGCGTTTCAAAATTAGAAGAAAGTACTTGATTATCCATTCGCATTCTCACGTTTCTTATAGTGCACTGTGGATAGTGCTTTTAATCTGTTTGCCGCTTGTTCAGGGGTCAAATCTCGCTGTGCCTCTGCCATCATTTCGTACCCAACCATAAACTTGCGTACACTTGCTGAGCGCAGAAGTGGTGGGAAGAAATGCGCATGTAGCGTCCATTCAGGGTGCGCTTCACTATCAAATGGGGCACTGTGCCATCCCATAGAGTATGGGAAAGACGTTTCAAATAAGTTGTCGTACTTCGCTGTAATTTCGCCAATGATCTTAGCAAGAGATAGCGACTGAGAATCCGAGAGCATGTGCATAGATTGCACGTCAAATCTGGGTAACAGTAGCGTCTCAAAAGGCCAAGCGGCCCAGTATGGTACAACTACAACCCAATCATCATTTTGACACACGACTCGCTCTTGCTTCGCGACCTCTTGTTCGGCATAGTCCAACAGCATAGGCGTGCCGTTTTCACCAAAGTATTGCTGTAGCTGCACGACTTTTTTCGCTGGGTCGGTAGGCACATGCTGCTGCGCCCATACTTGACCATGAGGGTGAGGATTTGAACACCCCATCATTGAGCCTTTGTTTTCAAAAACTTGTACCCAGCGATAGGTTTCACCAAGTTCAGCGGTTTGTGCTTTCCACGTGTTGACTACGTCTACGCGTTCTTCATCGGAAAGCTCAGGTAACGTTTTGCTGTGATCAGGGGAAAAACAAATAACACGACTGCAGCCTTGCTCAGTTTCGAACTGAAACAGCCCCTTTTTCTCACTGGCTTGTTCTGTATCTTGCTTAAGGGCGGCAAAATCGTTTTGAAAAACAAACGTACCTTTGTAATCAGGGTTAACTTCACCATTCACGCGGGTGTTTGTTGGACATAAATAACACGTAGAGTCGTAAGATGGCTTTTGTTCGTTGTTTGGCTCTTCTGAGGCTCCCTGCCAAGGGCGCTTCGCTCTGTGAGGCGACACTAACACCCACTCACCCAACAAAGGGTTGTAACGGCGATGTGGATCGTTGGTAGGGTCGAAAGGGGTTCCCATAATCACTCTCTCTGAATTAGCCTGCTACGCTCTAATGCGCAACATCAAATAGGGTTAAACGTTTACCCTGATAATGATATAGCAAGCTTCTACGTTTATCAATTGCGTAACAAAGAAAATTAATTGTTAAATCGATAACAAATAATTTTCTTTTGTCACTACATAACGATTTCTATGCGCTGAACTTGTATCGCATACTTGCTTTGAAGGTTTCCCCGGGTTTTACGAAACAGTTTGGAAACTCGGGCTTGTTGGGTGCATCCGGGAAATGCTGTGGTTCTAAGCACAAGGCACCAAGCTGATCGTCGGTTTTCAACCCGCCAGTATAAAACTGCAAACCCGGCAAGTTAGTAAATAACGACATAGCAATACCTGTATCAAGTGCTTTTACGGTTGCTTGTGGGGTATGCTCAGGCGTATCACGGAGTACATAGTTGTGGTCGTAGCCTCCCACCCTATCAAATAATGGATGGGAATTAGATTGCTCTGCCCTTACTTTTATTGCTGTAGGTTTCGTGAAATCAAAGGGAGTATTGGCAACTTCGACCAGTTTTCCAGTTGGCAGCAAGGTGCTATCTGCGTCCGTTACTTTGTCAGCATCTATATGTAGCAATGTATTACCCACTTGCGGGTCGTTGCTCAACGTGAAGTAAGCATGTTGCGTGAAACTAAGCGGGGTTTCTTTGTCTGTGTTTGCGGTGATCACAAGAGATAACTCGTTGTTTTGATCAAGGGAATAGCATGCCTCTACATTAACAGTTCCGGGAAAGCCACCTTCCCCATCAGGACTAGTTAAGGTAAATGTTACAGCCACACTGTCTGGCGTCTCTTGGACGCTTGCCGCCCAAACCTTCTTATGAAATCCAGCTAGGCCGCCGTGTAGATTATGTTCACCGCCATTTTTATCTAAGGTGTAATCTGTTCCATTTAACGCAAACGAGCCATGTCCAATTCGGTTTGCGTAGCGTCCTACGATCGCACCGCGATAGCTCGGGTCATCTATATAGTCTTGTAGAGTCTCGAAAGTTTGGACACAACTTACCGATTCACCTTCTGCATTCGGGAAGTGAATTTCTTTAATAATTCCACCGTAGTTAAGCAAGGTAACTGACATGCCGTTGTCGTTAGTTAACGTAAAGGCGTTTATAACTTCGCCTTCAACTTCACCAAATGCAGATACATTTATTTTCATAACAAAATTTTTACCTTAAGACGTGCTTAGTAAACTGACGCGTTCCAACCTACCACACATTTTTTATACATTAATGAATAATGCAATCTTTCAGAATGTCTAGGAGGTTATACGTTTTCCATTCTTTTTTACAGCGGTTTGATTAACAATCATTGAAGGTAAAACCACTTAGGTAATCTAACGCTCTTCATCTCTCTAATGCATCTCAGCCCCGTGAAAGACACCTTAAGCTAAGCGTTAGAATTTTATCTTTTTTTGTAAATATAATGTACGCTATGGCAATCAGGTCAATCGACACTCCACGCAATAAAACGAAGTTTGAAAGAAAATGGCAACAATAAAAGATATCGCCCAAGCCGCTGGCGTTTCATTAGCGACCGTATCAAGAGTTATTAATAATGGTCCTAAAGTGGGCAATGATACTCGCAAGCGTGTCAAAAAAATCATGGAAGAAATGGGTTATCGTCCCAACGCTAATGCGCGGGCACTTGTAACCAAACGTAGCGCATCTTTAGGCGTTGTCATTGCTGAGCTCCACGACCCATTTTTCGCTATGTTAGCCCACGGTGTGGAGTCCATTACCCGCAAAAATAACGTTCAAATTTTATTAAGTGCCGGCTCTATTGAAAAAGAGACTGAACTTCGCGCTATTGAAACACTGCTAGAGCATCGAGTAGAAGCCATGGTAGTGCACAGCAAAGCACTTGATGACGAGACCCTGATCGGTTTTGCAAACCAAGTTCCAGGCTTTGTATTAATTAACCGCTATATACCAGAGATAGCAAATCGTTGTGTATGGCTTGATAACGTAACCGGTGGTCGCCTTATGGCGGAATATGCCATCAACCAAGGCCATGAACATGTCGCGGTGATAAGCAGTCAGTATCGCATAGACGATCCTAATCATCGCCTCGAAGGGATTAGAAACGCAGTTAACAATGCTAATTTAAGCTTGCCTGAAAGCATGATTGAGTATGCTACGCCCGATCAGGAAGGTGGTGAACTGGCAATGCAAAACTTGCTTGCTACTGGTGCAAAATTCACTGCTGTTTTGGCTTATAACGATGCTATGGCATCTGGTGCTATGACCATGCTGCAGGATCATGGTATTTCAGTTCCAGAACAAGTTTCTGTGATGGGATACGATGATGTGCTGTTAGCAAAGTACTGTCGTCCTAAATTAACGACTCTGCGTTATCCAGTAGAAATGATGGCAGCAAAAGCGGCGGAACTTGCATTGAAGTATGCTTCGGGAAGCAAACCAGAAGATGGACTTACCTTTAAATATACTCCTACGGTAGTAAAACGAGATTCAATGGTTAGGGTTTAGCTGTTCGCTTTCCTTTCAGAAATTAATAGACCAAAAAAATACCCGCCTATGGCGGGTATTTTATTTAATCACTTACAAGCCAGTTTGATGGATGATTAATCGTAATTCGATGTATAGTTGAGCAACTGTGTTCTAAAAATTTCATGACACGAAACTATTGACAAAAATACCCGCTTGATCGTTTTGCCTCGAACTTTTATCCCCAAAGAGCAAAATTGCCTGATCCTGCACAGCTTTACGATCAAAAAAGATTAAGATCGAGCACAGTTGCTCTACAGCGCTTGATTTAACTGACATTTCGTGATCCGACCAGAAAGTGATGAAAAGATCGTGATCTGTTGTTCTATATGGCTATTAACAGACTTACCAACAAGGTTTTCCACTACTTATCCACAACGAGTAAGGTTTCTATTACTGAGTGAATCTTGCTAAAAACTGTTTGTACTCTTGTATGGCATAGTCACTTTTTAGCGTTGCGTTGTGCGTCGCACCAGGAATGACTGAAATATACTTTTCGCTACTTGATGCATCTTCTAATAGCTGCTGACTAATCGGGTAAGGCGTTATTTTGTCTTCCTCACCCACCACTAGCCACAGCGGTCCTTCATAGTGACGCAAGATTGGGGCTATTTGCATACTATGAACTTCATCGTGAAGCTTCATGTTTGTGAATGAATTAGAGAAGCCTGGCACCATGTTGGCAATTAAATCAGAGATGTTATTGAAAGCGCCGTCTAATACTAAAGCGTCTATCTTTCTATTTGCAGCAACATAGCTTGCGAAATAGCTGCCTATACCTCGGCCGTGAACGATAGTGGGAATTGAGGCGTCAAACGCACTTGCTACATAGTCAAACTGGGTTAACGCATCTTGTTTAATAGCGTTAATACTTAAGTCCTTTGCTTTATCACTGGCTCCTACTCCCTGATAATCGAGCCACAATATATTAGCGGGCAACTTACCCAGTCTATGAATAACGCTGTTGTTTTCGCTTACAGGCATACGATTGTCTGCAAAGAAAACAATGTTAACAATAGGGTCAGGGTAAGAAACAGCAACGCCTCTCAAAGTTAACCCAGCTTCATTTTTAACTTCAACACGGGTTATGCCCGCTGAGGTTTTGTCTTTTTGAATTGCCGCGTGTAGCTTCGTAGTATCAAGGGGCTTTTGCTGAGTGTCTTGATAAAAGAAGGCCGAAGGGGACACGTTAATTGCGCACCCAATAAGTGACACACTTGCAACTACACTAATTACCGCGTTTTTTAAGCTCATCATTAAAGAACTGTCCGTGTTGAATGGTTATGGCGAAATTTTTATTCAGGTTACATAGGTGTAATGGTTGTGTCGCTGATTAAAAACTCGCTCAGCAAAATCAACAGTCCCACACCTATGCTAAACAAGCTGTAACAGTTTGCAACAGTTGTTCTGTTTCTTAGCGATACAAACTTTCTTATACTAAAGACAATATTACTTGCATAATTTATCTGCATAAAACAAAAATAATTTAATGAAAAGTAGAACATTTTCCATGTCTTACGCTACATCACCAGCTCGACTTATTGTTGCCTGCTGTGCCCTACCCTTACTTATTGCCTGCGAGTCTACGCCACCCGAGCTTGACTCATCATTAATTCCTGCGTCGCAGAGAAAAGACTATCAGCTAACCATGTCTAAAGCGAAAGCTTGTCCAATTAACTTGGCAGAACTAATCGACATACGGTCGAGTAAAGACTTGCTCGTTGGAAGCAGTAATGTAACAGAAGATACGCTCTATTCACTGTTACAGCAAAGCTTAGAAGCGATGAATGTCAGCCCAGATATTGAAGCAGCCAACAGCGTTAAAGTAGTACTAAACCGCGCGTTTATAAAAAGCTTAGGAAGTAATATGGTTGCCACCGTGGTGCTTAATGTTAAGTACAAACCTGACTATGCCGATGAGTATTCACCCGCCACCACCTTCAGAGGGCAAAGCATGAATGTGAACGCCAGTGTCAGTGAAAAAGAGAGCAATCAGATTGCTATCGATGCAATGAAAACCGCCATTGATGATGCCACCAAACGTATAAAGTCTTCACTGTTACACAACTGCGGAAATGCGCTAAGCGAACTAGAGGCGGTATAAGCCTAAGAAACTATGCAGACAACACGTCTCGCGCTTTTACCGCATCAAAATCACGATCAACTTTCAGGTATACCGCGTTATTTTGGCTGTTTAATGTCACTTCCAACACACCAGGCACTAACAGCAGCTCGGCTTTAATGCTGGAAACATTTGAGCTATCAAAATCGCCATTCATCATCACACGCTTAACCCGGCTCACTTCTTTAACACCAAGAATAATAAAAAGCCAAAGCAGAGTGCTAGCAGCACCAATGCCATAAGCGAACTCTTGCGACCAAATATCGGTGACGAAACCTGAAATTACACCGCCCAAAAACGCACCGAAAAATTGAAAACTGGCGTAGAGGCCCATGGCCGTTCCTTTTTGTCCCGCAGGCGCAATGCTCGACACCAATGCAGGGAAATTCGCTTCCAAATAATTAAAGCCGGTAAAGAAAAGCACTACGGCCGCGGTAACCCACCACCAGCTATGGTCCTCTAAACTCAGCGCCAAAAACGCGCCGCCCATGAATACAACGCCGGTTACAAGGAGCGATTTAGGCGTACGGCCTCTTGCTGCTCCCATCATTATAATTAGACCTACAATTGACGCGCCTAAAACGGGTAAGTAGACCGTCCAGTGACTGTCTAGCGTCATATCAAAATTCAGTAGCGTAACGGGCAGTTGAACAAACAACAGCGTTATCATCATGTGTAGAATCATCACGCTGATATTTAAACGCCATAACTGAGAAGAGAAGACTAAGCGCTTTAGCTGGTCTTTTTGTGGGAGTGTATCGCCACTGCTCAGCTGCACACCGTTTGGCACTACCCATTTAACCAGCGGCATGCAAAGAATGGCCAGAATACCAGTAATACCAAACACACCTGCAAGCCCGCAGCTGTTCGCAATAAGAGGTCCTAAAATAACGGCTAAATAGAATGAAAAGCCAATGGCTATGCCTATGATAGCTAACACTTTGGCTCGCTGACTTTCCCGGCTTACATCGGTAGCCAGCGCCATTATCGCACCGGCAATAGCCCCAGCGCCTTGAAGAATACGCCCAACAATCATCATGGCCATACTGTCGGCGTTTGCTGCTACAAAGCTTCCTAATGCAAATACAGCAAGCCCTAGCAAAATAACGGGTTTACGCCCCCACTTGTCAGACATCATACCCATAGGAATTTGCAGCGCAGCTTGGGTTAGGCCATATCCACCCACGGCAAGTCCTACCAACAGCGGCGAGTAATCCGGGTAGTCCATTGCGGCTACAGCCAACACGGGCATAACCATGAACAGCCCCATCATGCGTAATACGTAAACGGAGGCGAGTGCAAGCGCAGCGCGTAATTCCAAAGCGTTCAAAGCGTCTGTTTCCCTCAATAAATAAAATCAAAAAAACATAAAAGCGCGCAGAGAACACCTGTTTCTGCTGCATTAAGAATAAGGTCGCGAAGTGTAGCATAATACAATTGGTATTTTCTTCTGCTCGCGAGGTAGATTTAGCCCTCTCGCACTACCCTTTTTCTTACTAGGGGTTTAAAAGTGGGGATAAAATCACCACTTTGCAATGTCGATAAGCGAGATCCAATCGTAAGCTTATGTCCGTGAGGTGATCTGCTTACTCCGCTTACAGTATAACTTGAATGTCATATCACTTTACTTGACACCTATGGCATACTGATTCTTTTTCTCTCATTTAGGCTTCAATGGATAAAATCGAAATTCGCGGTGCTCGCACCCACAACTTGAAAAACATCGATTTAACACTGCCACGAGACAAACTGGTGGTGATAACCGGCCTTTCAGGCTCGGGTAAATCGTCTCTTGCTTTCGACACGCTATATGCAGAAGGTCAGCGTCGTTACGTTGAATCTTTGTCTGCTTATGCCCGTCAGTTTCTATCTATGATGGAAAAACCAGATGTTGATCATATTGAGGGTTTATCACCAGCAATATCCATTGAGCAGAAATCAACATCGCATAACCCTCGTTCAACTGTGGGTACCATCACTGAAATATACGACTACCTGCGTTTGATGTTCGCACGAGTGGGCACGCCACGCTGTCCAGACCACGATGTGCCGCTAGATGCACAAACGGTCAGCCAAATGGTCGATAAAGTGTTAGCAATGCCTGAGGGCAGTAAGTTAATGCTGCTAGCACCTATTGTTAAAGAGCGTAAAGGCGAGCACGTTAAGACGCTGCAAAACCTCTCTGCTCAAGGCTTTATTCGCGCGCGTATCGACGGTGAAGTGTGTGATCTATCCGATCCGCCACCTCTCGATTTGCACAAGAAGCACACCATCGAAGTTGTGGTTGACCGCTTTAAAGTGCGCGACGATATGGCGCTGCGTTTAGCGGAATCGTTCGAGACGGCGCTGAGCCTTGCTGGCGGCAACGCGGTTGTGGCTGATATGGACGATAAAGACGCAGAAGAAATTGTGTTTTCTGCTAATTTCGCCTGCCCACACTGTGGTTACAGCATTAGTGAACTAGAGCCGCGCCTGTTTTCATTTAACAACCCAGCGGGCGCCTGCCCTACCTGTGACGGCTTAGGCACAAGACAGTTCTTTGACCCCGCACGCGTAGTCGGCAATACCGAATTGAGTTTGTCTGGCGGCGCTATTCGCGGATGGGACAAGCGCAGCTATTACTATTTTCAAATGCTACAGGCAGTAGCAGACCATTATAAATTTAGCCTTACCGCGCCATTTGAAGAGCTCGATAAAAAGCACCAAGACATTGTGCTTTACGGGTCTAAAGGCAAGTCGCTGTCGTTTAAGTACATAAACGAGCGTGGCGACGTGATGGAGCGTAAGCATCCATTTGAGGGCATTATCCCTAATATGGAACGTCGCTATCGCGAGACCGAGTCGAATTCGGTGCGTGAAGAGCTAGCAAAATATTTAAGCCAGCAGCACTGCAGCAGCTGTAACGGCACGCGTCTGCGTGTTGAAGCACGTAATGTATTTATACAAGACACCAACCTGCCAGCCATTGCTGACATGTCGATTGCCGACGCGTACGGCTTCTTCGAGACACTGAAACTTGAAGGTCAACGTGCTCAGATAGCCGAAAAGATTTTGAAAGAAATCATGGACCGCTTGCGCTTCTTGGTAAACGTAGGTCTTAACTATCTTTCTATGTCGCGCAGCGCCGATACCCTATCAGGCGGTGAAGCTCAGCGCATTCGACTGGCAAGTCAAATTGGCGCAGGCCTAGTGGGCGTTATGTACGTGCTGGATGAGCCCTCTATCGGTCTTCATCAACGGGATAACGAACGCTTACTTGGCACGCTTACGCACTTGCGCGACCTGGGTAACACCGTACTAGTTGTAGAGCACGACGAAGATGCCATTCGCGAAGCCGATTACATTGTAGATATTGGCCCAGGTGCAGGTGTGCATGGCGGTGAGATTATTGCCGAAGGCTCACTGGAAGACATTAAAAACAGTGAACACTCACTTACTGGAAAATACCTATCTGGTAGAGAGAAGATTGATATTCCTGCAACACGCACACCGGTTAAAGACGACAAGTGGCTAGAGCTTTTAGGCGCAACCGGTAACAACTTGAAGTCTGTTGATTTACGTATACCTACCGGTGTAATGACCTGTGTGACGGGTGTATCGGGCTCGGGTAAATCAACGCTGATAAATGACACTTTCTACAAAATAGCGCAGCGCGAGCTGAACAAGGCGACTACTTCTGAACCAGCGCCGCATAAGTCGATGACAGGATTAGACCAGCTAGACAAAGTGGTCGATATTGACCAAAGCCCTATCGGCAGAACACCGCGCTCTAACCCAGCGACTTACGCTGGCATTTTCACTCCAATTCGTGAAATGTTCGCTGGCACACAAGAGTCGCGTTCACGGGGTTACAAACCTGGCCGCTTTAGCTTTAACGTGAAAGGCGGTCGCTGTGAGGCGTGTCAGGGTGACGGCGTAATTAAAGTGGAAATGCACTTTTTGCCAGACGTATATGTGCCTTGTGACGTGTGTCAGGGCAAACGCTATAACCGTGAAACCCTAGAGATAAAGTACAAAGATAAGAACATTCACGAAGTATTAGAAATGACGGTGGAGGATGCCCGTCAGTTCTTCGATGCTATTCCGGCTATTTCACGTAAATTGCAGACCCTTATGGACGTGGGCTTGTCTTATATTCGACTAGGTCAAGCAGCCACTACGTTATCGGGTGGTGAAGCACAGCGCGTGAAATTGGCGAAAGAGTTGTCAAAAAGAGACACTGGGCAAACACTCTATATCTTGGATGAGCCAACCACCGGGTTGCATTTCCACGATATTAAACAGTTATTAGCCGTCCTTCACAGACTACGCGATCACGGTAATACCGTTGTGGTTATTGAGCATAACCTAGATGTAATTAAAACCGCAGACTGGATTGTTGACCTTGGACCCGAAGGTGGATCCGGAGGTGGCCAGATTATTGCAGAGGGAACACCTGAGCATGTGGCACAACAAGAAGTTTCACATACAGGTCGATTCCTGAAACCCATGCTCACACAAGCTTGAGCCGGTAACGAGGTAAATCCGTTAGCGTAAAGCGCACTCGTTTTCTATTTTGTTGCTGTGTAATTTACACAGCAGCTTGTAAGAAGTGCGCGATGACGTTTATTTACACGTTTTTCCATGCTGGTCAGAGCTTGTATTGGCAAATCATACGTTACGATGATTTTTGTGTATTTTTGCAGTAAGAATTGCTGGAGCGACAACTAATGAACCAAACGCCGCCATTAGCCTTAGTGAAAACATGGTATCACCTACTGTCATCATCAGAAGACAATGATGTGAAAGCACGCGCACAAGAAATGCTGTTAAAAGCCTTCGAGTCGCCTGAGGCCATCGCGATTTATCTAAAAGAACACAATATCCTTAAGCACTGATCAAAAAAGCCTTAGCGCAGTAAACGCTACTACGCTAAGGCTTAGTGTTTTTCATATCGAAAAAAGAATAGAAAAGGTTAAGCGTGCTTCGCCGCTTGAATAGCTAATCCTTCGCACACCGAGTTGAAAGCGTCATTCTCTAATCGAGGTAAACCGGTAAGTAGGTTTTCATATAGCGCATCAACCACGATTGGCGATAAACTCATACCACCTGTGATCATCACCACTTCTGGCTTTTCACTGCTATTTTCCAAGCATTCCACCACTAGCGCTTTCACTTTATCAAGCCAAGGTTTTAACGCCTTTTTGAGCGAGTCTTGCGAAATCTCCACGTCAAAATCATCTTCGATATAGTGCAGCGGCAAGGTGATGTTCTGCTTGCTCGACAGTAGCTCCTTGGCTAATCGAGCCGAGTTCACCACACGGGCAGACAACTTGTTCTCCTGAACAATAAGCAAGCGTTCTAATTGGGCTGGCTCTTTAATCACAGACATGGTTTGAGAAATATCTAACCCGTAATCGTCAGAGAAAAAGCGGGTGAGTGCAGGAATGTTATCAACCGCGCACATATCAGAGAAGTACGTAGGAGGAACAGGAAGCCCGTTAATCATCTTAAGGCCCATTCCCATTTCTGGGGCAATAGCCTTTAGCACCAAGCTTTTGTCGAAATCCATGCCGCCTAAACGCCTGCCTGTTACCGACAGAACATCCTCTTTGCGATCAAGCTGATTGGAACGCTCGGGAGAAAGCTTAATACAGCAAATATCCGTGGTACCCCCACCAATATCGACAATCAGCGTAGTGGTATCCCTTGGTAGGGTTTGCTCAATTTTATACGCCGCTGCTATGGGTTCATCTAAGAAGTTAACCCCTGAAAACCCAGCTTTCGTCGCCGCTTCAGTCATTATTTGAATGGCCTGCGCGTTCCCTTCTTCACCACGGGTACCGTGAAACTTAACTGGACGGCCAATTACCGCATTATTAACAACCTTGCCTAGCTGCTGCTCTGCACACTGTTTAAAGTACGCCAACTGCTTAGCAATAATACCGATGAATGCTTGTTTTTGGTCACCGTCTAGCGAGGCGCCTAGAAAGTTCTTAGGTGAATAAATTAGACGGCCTTTATCAGGCATTTTAAGAAAGCGCCTAAACCCTTCTTCACCAAACGCAAACTTGCCGTGCTCTACTAAGCGCAGCAAAGGGATTTCGTCTAGCGACATGGCATGCATCAATTGTGCAATAGCTTTACGCTGTAATGCAGGCTTGTTGTGCAAATCACCGCGCAGCGAGTCGATACGGTCGCTATACATCGCCTGTTCTTTTGGATCTTTTGCCGAATAATAGCCGTCCTTCGCCTTATCTATTTGCTCACTGATAACGCGCTGTAACTGCGCCACTTTCGCTTCGACCATGGCATCAGGAGGCGGCGGCAGTTCATCTTCAAAATAGATGAACACCGAAGAACGGATTTTATTGCCCTTCTTATCTAACGGGTCGAGTTTGATGTGCTGATGGGCCGTTCCATCAAAATACACAACCTCAGAATTTGATGTACCGTAGTCAATCCCAATCGCAGTCATAGTATGTTCGCTCAAAAAGTTAGAAGCGGATTGTAAGTAAATACGAAAGTGCTTTCTAGCTTTGTATGTAATTGAGCTATATTGCTTTTAACAGAGCTATTGCAGCATTTAATTCTGAGTCACTGGCTGTATGCCCGTCCCAAGATACCGCCTGGGGCACAAAGTCCTCTCGATATGAGCCGTTCACATGGTAAAGACGTTCAAAACCCAGCTCTAAAGTTATGGTCGAATCAGGTAGTTGAAATTGATTTATCCCGCCAAGTAAATCAGCCATGGGTGTGCCGATTACCGCCTTTGCACCAATGGCATCAAAGCCAATAGCCATACCTTCTCCCATACTGCCGGTCCAATGGCCAACGAGTACCACTACTGGCTTACTGTAATAAGGTAATGAAGGGGTAACATGGGCCATGTGTAGCTCTGCTTCTTGGTAGGGTTTACCCGCATTTTGAATTTTGTAACCTTGATATGCGGTATTGGCATTTACAAAGTGCCCCAAAATAGGCTCAGCCACCCCAGTGTTTCCCCCGCTCGGCGTATTGCGCAGGTCAATCACCAACCCTTGGGTTGATTCAAGTGACTCAAGGGCTTCTTTGAACGCACGAACGGTTTCAGAATTACCTAGATTATTATTAAAGCGTATGTACCCTATTCCCTCTTTCTGCTTAACTACCAGAGGAGCTTTTGTTCGAAGTAGATTAATAGCGTCGTAGCTAGCTGCTAATTGCACGCGTTTGGCATCATCAAAATCAGACGCCACTTCAATGTGTCTTTCTTGATTTCGACGACCACCTAAAGCCACATTAACCGCCCACGTTTTATGTGCGTCAGTAAGCGGTAGCAATGTGTTTCCAAAAACGCGATGTATTGCGGCTTCAGTAGACTCGCCGTCAATACCCACAATCACGTCACCTAAGGCTAACTGGCTATTGGCAGCAGCACTGCCCGCTTTAATACGTGTTATAACAAAGTCATCGCCTTGCTTTTCCACCCAAATATCAGACCCCGTTGGCGTGACGCTGTAGTCCGCTTCGTTTAGCGGTGATACGTTAAAATGCGGGTCGATAAAAAACTGCTTCACCACCTGCAATACGTCGACAAACTCCTCTTGCGTTGTCGCGTTTATTGCAAGGGGTTGGTAGTACGCTTTTAAAGCTTCCCAGTCGGTAGGTGCCGTATCTAAGTAGGCGTAGTTATCTTCAACAGTTTGAACAAAGGCTTGCCAGCTTTCTTTCGTATTGAAACCCTGGCTTTGTGCGCAGCTGCTTAGTGGAAGAAGTAGCGACAACAATAAAATAATTCGATAAATCATAATGTTCCCTATTATGAATTGGAGTGATGGGGAAATTGTTCAGTTAAGCGCGTAAGAAGTGATTGTTTTTTTAGCGCCTGTTCCATAGTTTTAAGTGATGCCTCAAGATTTACCTCTATTTCTTCCCAGAGCGCATCATATACGTCTTCAAATTCTTTCATTATCTCCACTATCTGCGCCGCTTCGGCCTTCGCTGCAGACGCAATATCGTATACGCGCTTTCGCGAATCTCGCTCATCGGGCACAGAAACAAAAAAGCCGTCTGCAACACTTTGCTTCAATCGACTTTCAATAAGTTGACGTGAAAGACCAATGTGACTTGCTAGCTCAGTTGACGAAAGAGGCCCTTGAGTATGAATCGCCAGTACCAGAGAAATACGATTTGCAGGCAGACTAATATTAAGCGCTTCAAATACCTCTTGGCCTTGAGTTGCAATAAGCTCGCTAGCACGCAACAGTATCGCGCCAAACTGAGGACTTCTGATCATAAATAGGCACCTTGTGATTTTTCTTCAAACTCATTTATGCAAATATTTGCGCAAACATTTGCATAAATCAACTTATTTTTGAATGTGTATGTTTTGGTTAGGTGTTTAAAATGTTTTCCAACCGGATCAATTACTGTTTGATAAATGACTGAAATAGCTGCGGCATAATGCTAGAGTGAAAGCTAAATAAACAACGAACCCTACTAAAAAAATATGAGCCATTCAGTACCATTAGTTACGTCATTCGACGTACGTTTTTGTGAAACAGATGCCTTACAGCATGTAAGTAACACAGCATTAGTCGCTTGGTTTGAAGCAGCCAGAGAGCCTATTTTCAGAATGTTTACCCCTGAACTAGACTTACAAAATTGGCCGCTAATTTTAGCCAGCTACAAAGTCGATTTTTTAGCTCAAATTTTTTATGGCAAACCTGTGACGGTTAAAACCTACATTAGCCGGCTAGGCAACAGTGCATTCGACGTGTTTCAAGAGTTATGGCAAGACGATAAGCTGTGCTCAACAGGCATTACCACCATGGTACATTTTGACTATAAAACACAGCGCTCTGCGCCTATCCCGGATAAAGTGAAATCAGAACTACAATCTCACTTTAAAGAAGTACCAACTCAGTAATAAAGCGCAGTACGAGGTATCCATGAGCGATTTAATTGAAGTTATTGATGATGTGTTACCACCAGAGCTGTGCAAACAACTCATGGAACGCTTTGAAAGCAGCCCTAATTTGTCTCAAGGCCGCACCGGTGGTGGCGTCGACTTAGATAAAAAGCGCAGCATGGATGTGTCGATAAGCCGCAACCCGGAATTTAAAGACTTATTTCAGCAAGTGATGCAGCACACTGGGCAGCAGCTGGTCTCCTACATTGAAAAGTACTATTTTGCGCTTGTTGGGCCTATTGGCTTAACCGTACGCCACCCTAAAACCGGCGAACCGGTGAAAGTAACAGGTGAAAATTTTGATGAAGTGGGTAAACCCAATTTGGCTAATTTGGTGAATTACCTGTTTCGGATTGGCGATGTAAATGCACAGCGCTACACCGCGGGCAATGGTGGCTACCCATACTGGCATTCAGAAGTCTATCCACAACTTCAACATAACGATGCGCTGCACCGCGTGTTGCTGTTTATGTACTACTTAAATGATGTGGAAGAAGGCGGCGAGACGGAATTTTATTATCAAAACCGCGCGGTTAAGCCCAAAGCAGGCAGAATGGTGATTGCGCCTGCCTATTTTACTCACACACACCGCGGCCAAATTCCAAAAAGTAACGACAAGTACATTCTAACGTCGTGGCTTCTGTTTAACCGCGCTGAGCAGATATATACGCAGGGCTAGCTTAACGACAACTGCGCGATAATACGTTCCAGCTCGCTGTACTCTTTCTTGTCGATAGGTAAGAAGGGTGCAGGCAAGCTAGGCGTTTCACAATAGCCCAGAATTTCTGCCGCGGCTGCAACCACACGTAAGCCGCCGCCATTGCGCGCAAACATGCTCCATATTCCGCTTAACGCTTGTGACTGAGCCTGTGCATCAACAGCATTACCAGACTGAGCGGCGTCGATTATGCGCATTACAGTTCGCGGGAATATCCCCCCTATAACGGAAAGCCAAAGGTCACAACCTTCGCTCAATCCTGCTGCGCCAAAACTATCACCACTCACGCCTATAGCAATGTGTCCAGGCATTATCTCTCGCAATGATGCTAATCGACGAGCGCCTTCGCTACTGCTTACTTCAGAGGGGGAGATATCCTTGCTCGAACTATTATCCATTGCGCTTTTGGCAAATGGAGTTCCGGGTATTTTAATCGCTCCGATATTCGGTAATTTTCCAATACGGCGGTATAAATCATCGCTGAAGGTAAAATTAGTCACACGAGGATTTTCGTAAACGCAGATAGGCACAGATACCTCGTGACTCACGGCCTCATATAGGCCAAACACTTCTTCTTCGTTAAGCACTTGATAGGAAACGGGTGCTAACAGCACAGCATTAACACCTGCTTGCTGCACAGCTTCAACGTTTTTTAGCACGTCATAGGTACGAAGCGCCCCAACGCCTGCCATAACAGGAATGCCATTTGCGTGGTCAACGGCGAGCTTTGCTACGTCGTACTTTTCCTCTCGCGTTAGATAAGGATACAGCCCAGTTGAACCTATCGCGCAAATTGAATCTACATTCGCCGAAGCCAAATTATCAACAAGCCCTTTAAACGCTTTGTAATCAATAGCTTCTTGTTTAAAGGGGGTAATGGGAAACGCTGATAAACCTGTAAACACCTGATATCCTTTTTAAACGTTTTATGCTTAAAACCCTTCTACGGCTTCGCCTTTCAAACGGTAACCTACAGACGCAATATCGCCTTTCCAACCGTCAGTCGACAGTTCGCCGGTTACCCAAATTGCATCGTAAATATTATCTATGCGCACACCTTCTTCAAATTTTACGTAAACAATTTGATTAGACGGCGGCGGTGGTACGTGAATACAGGCTCCGAAATATGGAACAAGTAAGAACTCAGTGGTTAGCTCTGCCGTACCTTCTAGCGGCACAACAAAACCCGGGATTTTCACCCGTTTACCATCAAAGGTATCGACAACCGGTGCGTCAGGCTGAAGCTGACTCATCTCGCCATTGTGTTGAACTGAAGGTGGCGCGAGCTCATTAAAGCCCTCGGGCACTAGGTCTTCCCAATATACTTCAGTAGGAGTTTCATCTGCCAAAGAGTTAAAAGTTACAACCATCATTATTACAGCAAACAATGAAGTCATGGATAATTTATGGTGGATCATACTGCTCTCTATCGTTGAGTATTTTGTTCGCTTTTTTGTATCGGCTTTTGCTTGTCGTTTTCAATCTTCACTTTTTAGCCACATACAAAAAGGGCTGGTATTACACCAGCCCTTTGTATCATCAATTTAAAGCAGCGTGAATTATTCTGCTTCGAAACGCGCGATGCTTGCGGTAATTTCTTCTTTTGCAGCGGCAGCGTCTGCCCAACCGTCAATCTTCACCCATTTGCCTTCTTCAAGATCTTTATAGTGCTCGAAGAAGTGCTCAATTTGCTTAAGAAGAAGCGGAGGTACGTCTGCAATTTCTTTAACGTCACGATAGATAGTAGAAAGCTTGTCTACTGGTACCGCTAGTACTTTTGCGTCTTTACCAGACTCGTCAGTCATGTTTAGTACGCCAACTGGACGACACTTAATGACAGAACCTGCAAGTAGTGGGAACGGAGTCATTACTAGAACGTCAACTGGGTCGCCATCTTCAGACAACGTGTTGTTCACGTAACCGTAGTTAGTTGGGTAGTGCATGCAAGTTGCCATGAAACGGTCAACAAATAGTGCACCTGTGTCTTTGTCTACTTCGTACTTCACCGGGTCAGCGTGTGCTGGAATTTCGATGATCACATTTACTTCGTCTGGTACATTTTTACCAGCAGAAATAGCACTCAAGCTCATTCTTTGGTCCTTTCAATGATGTATAAGAAATTTTGGGTTAAGTATACGGTGACAGCAGCAAAATAAAAACGCTTTACGACCCATGTCGTACTAATCTCTTTATTTTTCGTTAAATTTTGCTGCTTTTTCGCTATTTCGCGTTGTCGTTGTAGCTCAAGCACATCTCAACTTCTTCTTTGGAGCCGATAATGCACGGTACACGTTGATGAATTTCTTCAGGCATAACTTCCAGAATTCGACCAGTGCCAGTTTCTGCTTTTCCACCTGCTTGCTCCATTAAGAACGCCATCGGGTTGGCTTCGTAAAGTAAGCGTAATTTACCTGGCTTAGACGGGTCCCTGTTATCGAATGGATACATAAAGATGCCACCGCGACAAAGCAAACGATGAATATCACCCACCATTGCCGCTACCCAGCGCATATTAAAGTTTTTGCCTCTAGGGCCATCTTTACCTGCTAGAAGGTCGGCAATGTATGCCTGCATTGCAGGTTCCCAATGACGCTGGTTCGACGCATTAATCGAAAACTCTGACGTTTGCTCAGGTACTTGAATATTAGGGTGAGTAAGCAGGAAACCACCGTGGGTTTTATCAAGCGTATAAATATGCGTGCCGCGACCCGTCGTCAACGCCAGCATAGTAGACGGGCCATACAGCACATAGCCTGCTGCTACCATCTGCGTTCCAGGCTGTAAGAAAGCAGACGGATCATCTGGTTTCATCCACTGAGGCGCATGGGTAATAGAGAAAATAGTACCGATTAGGCTGTTAATTTCAGTGTTTGACGACCCATCTAGCGGGTCGAAGCTTACTAAGTAATTACCGTCTGGATTACACGGCACAACGTCATCTTCTTCTTCAGAAGAAATGGCTTTTACGTAGCCAGATTCCCTTAGCGTGTCTTTTAAAATGTGGTTAGAGATAACGTCGAGCTTTTTCTGTGTTTCGCCCTGTACGTTTTCTGAAAGGGTTGAACCGAGCACGCCAGCAAGTGCGCCTTGACTCACGCGGAAAGAAATTTCTTTACAGCCCGCTAGCAGTGTACGAATGAGTAAAATTAACTCAAGCGGTGCACCGTCTTGTTGCAATTGGGAATTTAAACGTTTCATTGAATGTAAGCCTTTTTTTCGTGTGTAGGGTGTTGTGCTACCAGTCGCTCAGCTTTCCTTACCGGCGTTTGTTTGAAGCACACACAGGTTTTAAACCTGTGGTTAGATTGTAACCGTGTTCTTGGGTAAGTGGAACACGCCCGTAAAATGTCATACACACACCATACCAGTTTGCACATCATAGATTCTTAGGTGTTTAGCGTATTACAACGGCTTAAGGCATTTATTGAATGATTTAAATTGAATTATCTATAGGCCACGGGGTTCTGATACAGTACCCCAATAACATGATAATTCATTGAGAATGCGCTATGCATGTACATATTTTAGGCATTTGTGGAAGTTTTATGGGCGGCATCGCCGCTATTGCTAAATCACTCGGCCACAAAGTAACAGGGTCTGATAAAAACGTTTATCCACCCATGAGCACCCAGCTTGAAGCATTAGGCATCGAGTTGACCGAAGGTTATTGCGAAAGCCAGTTTGATCCAGCGCCAGATATGGTAGTGATTGGTAACGCGATGTCGCGCGGTAACCCCGCCGTTGAATACGTGTTAAACCGAAACCTGCCTTACACTAGCGGCCCACAATGGTTGCTTGATAACTTACTAAAAGATCGTTGGGTAATTGGGTTATCAGGTACCCACGGTAAAACAACCACCAGCAGTATGGTCGCGTGGATTTTAGAACACGCTGGTCTTAACCCTGGTTATTTAATTGGCGGCGTACCAGAGAATTTTGGCGTATCGGCTCGCGTGGGTGAAAGCCCCTTCTTTGTCATTGAAGCTGACGAATACGACAGCGCATTTTTCGATAAGCGTTCTAAGTTCGTGCACTATCGCCCAAAAACCTTGGTAATTAACAACCTTGAGTTTGACCATGCAGATATTTTTGCTGACCTCGGGGCTATTCAAACCCAGTTCCACCATTTGGTTCGCATGGTGCCAGAAAACGGGCTTATTCTTACACCTAACAATACGCCCGCAATTGAGGATATGCTCAAGAAAGGTTGCTGGTCTTCTCGCCAATCGTTGGGCAAAGAGTGGCATGCAGAACTGTTAAAGAAAGACGGCAGTGAATTCAATGTATTACATAACGGCGTTATAGCTGGAACGGTAACCTGGGCTTTGGTTGGTCAACACAATGTGGACAATGCTTTAATGGCCATAGCTGCCGCCCACCATGCAGGTGTTACCTTACCTGATGCCATAGACGCCTTATCATTTTTTAAGAATGTTAAGCGTCGCATGGAAGTAAAGGGTGAAGTAAACAACATCACCCTTTATGACGACTTTGCACACCACCCTACTGCAATTGCGACTACACTTGATGGACTGCGCAAGAAAGTGGGTAATGCCCGTATTCTGGCTGTGCTAGAGCCGCGCTCTAACACGATGAAAATGGGCGTGCACAAAGATACGCTGGCAAACTCATGGCAGAAAGCCGATGAGGTTTACCTTTATGAACCTGAAGGCATGGACTGGTCGTTAGTCGATTCGGTAGCGCACAGCAACGCGCCTACGCACTGCTTCAGAGATGTAGAGAAGATCGTTCAAGGCGTTTGCAACGTAGCACAACCGGGCGATCATATTCTTGTAATGAGTAACGGCGGTTTTGAAGGCATTCATGGCCGAATACTCGACGCCCTAAAAATGAAGTCCAAATTGTAAATAGACAGAATAAAACCAAGTGTTACCCGATAGACAAGCGCATTACGCTTGTCATCTACAGAGGCTATATAATGAAACATGACAAGCAAGTCACGCTTGCTATCACAGGCGCATCTGGCGCGCCTTATGCGCTTACACTATTGAAATCGCTAATTAACGCCGATTACCAAGTGTATGTACTTATCTCTTCAGCAGCAAAAGTAGTATTTGCCACTGAAGAGAATGTGAAAATCCCCGGGCGTCCAGAAGACGCTGCCGCGTTTTTTGCCGAGCATTGCAATGCAAAGCCAGACCAAATCAAGGTTTTTGGCAAAGAAGAGTGGTTTTCACCAGTAGCTTCAGGCTCAGCGGCCCCCGCAAAAATGGTGGTTTGCCCGTGTTCAACAGGCACCCTGTCTGCCATTAGCATTGGCGCTAGCGACAACCTTATTGAGCGCGCAGCTGATGTCGTTCTAAAAGAGCGTGGACAACTTATTTTGGTGCCTCGTGAAATGCCACTTTCTTCTATTCATCTAGAAAATATGCTCAAGCTTTCGCAAATGGGTGCTACTATTATGCCTGCAGCGCCTGGCTTTTATCACAATCCTAAAACTATCGATGACTTGGTAGATTTTGTGGTGGCGCGCATACTAGACCACCTAGGTATTGAGCAGTCTCTTGTCGCAAGATGGGGCTACCAGTCTTCCAAACATTCTGAGGATTAACCATGTTCGCGTTTGCAAACAGGATTTGCGCAGTTGCGCTGAGCACGCTATTTACATTGTGTATTTCATCACCCGCTTTCGGATGGGGGCAAACCGGTCACCGAGTGACTGGCGCTATTGCCGAGCAATATCTTAGCCCTCTTTCACAAGCTGCACTAATGGAGTTATTACCACACGGTTCGTTGGCTGAAGCCTCAACTCACGCTGACGAAATGCGTTCTGACCCCAGCGAATTTTGGCAGAAAACCGCTAGCCCTTGGCACTATGTATCTGTACCTGAAGGAAAGACCTACGAAGAAGTTGGCGCACCAAAGCAAGGTGATGCGGTTACCGCGTTAAAGCAGTTTACTGAAACGTTAAAAAGCGACACCGCCACCATTGAAGAAAAGCGTCTGGCCCTTCAGTTCATTGTGCATATTATTGGCGACCTTCATCAGCCGCTTCATGCCGGAAACGGAACTGATCGTGGCGGTAACGATGTAAAAGTGCGCTTCTTCTGGCAAGACTCTAACTTACATCGCGTGTGGGACTCGCAAATGCTAGATCAGCGCGACCTGTCGTACTCAGAGTGGACGTCTTGGTTAACAAAAGCTATTACGGCTAAGGATATTCGCAGTTGGGCCACCACCGACCCTATGGTGTGGATTGAAGAAAGCACCGCTATTCGCGATACCATTTATCCTGATGACGCAAACAATATGAGCTATGACTACTTATACAACCACCTGCCTACTGCTAAAAAGCGTTTGCAGATGGCGGGAATTCGCATTGCCATGTATTTGAACAGCGTGTTCGAAGAAGCGAATAAATAGTCTCGCTTCAACCTGGCTGGCGCAGTAAAAGATAAAAATGGAGGCTTTTGGCCTCCGTTTTCTTTTTAACTAATCATTTATTTCGCTACCAGTAGCGTTTGGCTAACCCAAAAGGTTTAGTCTAAATCTAACGGCTCAGGAGAGAGAATAACGCCCGTGCTATCAGCATACAAATGATCTTCTGGTAAAAACGTAACGCCACCAAAGTTAACGGGCACGTCTACCTCACCAATACTTTCACACTCAGCATTTACTGGAATGGCGGCTACCGCCAAAACACCGATATCTAATTCGGCAAGGCTATCTACTTCTCGCACGCTGCCGTATATCACAACCCCTTCCCAATCGTTGTCGATTGCAACTTGAGCAGAGGATGCATCGAACAGTGCACGACGGCTAGAACCACCGCCATCAATAAGCAGTACTTTTCCAGCGCCGGGCTGAGCAAGTACTCGGTCGATAAGGCCTCTGTCTTCAAAGCATTTAATTGTGGTAATTTCACCACCGAAAGAATACCGGCCACCAAAGCTCGCGAAAATTGGATCTACCACGTCTACGCTATCAGCAAACAAATCGCATAATTCAGATGTGTTGTATTCCATCGTTCTGCCTTACTAAAATTGAGAAGACTAAAATTAAGTGAAAACAAAGCGCTGCTTACGCTTCTAAAACTAGCATAGCATTAAATGTGGCAATGCAAACGTTTGATTTAACGCCTTTCGTCGAATTTTCTACTTTTTTTAAAACTCATCAATACTTGCTCTCCCCTCCCCAAAATGAGCACATATTTTGCTTAGCTTTTTGTCTTTTACAGCCATTCCCAATATCTGTTCGCCAGGACAAAAGAAAAAGTAAAAGCGAAGCTCGCTGTCAAAAAAGTTTCTTTTTTTCGTCACCCACTGGTCACAGATGAACTTTAGCCTGTGCAGTAATTAACCGATAGGGGACAAGGCGATGTTGATTAAATCCTTGACCAAATACGATACTGACTTGTTTTATCGCCTGTACAAACTGACGCAAAAAAGAGACTGCAGAAGTATTATCTGGCTGTCGAAAACCGGCGATGGTTACCTGTACCTTGTTATCGGTGCGCTGCTTTGGGCATTTGAGCCTGAACACGGTGAGCTTTTCCTCTACACAGCGCTGATGGCTTATGCGCTGGAATTACCCATTTATGTGCTGCTTAAGAAAATGTTCAAGCGCCCTCGCCCTTGCGATTTTCTAATGAATTTAACAGCACATGTCACGCCTTCTGATAAATTTTCTCTTCCTTCAGGCCACACGGCAGCAGCCACATTGATGGCGAGCATAGTGGCTCATTATTATCCGTCGTTTGCGGTATTGGCTTACAGCTGGGCCGCGTTAATTGGTCTTTCACGTGTGTTACTGGGTGTTCATTACCCGTCAGACGTGATCGCAGGGACGCTTCTAGGCGTTACAATAGCAACGTTGAGCATTTCTATTCTGGGGTAGCATGAGATTACTGTATGGTGTGCAAGGCACCGGTAACGGACACATCGCCCGTGCGCGAATAATGGCTGCAGCTCTGGCACAGCGCGATGACATTAACGTTGACTTTGTGTTTACCGGTCGTCCCCCTGAGAAGTATTTCGACATGGAAATATTCGGAGAATACCGAACCTTTACTGGCCTGAGCTTTATCACCAAAGGAGGCCGGGTTGATAAATGGGCGACCGTTAAAGATGCAAATGTAAGCCAGTTTATTAAAGACGTGAAAGCCTTTGATACCAGCAACTACGATTTGCTGGTCAATGACTTTGAGCCCGTCACGGCGTGGGCAGCTAAACAACAAGGTCTACCATCTATTTCGATTAGCCATCAGGCTGCATTTGCCTACGACGTCCCTAAAAGTGGCAACACGATTTTCGATTCCTTGCTAATGAAAGTGTTTGCGCCAACAGAGATTCAACTAGGTGTGCACTGGTATCACTTCAATCAACCGATTATTCCGCCATTCGTTGCAGAAAAGCCGATTGTGTCTTCGGGAAATGGTCACGTTCTGGTTTACTTACCTTTTGAAGATATTGAAGATGTTCAACAAATGTTGGAACCCCTAAGCGATCAGGTTTTCGAATGCTTTCACCCGAACATCGATGAAGCGAAAGAAGTGGGACATATTCATTGGCACCCTACATCTAAGAAGCACTTTCAAAAAGCCCTACAGCACGCCAGTGGCGTAATCGCCAATGGGGGGTTTGAGCTATCGAGTGAGGCACTTCAACTGGGCAAGAAGCTGCTTATAAAACCTTTACACGGCCAATTTGAGCAACTATCGAATGTGCTTACGTTAAATAAATTGGATTTATGCCAAACCCTGTTTCAACTTGATACCGACATTGTTGAAGAGTGGCTAGAAGCTCCTGACAACGAAGCAATTGCCTTTCCAGACAACCCCAATATTCTTATCGATTGGCTTAAAAACAAAGACTTTTCTGATACGCAAAGCCTGTGCGATGCGCTTTGGAAAAACGTTCGATATGGCGATAAAACACAAGAACGATTATTGGCTCTTGCAATTTAACGCCGCAATGCGATGATAGCGGCATTTGTCGTATTCTTCGCGGGATTTTTCGTGCTTAAAAAGTCAGTTGTTTTCTTGCTAACACTCACAGCATTATGTGGCTGTGGTTACAAAGGGGCGCTCTACATTCCTGAGGCGCCTGCACAAAACACGTCTGCTGAACCAGCGTCTTCTGAAAATGCAGAAACCGGCGCCGACTCTGACACCAATAACACTTCACCCGTAACTACTTCTGGAGAGCTGAACTAGTGGATTATTTCGCCTACAGCCAAGGTCAGCTTCATGCTGAACAAGTGGCTGTTTCTGATATTGCAGCCCAGCATGGAACGCCGGTTTACATCTATTCACGTGCAACGTTAGAGCGTCACTGGCACGCATTTAATGATGCCATTGGTGAGCATCCTCACCTTGTGTGTTATGCGGTAAAAGCGAATTCGAACATCGGTGTATTAAGCGTTCTAGCCAAATTAGGTTCAGGCTTTGATATCGTTTCAGCAGGTGAACTCGCTCGCGTAATCGAGGCCGGTGGCGATGCAAGTAAGGTAGTATTTTCAGGCGTTGGTAAAAAGCATGATGAAATTCGCTATGCGCTAGAACAAGGCATCATGTGTTTCAACGTAGAATCAGAGCCAGAGCTTCATCGAATTAACCAGGTTGCAGGCGAAATGGGCACGAAAGCCCCTATTTCACTGCGCATAAACCCGGATGTGGATGCCAAAACTCACCCTTATATTTCTACAGGCTTGAAGGCAAATAAATTCGGTATTGCCCGTGAGCGAGCGCTTGCTACCTATGAATTGGCCGCATCGCTACCTCATTTAAATGTTGTTGGTATGGACTGCCATATCGGCTCACAGCTCACAGAAATCGGCCCATTCGTAGACGCCTTGGAGCGCCTACTTTTGCTTATTGATGAATTAGCTGAACGTAACATTATCATTGAACATTTAGATGTGGGCGGTGGTCTTGGCGTTACTTATAACAACGAGCAACCACCTCATCCTAAAGCCTATGCACAAGCCATGGCTGAAAAAATGGTAGGCCGTGAAAACCTAAAGCTTATTCTTGAGCCAGGCCGCGCTATTGCAGCAAACGCTGGTATTTTAGTTACCGAAGTTGAATTCATTAAAGAAGGTGAAGAAAAAAGCTTCGCCATTGTCGACGCTGCAATGAACGACTTATTACGCCCTGCACTTTACTCAGCTTGGCAAAAAATTATTCCTGTAAAAGAAGAAACTACGGCAACACCACGTATTTACGATGTAGTAGGCCCAGTGTGTGAAACTGGTGACTTTATAGGAAAAGATCGTGAATTAGCCATTGAACCAACAGACTTACTTGCAGTTCGCAGCGCCGGTGCCTATGGTTTTGTTATGGCGTCAAACTACAACAGCCGCTGTCGTCCAGCCGAGATTATGGTAGACGGTGACAAAGCAATTGTGGTTCGCGAAAGAGAAAAACAAAAAGATCTCTGGCAAGGTGAGTACAAACTTCCGTAAACTAGAGACAAACTAACAAGATAGATGCGCGTTTAATGCAGGTTCAATTTTCTAAAATGCACGGTTTGGGTAACGATTTCATGGTTATTGATAACGTTACTCAGAACGTCTTTTTCTCTAAAGAAAAAATTCAGCAACTGGCTAACCGAAACTTCGGCATTGGCTTCGACCAGCTGTTGATGGTGGAACCGCCTTACGATCCTGAGCAAGACTTCCACTATCGTATCTTCAATGCGGATGGTTCGGAAGTAGAACAGTGTGGCAATGGCGCGCGCTGCTTCGCACGTTTTGTTAAGCAAAAAGGTCTCATTAATCGCAACAAAATTGTCGTAAGCACCAAAGCTGGAAAAATGGTGCTGTATCTTGAGAAAGACGGTCAGGTTACTGTGAACATGGGTAAACCTGAATTCGAACCTGCGAATATTCCACTTAAAGCCAATAAGCAAGAAAACACCTACATATTGCGAGTCGGCGAAAGCACGCTATTCATTGGATCGGCATCGATGGGTAACCCACATTGCGTGATGGAAGTCGACGACGTTGATACTGCTAATGTGGCCGAGATTGGTCCGCTTGTTGAAAAGCACGAACGCTTCCCTGAAGGCGTAAACGTTGGCTTTATGCAAATAATCAATGAGTCACATATTAAACTTCGCGTATTTGAGCGAGGTTCAGGTGAAACCTTGGCCTGTGGTAGCGGCGCTTGTGCGGCGGTTGCAATTGGCCAGATTCAGGGTAAATTAGGAAAAGATGTGCGGGTAGACTTACCCGGAGGCAGTTTACGTATACGCTGGCCTGGCCCAGATAACGTGTTAAAAATGACAGGGCCTGCTGAGCACGTGTACGACGGACATATAAATCTATGAGCGAATTATCAGGGCAGTCTAACGCTACGCAATTGATTGAGCCATTTAACGACACAACGGAATTGTCGAGTGCCGATGTGCGCGCGTTCTTGTTACAAAACCCTGAGTTCTTTGCCGAGCACTCCGACCTTCTTGAAAAAATTAAGCTTCCCCACGAGCAGAAAGGCAGTGTTTCACTGGTAGAAATTCAAAGCGATCAGCTTCGAAAGAAAGTTAGGCAGCTTAATTTTAAACTCAATCAGCTGGTGAGCATCGCTAAACAAAACGAAAAAATATATCGCGTTTACACCGATTTAAACGTGCAGCTTCTGCGCTGTGAAAGTGTTGCCGAAGTTCAGTTTACTTTGGAAGATGTGCTTCAAGAGCGTTTACAATTGTCGTCGGCGGTCATTAAAAGCTTTAAAGGTCCGCACGCGATCCCTGAGCTACAGCAACGTTTATTTACTGAAAAACGTTTTAAAAATACCAACTTTTTCTTTGGTCGATTATCTCAGCACGAACGCCAGCTTCTTTTCGGAGAAAGCCCTGCGGAGTCTGTAGCGCTAATGCTGCTTGGTGACAACCGTGAACTCGGTATTTTAGGTATTAGCAGCAGTGACGCCAGCCACTTCACTCCAGATATGGACACCCTGTTACTTCAACAGCTTCAGCAAGTGCTTAATATCATCTTGCCTGAAATGATGGGATATTAGGTGTAGTGTCTACGGACGCATTGATAAGCGAGCCTTGCCAGCAATGGCTAGATAAGTTTCTGCTACATCTACAGGTGGAGCGTGGGCTATCTCTTCACACCATCAAAAACTACCAGCGCCAGCTTACCGAAGTTGCAAAGTTACTTGGGCTTTACGAGTGGTCGGGACTAACGCCAAGCGACATAAAGCGGGTAATGGCTGATGCAAAGATGTCAGGGCACAGCCCGCGCAGTATAGCATTGCGCCTATCGGCACTTAGAACCTTCTGCCAATATCTTATCGATCATCAGCAACTATTCAGCAACCCTGTAGAAGGTATTCAAGCTCCGAAGCAAGGGAAGCCATTGCCTAAGCAACTAAGCGTAGATGAAATGCAGCAGCTTCTTAATGCCTCCCCCCGAAGCAGTGACGACGATGAGGGTATGCAGTTACGTGATGTGGCTATGTTTGAGCTACTCTATGGCTGTGGACTGCGCTTGAGCGAACTGACTGGGCTTAATTTGGCCGACTGTCTAAAGGACGGTACGGTGAAGGTCATGGGTAAAGGAAGTAAACAGCGAATACTTCCGTTAGGCCGACACGCACAAAAAGCGCTTAACGCGTGGTTAAAGGTACGCCCTGCCTACGCATCACCTTACGAAAGTGCGGTCTTTGTGAGTAAGCGCAAAACCCGCATATCCAATCGACAAGTCGCTAATCGCCTCGATAAAATGGCAAGCGAACAGTCTCTGTCACAAAAAGTAAGCCCTCACAAACTGCGCCATTCCTTTGCTACCCACGTATTAGAATCCAGCGGAGATTTGCGTGCGGTGCAAGAGCTATTAGGTCATGCTAACTTGTCAACGACACAAGTTTATACCCATCTGGATTTTCAGCATCTCGCTAAGGTTTATGACGCGGCTCACCCTCGCGCACATAAGAAATAACGCTACTAGAAGGTTTCCCAATGCAGTTTTTCAGGTCTATCAATAGTGTCGAGGCTATGACCTTCGACCTCGATGACACCCTTTACAATAATGAACCTATTATTCGACGCGCAGAGCAAGCCCTTCAAGCGCATATTGCTGAACATCACCAACAGGCAGCTAAGCTAACATCACTTGATTGGCTACAGCTTAAACGTGCGGCTATCGCCAAAGACGCGCGGTTGGCTTCTGATATGGGGCAGCTTCGTCGCGTTGTATTAAGCGCTGCACTATCTGGCACGCCAGCAAACCAGTTATCAATAGTCCCTACAGAAGACACTGCATTACGTGCTGCTGTAGACGGCTGCTTTAATTGTTTTTATGACGCAAGAAGCGATTTTGCGTTAGTCAGTAATGTGCACCACACCCTCGATAAACTTAGCCAGCACTTACCGCTCGTTGGTATTACTAACGGCAATGTAAACGCGCAAAAAGTAGGGTTAGACCGTTACTTCACGGCGATCTTACACGCCAGTGTGGAACGGCCTATGAAGCCTGCTCAAAACATGTTTGATGAAGCGGCCTCACTGATAAAGGTAACGCCGTCGCACATTTTACATGTGGGCGATAATATTATTAAAGACGTGTTCGGTGCCATTAATGCAGGCTATCAGTCGGCATGGTTTGCATGTAATCGTCCAATGCAGTTGAAATTAGAACCCGTTTCAGTACTTCCACACGTTCAGCTTGATTCATTAGAAGAGCTTATTCAATTTGTCTAGGCGCTATTTATCTCGAAAATACAGACCTTTACTACTCATTCTTTTGCGGGATGTTAACCTTTGAGTAAGCCGCATTCTTAAAGGTCTAGAGAGCCGCACTTAGGGCGTATAGATTTTAACGCTCACTCGTTATACACTGAAAACTGAAGTCGTAGTTTTTGTGTCCTCATGGAAAAACCTGCTATCTCGAAGTCAAGGTCGCAACAAGCGTCCAAGGTAGATAAGCCAACCTCGAATGTTCATGAACATGCCGAGACAGGTCGTTCTTTTTGGCCGTTTAAGCCACTGTCTGGCTTGTATCAAGATGTATTTATTATCTTGTCTTGGATTGCCATATGGCAAATTGGACGCATTGTTGAATACACTGAACACGCCAGTGTTTGGTTTCCTGCGGCAGGTTACACCCTTGCATGCTTCTTAGTTTTAGGTTGGCGCGCGGTGGTGCCTATTATGGTGGCAGCCATTGCGATTACCGTCTGGAATGGTCATAACTACTTGCTGCCGTTAAGTAACGTAGAAATGATGTGGGGCGGCGTGTTATTCGGCGTTGCACATATGCTCCCTTACTATGCAGGAGCCAGTGTTCTCGGCCATCTATTGAGAAAACCCGACGTCACCACACCCCAATTAATCGTCTCGTTCTTAATTATCGGCTGTATTTCGTCGTTAGTTGCCACGCAACTTGTCATTGGTTCACTTGTTCTAACTAATCAGATGTCAGCAGCGGATATTAAAGAGGCAATGCTGCCCTTTTGGATAGGGGATATGGCTGGTGTTGTAGTGCTTGCACCTCTTTTTGCTGGCTTGTTAGTAAAAATAAGTGCGGCTTCTAAAATAGACCTTTTGGCATTTTCTAACTGCGCTTCATCCGATTTACACAGCTACTTTAAAAAAGTGGCAGTCAATTTGGCCCTCATACTATTCGTCATGTTACTGGCAAAACTTACCCAGTCTCGTGACAGTGCATTTGCTATCTTTTTTCTCGCCATTACCCACATGTGGATAGCGTGTACTGAAAGTACGAAGCGCAATGTTATAAGCCTTGCAATAAGCAGCCTAAGCATTGTTTTGCTGGTGCATATATTCGCCTTAATGGATTACGTCAAAGTGTATCAGTTTGCACTCAACGTTATTGCAGCCAACGCTTTATTTGGTATAGCCATTCCTCAGTTACAAGCAGACAATGCTCTGCTCAAAGACCGTGTTTTTGTGGATACCTTAACCCAAGCTTATACGCGGGAGTATTTGGCCCAGCGCAGCGCACTTGAAATGGCTCAGAGTCGTGAATCTGGAAGCTCGCTTTATTTCGTTATGTTTGATTTAGATAAGTTTAAACGTATTAACGACGAATTAGGCCATGTAGACGGCGACAATGCATTGCGCCGCTTAAGTCAGGTGACGAAGGATATTGTGCGTAAAGCGGATGTTTTTGCCCGTTTCGGCGGCGACGAATTTGTACTGCTTCTGCCTAATATCAGCGAGCAAAACGCCCTTAATTTGGTGGAGAAAGTACGTGAAGGAATAAACGCAATCGTTATTTCAGAAGTGTCATTATCATCGAGCTTCGGCGTCACTCTCATGCAGCAAAGCGATACACTCGAGACACTTATTCAGCGCGCCGATCGGGCACTCTACGCATCAAAAGAAAAAGGCGGCAACACAATAACCCTCAAATAATGGGGTCAGAGTACATTTAATCGCTCAAAAACCCCTGAAGACGAAAATGTACACTGACCCTGAGGTATCCCCACAAATAAAATAACGATATCAGTGAGATAAAAAAAGATAGGAACATTCATGACGTTTGGTGATCAGATCAATCGCCAAACTTCACTGAGGCCAAACAGCCATGAATGCTCTATC